>CAYFUO010000082.1:0-3792 GCA_964346255.1 uncultured Actinomyces sp. | reverse complement strand
ACACCCGCTTGGGAAGCGTTCCCGTATGAGAAGTCGACAGTCTTTGCTTCGGGAGGTGCGAAGTGACCGACCAGAAAGATCTTGTCACCCTAACGATTGATGGGCGGGAAGTAACCGCTGAGAAGGGGACCCTCATCATTCGGGCGGCGGAACAAGTGGGGATCCGGATCCCCAGGTTCTGTGACCACCCACTGCTCAAACCGGTGGCTGCCTGCCGGCAGTGCCTCGTTGAAGTGGCGATGCCGGATCGTTCGGGCAACGTGCGGATGATGCCGAAACCGCAGCCGTCGTGCGCGATGGAAATCGTGCCGGGCATGGAGGTTCACACCCAGTACACGTCTGACGTGGCATTGAAGGCTCAAGAGGGTGTGATGGAGTTCCTCCTCATAAACCACCCTCTGGACTGCCCCATTTGCGATAAGGGTGGTGAGTGCCCCCTCCAAAACCAGGCGATGACGGAAGGGCGGGACTCTTCCCGGTTCTACTCGGCGAAACGAGTTTTCCCGAAACCTATGCGCCTCACCTCCCAGATCCTTCTCGACCGCGACCGCTGCATCCTGTGCCAGCGTTGCGTGAGGTTCGCTAGAGAGATTCCGGGCGACCCATTCATTGCCCTGCAGGGTCGTGGCGGCGGGTCCGCACCGACGGATGACCACAACTTCATGGGTGAGCAGGTCGGCTCCTTCGACGCGGAGGTCCTCGGCTTCCACATGTTAGACGTGGACGGCCCGGAGCGGACCGACATTTCTGGCCCCTACGGCCGTGAGGGCATCATCTCTTCGGTCTACTCAGGCCCAGAGCGCCAGTCGGATCGGGACCAGTTGGGTCGCACTTTCGCCTCCTACTTCTCCGGCAACATCATTCAGATCTGCCCGGTCGGCGCGCTCACCTCGAATACTTACAGGTTCAAGGCGCGCCCCTTCGACCTCGTATCCACCCCAACCGTCGCTGAACACGACGCGTCGGGTTCGGCGGTGCGCGCGGACGTTCGCCGCGGCGAAGTGAAGCGCCGCCTTTCCGGCAACGATCCGGAAGTGAACGAAGAATGGATCACCGACAAGGACCGGTTCGGTTTCCCCTGGTACAAGCAGCAGGATCGGCTCAAGTACCCGCTGGTACGCAACGCGGCTGGCGACCTGGTCACCGCGTCTTGGTCTGAGGCTCTCGACATTGCTGCGAAGGGAATCGCCAAAGCAGCAGAGACGGGCGAAATCGGGTTCCTACCCGGTGGCCGTCAAGCGTTCGAGGACGCTTGGGCGTGGTCCAAGTTCGCTCGCGTCGTCGGCAAGACCAACAACATTGATGAGCGTTGGCGCCGGCAGAGCGCGGAGGAAGAGCAGTTCCTCGGCGCGCTCGTTGCTGGTCGTGGCCTAGGGGTCACGTACGAGGACGTGCAAAAGGCGGGCAATGTTCTGCTGGTCGCCCTCGAACCGGAAGATGAGATTGGCTCCCTGTTCTTGAGGCTCCGCAAGGGACTGGCCGCTTCCACCGTGGCTGTCACAACTGTTGCCCCCTTCTACAGTCGGGGCAGTGAAAAGTTGGACGCCAAGTGGATTCCCGTGGTTCCCGGCGAAGAAGTTGCTGTAGTGCAGCAGATCGCTGAGGGTGGCACGCACGAAGACACTGCGAGAGCCCTTGATGGCGGGGTGATCTTGGTGGGGGAGCGCGCCGCTCAAACACCGGGGCTGCTCACGGAAGTTGTGCGTCTCGCTGACCGCACGGGCGCCCGCCTCCAGTGGGTTCCCCGCCGGTCGGGTGACAGGGGCAGCATCGATGCAGGCCTCCTTCCGCGCGTCCTCCCGTTTGGGCGGACCGTCGCTGACGAAGAGGCTCGCGAGTCCATGGATTGGGGTGAGCTACCCACAGCTGAGGGTATGAGCGCAGCCCAAATGGTTGAAGAAGCCTCTAAGGGCTTAATGAACGCCCTAGTTGTTGGCGGCTTGGACCTGCGTGACTGGGTGGACCCAGATAAAGCTAAGAAGGCATTGGAGGAAACCCCGTTCGTGGTGGCACTGGAGGTGCGTCAGACCCCGGTCACTGACCTGGCTGACGTTGTGTTCCCTGTGGCGCCACCAGCGGAGAAGAACGGTACATTCATCAACTGGGAGGGGCGCCTGCGGCCATTCGGCCAGTCGATTGCCTCCTTCGTGATGCCCGACCGTGAGGTTCTTTCCATGATCGCTTATGAGAGTGGCGTCGACTTGAAGGTTGACACTCTCGCCCACCTGTATGAGGAAGTGAACCCGCTGATGATCTGGCGTGGCGCTAGGCTTCCTCTCCCAAGTGGAATCACCGGTGGGGACGCGCCCGTTTGGGACGCGGTCGCCGGTGGAGTGTTAGACGGCGACGGTGCAGGTGCCAAGTCTTCCGGCAAGTTCCGTCTCGCCTCCCACAAGGTGATGGTGGACCTCGGCCGCATGCTGGATGGTGCGGACGACTTGCGCGGCTCCGCTCGCGTCCCGGTCGCCTTCGTTTCTAAGGCCTCCTTAGATGCGCTTGGTGCCACCGAAGATCAGACTGTTGAGATTTCTGGGGGACGCGGCAGTGTTACCGTCCCCATTGAAAGTGGTGAGGTACCAGACGGGGTGGTTTGGCTTCCGGAGTGTTCCTTCGGGGAGGGCCTGCTCGTCGATCTTGGTCTCGCCGGTCGCGAAGTGACCATAACCCCAGTGAGGGAGGAGGCTAAGTGATGGGCCCACTTATTAGCGCGGTGCCCGACTACACGGTTGCCGATTTTAGTGAAACGAACTGGTGGCTGACCCTGATCAAGGCAGTGTTCATTGTCCTGTTCTTGATCCTGTCCGTCATCATGGCCCTGTGGGTGGAGCGTCGCGGGCTCGGGTTGATGCAAACCCGTAAAGGCCCGAACGTTGCTGGCCCCTGGGGCTTGTTCCAAGCGCTCGCCGACGCAGGCAAGATGCTTTTCAAAGAGGACATTTGGACGTCGCGAGCCGACAAGGTGATGTACTTTTTAGCGCCCACCATCATGGCGTTCGCCGCGTTCTCAGTCTTAGCGGTGATCCCGTTCGGGCCCAACGTGTCCATGTTTGGCCACTCCACGCCCCTACAGGTAGCGGACATGCCCGTGGCGGCACTTTACATTCTGGCGATCACGGCCCTCGGTGTTTATGGGGTGGTCCTCGGCGGTTGGTCAGCGCGTTCCACGCTTCCCCTCTATGGTGCGGTCCGCTCTTCCGCTCAGATCATTTCTTACGAACTCTCGATGGGCCTCGCCCTCGTGTCCGTGTTCCTCATGTCAGGGTCCATGTCCACCTCAGAAATCGTTGCCTCCCAGGGGCGCGTATGGTGGGTGTTCGCATTGTTCCCAGCGTTCGTCATCTACATCATTTCGATGGTTGGCGAAGTCAACCGGCTACCCTTCGACTTGCCTGAGGCTGAAGGTGAGCTGGTCGCCGGTCACATGACTGAGTACTCGTCGATGAAGTTCGGCTGGTACTACTTGGCGGAATACATCAACATGTTGAACGTGTCCGCTGTCGCCGCCACCATGTTCTTGGGTGGCTGGCACGCCCCGTTCCCCTTCTCCCACTGGGCGCCAGTGAACGACGGCTGGTGGGGCATGTTCTGGCTGATTTTCAAGATCTGGGTACTCATGTTCCTCCTGATCTGGACCCGCGGCACGCTCCTGCGTTTCCGTTACGACCAGTTCATGAACCTCGGTTGGAAGGGGCTCATCCCCATTGCGCTGGTGTGGATCGTTTTGGTCTCCGTCCTGCAAGGGACGCGCGCGTGGGTGTCTGACTCCACCATCACCCTCATCTCCGTGATGGT
>CAYFUO010000081.1:1145-9027 GCA_964346255.1 uncultured Actinomyces sp. | reverse complement strand
AGCACATTGAGAACCGGGTGTTCATGGATCACACGGAAGCGAAGTGTTTCACGCGCTCCACGTACAAGGGTGCGCTGCAGGGTAAGGGTGCGCAAGCCGTTTGGATCGGTGACTGCCTGATCGGTGGGGACGCTGACGGCACGGACACTTATGAGATGAACCGGAACCTCATTCTCACTGAAGGTGCTCACGTCGACTCTGTGCCTAACCTAGAGATTGAGGATGGTGACATTGAGGGTGCGGGTCACGCTTCCGCCATCGGCCGGTTCGATGATGAGCAGCTGTTCTACCTGATGAGCCGCGGCATCCCAGAGTTGGAGGCTAGGCGCCTAGTGGTGCGCGGCTTCTTCGCGGAAGTTTTGAACACGATCGGCATCCGCGACTTGCAACAGGACATTTTGGACAAGGTTGAGGGTCTACTGGAGCACTATGTTGCCCAGATGGCCAGCCAGAACTAACAGTTTGACGAGGAAAAGAAAACACGAAATGAGCGAAGCAAAAGAGCTGGTCATCAAAGACCTTCACGCGTCCGTTGAGACCCCTGAGGGTGTGAAGCAGATTCTGCGTGGCGTCAACATGACGATTCGCCCCGGTGAGATCCACGCGATCATGGGGCCAAACGGTAGTGGCAAGTCGACGCTCGCCTACGCACTCATGGGTCACCCCGGCTACGAGATCACTTCCGGTGAAGTGTGGTTGGACGGGGAAAACCTGTTGGAGATGGACGTGGACGAGAGGGCGCGTGCCGGACTGTTCTTAGCGATGCAGTACCCGGTGGAGGTGCCTGGCGTTTCCGTTTCGAACCTGCTCCGCACCGCTAAAACCGCGATCGACGGTCACCCGCCCGCCCTGCGCCAGTGGGTGAAGGACGTGCGGGCCGCGATGGAAGACCTGCGTATGCCCGCGAAGTTCGCGGAGCGCGACGTCAACGTTGGGTTTTCCGGGGGTGAGAAGAAGCGTTTGGAGATCCTCCAAATGGAGCTTCTCAAACCCAAGTACGGGATCCTTGACGAAACTGACTCGGGACTCGACATTGATGCCTTGCGCATCGTGTCTGACGGGGTGAACTTGGTTCACGAGCGGGACAACACGGGGATCATGCTGATCACCCACTACACGCGGATCCTGCGCTACATCAAACCGGACTTCGTGCACGTGTTCGTGAACGGGCGCGTCGCCGAACAGGGCGGCCCTGAACTGGCTGAAAGACTGGAAGAAGAAGGCTACGACCGCTACCTCGCTGAAGCCGAGTAGGGGTTCGCAACACGTGATTGGAAGGCAGAATGGCTGACGCTGGAAGCGTGGGCGCTAAGGGCTTCTCGGACGCTGAGATGGCTGCGATCCGAAAGGATTTCCCCGTGCTCAACAAGACGGGTAGGGGAGGGAACCCCATCGTCTACCTGGATTCTTCAGCGACCAGCCAGAAGCCTTCCTGCGTGATCCAAGCGGAAACTGACTTCTACCGGGACTCTAACGGCGCTGTTCACCGCAACACTCACCTGTTGGGGGATGAGGCGACTGAGGCGTACGAGGACGCCCGAGCCACCGTCGCAGCCTTCGTCGGGGGGGAAACCGATGAGGTCGTGTGGACGAAAAACGCGACGGAGGCGATCAACCTGGTCGCTGCCGCAATGGGGAACGCGTCCGACGGTCTTGGCGGCGGAGAGGCTGAGCGTTTCAAAGTGGGCCCCGGCGACCGGATCGTGGTCACCCGGGCGGAACACCACGCGAACCTAGTCCCGTGGCAGCAGTTAGCGAAGCGTGCGGGTGCGGAGCTGGCGTGGCTGGACCTGACTGAAGACGGTCGGATCGACCTAGACACTTTGGACCGGGTCACGGACAACACGAAGGTGGTCGCGTTCACGCACGCGTCCAACGTGACAGGTGCGGTTACGCCCGTGAAACCAATAGTGGAGAAAGCCAAAGAAGTTGGCGCCCTCACCGTGTTGGACACGTGTCAGTCTTCCGCTCACCTACCCATCGACGTGGTGGACCTGGGTGTCGACTTCGCCGTGTTTTCCGGGCACAAAATGTTGGGCCCCACGGGGATCGGCGCGTTGTGGGGCAGAAAAGAGCTGTTGGAAGCGATGCCCCCGGTCCTGACCGGGGGGTCCATGGTTACGGATGTGAGCATGGATTCTGCGACCTTCCAGGCCCCTCCCCTCAAGTTTGAGGCGGGTTCCCAGCCGATCGCTCAGGCGGTGGGGTGGGCGATGGCCCTTGACTATTTGAGTGAGTTCGGCATGGACCGGGTCGCAGCCCACGAGAAGGACATCACCAAACACTTGGTTGAGGGCCTGAAAGACATGGAGGGCGTGAGGATTCTTGGGCCCACCGACTTAGAGGACCGCCTGGGTGTGGTGGCGTTTGAAGTGGAGGGCGTCCACCCCCACGACGTGGGACAGGTCCTAGATTTCAATGACGTGGCGGTGAGGGTGGGCCACCACTGCGCGATCCCCCTACACAAGTTCTTCGGCGTGAGGTCCTCGTCGCGGGCGTCGGTGGGTGTCACGACCACTCACGAAGAGGTGGACCAGTTTTTGGAGGGGCTGACCCAAGTGCAAAAGTTTTTCGGAGGTGGAAAGTGAGCTTCGAATCGCTCTACCAACAGATCATTTTGGACCACTCCAAGCTGAAGAGCGGGAAGGGGGCTGTGGACCAGTTCCCAGTCACTTCCTTCCAAGTGAACCCAACCTGCGGGGATGAGGTGACACTGGGGTTGGAGGTGGACGAGGACGGCAAGATCGCGTCCTTGGCATGGAAGGGGGACGGCTGTTCCATCTCTCAAGCGTCCCTGTCCATGATGAGCGAAATGCTGCTCGGGGCGACCGTCGAAGAGGCGGCCGTCAAGTACGCGGCAATGTACGAAATGATGCACTCCCGCGGAAAGGGAGTGTCCGATGACGTGTTGGACACCCTTGAGGATGCGGCGTCCCTTGAGGGCACATCAAAGTTCGCGAACCGGGTGAAGTGTTCTCTGCTCGGATGGTACGCGGTCCGCGACGTGCTGGCCCAACTGGGTTACAACGTCCAAGCTGAAAACGAAGGGTAAGCAAGTGAGCCAAACAAGTGACGGTTACAACCCGATGATGGAGCCACCGGCACAACAGTTCGTGGAGCCCACCAAGGAACCTGAACCGCAGGCTGATGCGGGCGTCCAAATCGAAGTGGTTGAGGAGGGGAACTTCTCCGGCGAGGAGGTCCTAGAAGTCCTGCGCGACGTGATCGACCCTGAACTGGGAATCAACATCGTCGACTTGGGCCTCGTGTACGGCGTGATCATCGGTGAAGACAACTCGATCCAGTTGAACATGACGCTCACCTCCGCGGCCTGCCCACTCACCGACGTCATTGAACGTCAAGCCTTGATGGTCTTGTCCGGGTTCAGTGAAGACGTGGTCGTGAACTGGGTGTGGCTACCCCCGTGGGGGCCTGAGTGCATCACTCCGGATGGGCGCGACCAGCTTCGCGCCATCGGGTTCAATGTCTAGCACCGACCCCCGTAGAACCGTGTGAGGACCTCTTCCCGGAACTCGTAAAAGGCGCCTTCCTCGATGGAGTGGCGGATCGCGTTCACTAGGGAGAGCGTGAACCACTCGTTGTGGATGGTGGCTAGCGTCCCTCCTAGGATCTCTTTCGATTTGAATAGGTGGCGGACGTAAGCGCGGGTGTGGTGGGTGCACGTGTAGCAGCCGCACCCCTCCACTAGGGGCGTGAAGTCCGCTTTGAAGCGCGCGTTGGTGATGTTGTACCTGCCGGTCGGCGCGTAGACGGCCCCGTTGCGCGCGACCCTGGAGGGGTTCACGCAGTCGAAGGTGTCAATGCCCGCCTCAACGGCCTCGAACAGGTCTATCGGCTCGGAGATTCCCAGCAGGTGCCTGCCCTTGTCTTCTGGCAGTTCGGAGGTTGCCCAACCCACGATCTCCTGTAGGTCCTCTTTGCGGAGCGCCCCACCAATGCCGAACCCGTCGAAAGACGTGCCGTCGACTTCCATGTCCGCTAGGTCCTTGGCGGCTTTCCTGCGGAGATCTTCGTGGTCGGCGCCTTGAACGACGCCCCACAACTGCTGGTAGGGGCGGTGGCTGCGGGCCTTGGTTAGTTTCGCGTGCTCTGCCAGGCAGCGCCTAGCCCACGCTTCCGTCCGATCGAGTGCCTCTTCCTGGTAGTTGCGGGGGTGGAGGAGGGAGGTGAGTTCGTCGAACGCGAACATGATGTCCGCGCCCAGCTGGTGTTGCACGCGCATGGAAATCTCGGGGGTGAACCGGTGGAGGTCCCCGTTTAGGTGGCTGCGGAAGGTTACGCCGTCCTCATCTACCGCCGCCTTCGATTCTTCGACCGCCGCGAGAGACGTCTTGACGTCCTCGTCCTTCTTCGAGGCGAATTCGGCGCTCAACACTTTCTTGTAGCCGGCGCCCATGGATAGCACTTGGAAACCACCGGAGTCGGTGTACGTTGGACCGGGCCAGCCCATGAAGGCCCCAAGTCCCCCCGCCTCATCCACGATGTCCGCTCCCGGCTGTAGGTAAAGGTGGTAGGCGTTTGCGAGCATCGCCTGACCTCCAGCCCCGACGACCATCTCCGGCACCAAGCCCTTGACGTTGGCGAGCGTCCCCACAGGTATGAACGCTGGCGTGCGTATCTCTCCGTGGGGAGTGTAAAGGGTCCCAGTTCTACCTAGGGCCCCGTCGAGACGGGAGCCGACTTGGAAACCACGGTCTGGAGCGCCGCCCTCTCGGATTTCCGGCACGGCCGTCGCGGTACGCCCTGCCACCCCCTGCTCGCTTTCTTCTCTGTCAGCCTCTGCCTTCGCGAAAGGGGGGAAGGGACTCAGGCGTTCAGGCCAAGTCGTCATCAGCTCTGGGTTCACTTTGACCGCCAGCCAGTTGTTCATGAGTTCCCCTTTCGAAGACTCGACGGGTCCACCGTCGCGTTGTTAACCGTACTTGCCTATGTGGTGCCGCCGAAACCACTACCGCAGGCCGCCTAGGTTGGGTGAATCCGGGCGCACTCGAGCCCAGAATCACCCCAAAGTGAACGCACACGAGCGGAAACAGTGGGCTGAGGCCGTAATCTTTGCTGTGTGTTCACTTGGGGTACAGACGAGGTTGGGGTGAAAACTTAGTGCTCGCGCGGCTGGGCAAGAGGACGCCCGCACACAGCAGGTCGATTCTTCCCTGCTTCGTAAACTTCAGCGGTCCCGAACGAACTTGCAGGCCGCGCCTCACCAAGGGTCCAGTCAGCGCCCTTTTCACCAAACGAAACTCTGCAAACAAGCTAAAACACCTAAGCGAGGGCCCAAGGATTGAAAAGTGACGAGACTCAGGTTCTTCCCTTCGATAGGGATCGGATGCTTCCTGCAGCGGCGCTCCCCCAGCAGTGTCAGGGCCGGGTAACACCATCGAGACACTGCGAGCGGGCGCCGGTGACCTGACGAACGAGGCTCCGCTAGACCTCGGAGTCCAATCTTCGCACGCGGGCGATCACCGCGTAGGAGACGGGAAGCAAGACCGTTTCAAACGTCATCTTGTATAGGTACCCGACTAGGACGTAGTTCCAGAAGTTAGCGCCGGTAAGGACACCCGCGAACGCGACAGTGCAGAACACCAAGGTGTCCGCCCCCTCTCCGACTGCAGAGGAACCGAGCAGGCGAATCCACAGGGGAGAGCCCTCGTGCCGGGCCTTTATCTTGACGAGGACGTAAGCGTTCAACAGTTGTCCTACAAGGTAGGCAAGTAAGGAGGCGACGACGATGCGGGGCACGAAACCTAGGACGGCCTCAAAAGCGTCTTGGTGAGCGTATTCGTCGGCGGGCGGAGCGAACTGAACAGCCAATAGGACAAGCGAGGCCACCGCGGAGACAACGAGTCCAAGGAGGATGACGACGCGGGTGCGCGCGAAACCGTACACCTCTGCAAGCGCGTCCCCTAAGACGTAGGTGAGAGGGAACAGTACCGCTCCGCCGTCGAAGATCAGCGTCCAAGGCCCAACCTCAACGGCAATCAGTTTCGTGGCAGCAATGTTCGACACTAGAAGAGCTGACACAAAAAGGGACGCCAAAACCGCGTAGGACATGGTCACGTGCATCCGGTTGATTCTCACGCGTCTATCTTGCCAGCGAAGGCTTAGGAGCGAAATCTAGACCGCTGAGTTGGGCCAACGAGTCGGCGGGGAGATGGTTAGAGGCGTCACTTAGAGACGGGCGGATGGGGCAGTGGCGCGGCCTCCAACTAAGCTCTCCTTCGTGATCTCTGTTCATGACTTTTCTTTGCGGATTGGCGCGCGCTCCCTGGTCAGCCCAGTTTCATTCACCGTGCCCAAAGGGGCGAAGGTCGGCTTGGTGGGCCGCAACGGTGCTGGGAAGACCACGATGATGCGGCTTCTCGCCGGGGAAAAAGACTCTGGGGTCGCAGAAATGGGTGGGACCATCCACTGTTCAGGTGGCGTCGCCTACCTACCCCAGGACACCACAGAAGGAGACGGGAATCAGACCGTGCATGCCCGCATCACGTCGGTGCGGGACTTGGATAAGGTCATCCAGCGGATCCGCAAAGCGGAATGGGAGATGGGAAACTCGACCGGCGCCCGCCAAATCAAGGCCATGGAGCGATATGTTCGGCTGGATCACCAGTTCACCCAGAGTGGTGGGTGGGCGGCGTCGGCTGAGGCAGCCCAGATCGCTGCGGCTCTCGGCCTCGGAGACGACATGCTCACCAAACCTCTCAGAGAGCTTTCCGGCGGTCAGAAGCGGCGGGTGGAATTGGCTAGGGTCCTCTTCGCTGAAGCGGATACTCTCCTCCTCGACGAGCCCACAAACCACTTGGATCACGATTCCATCGTTTGGTTACGCGATTTCCTGGGCACCTACAAGGGTGGGGTGATGGTCATCAGCCACGACGTCGGGCTGATCCGGGGGACCGTCGACCGGGTGTTCTACTTGGACGCGACTCGTTCCACCCTAGACGTGTACAACATGGGCTGGGACCAATACCTGCAGGCCAGAAGTGACGATGAGCGGCGGCGCAAGAAAATGCGGGCGAACGCGCTCCGGAAGGCAGCAGCCCTACAACTGCAGGGTGAAAAGATGCGGGCGAAAGCAACGAAAGCCGTTGCCGCCCAACAAATGCTGCGACGCGCTGAAGCCCTGCGCGAAGAAGCGGGTGAGGAGGATCGCCAAGAGAAGGTGGCGCGCCTCAGGTTCCCCACTCCCGAGCCGTGCGGGCGGGTTCCTCTGTCGGCCTCGGGGCTGTCGAGAGCCTACGGAAGCCTAGAGGTTTTTGCTGGGGTGGACCTCGCGATAGACCGGGGAGCGAAGGTGGTGGTCCTCGGCGAAAACGGTGCGGGGAAAACAACCCTCCTGCGATTGCTGGCAGGTATTGACGTCCCCGACAGCGGAACGGTTGAAGAAGGCTACGGGTTGAAGCTCGGCTACTACGCCCAAGAACACGAGACCTTGGACGGGGCAGCGACAGTGGAGGAGAACATGCGCCGCCACGCACTAGGGCTCGACGACACGGAGCTACGCTCGGTGTTGGCGCAGTTCCTGTTCACCGCTGATGACTTGGCAAAACCCACTTCTGTGCTTTCCGGTGGGGAAAAGACCCGGCTCGCGTTAGCGACGCTAGTGGTCTCGGGCGCCAACGTGCTCCTGTTGGACGAGCCGACCAACAACCTGGACCCCGCGTCCCGCGCGGAGGTGCTAGACGCCCTCGACTCGTACGAGGGCGCGGTGGTTCTAGTGAGCCACGACCCGGGAGCCGTGCAAGCGCTGAACCCCGAAAGGGTCCTGTTGCTGCCCGAGGGGGATGAAGATTTATGGGACTACGACTACTTGGAGCTAGTAGAAGTTCGTTAGTCTTCGGGCGTCCATCCAAGCTGGGGGCGC
>CAYFUO010000081.1:0-1135 GCA_964346255.1 uncultured Actinomyces sp. | reverse complement strand
GAAGTCCCGGTACGCCAAATACTGTTTCAGGAAGTCTCGATGCTCGTCGCACGCCAACCACGTCTTCGTGCGCCCAGAATGTAGGTTCGGGTTGGACCAGACTACAGCCCACGCCGCGTCTGCTTCACACTCTCTTGCGGAGCAGATGAGGTCTCTAGGTCCCTTCGCTAAAGCCATGCACCCAACTTTCTGTTCAAGGCCATACTACCTTCACGGTCGGGCTCCTCTAATCTGTCCCCAGCGCAAGATGGACTAAAGTAATGCCATGACAACTCACACAGTGATCATCTCCAGACATGCAAAAGCTGCCTCAACCGCCCCGGGAACAGAGGACAAGCGACCCCTGACGGACCTAGGCTTGGCGCAAGCTAAGGAGTTGGGCAAGAAACTCAGCGACCAGATCAAAGAGGTGGACACTGTGTTCGTCTCTCCGGCCGTGCGCGCGCAGCAGACTTGGGATGCGATGGCCGAGGGTGCGGGCCTCACGGAAGCCAACATGCCGAAGGTGCGGGTCGAACAGGTTCTTTACAGCGGCTCGCCGGAGCAGATCCTTCAGGCGATCCGCTTAGAATCCACTGGCTATTCATCTTTGGTGATCGGGCATGAACCCACCATTTCCGCCACGGCCGTGCTCATGGTGCGCCAGGGTGAAGCATCTGAGATCCAATGGGGCATGCCAACGGGTAGCGCGGTCATTTTGGAGTGGTCGCGCAACTGGAAGGAATGGCATTCCCACGTCGCCACCATCGCTGACTTCGTTCACGTTCCCGTGAACCGCTAGCATCCAATCGCCTAGGCCCGTGGCTTGTCCGCGGGCCTTCTCACTGCCTACCTTCGAGGTCTCCAGATAGGGTGGAGGGTGGATGAGCGAAACGTTGCTAATGGAAGCGGGTGGCGATTTTGGGTCGGGACGACAGTCGTCCAAAAGCGGTGGGGAAGAAGCCGCTAGAGCTGTACGTGGTGCGCCACGGTGAAACCATGCTGAACGCGGCTAGGCGGATGCAAGGCTGGATAGACGCGCCGCTAACCCCCGATGGGGAGAGGGTGGCGGCCCTGTTGGGGCGGGGTTTGAAAAGGGAGACCATCGGTTTCGATGGTGTGTTAGCGTCTGACACTGGGAGAGCCCGCCAAACCG
>CAYFUO010000080.1:0-9038 GCA_964346255.1 uncultured Actinomyces sp. | reverse complement strand
GGCCGCCCAAGACTACATTTCCTTCATTGAGGAGCAGACCGGCTGCAAGGTTTCCGCGATCGGGGTTGGGCCGGGACGCGACGAGGTCATCCTCCGCGACTGACAGGTCGGCGCATCCGTGTCGGCTTGGCTGGTGGCTGGCCCAGTCGGCGTGACGCGCCCCTGATGTCGCGAAACATGAGGAAGTTGCCATCGCGGCGCCCAAAAGTGGGGTTTCGTGGCAGCTTGCGCCCCTTTGGGGAGTGCACCGTAAGCAACGGTAGGTGGCGCATTGGGATCAGATAGGCAGAGGCGGAGACCCGAAAAGGGCAAAGTAATGGCATCGACCGAACGCGGACGACTCCGCAAGCACCCCGACCGAACGTACAGCGTTGAAAGCAGTGGGATGACAGTGTCAATCTCGCTGTGCGTTCAGTTGGGGGGCGGGACCTAGGCTTTCATCGCTTTGATGTCCCGGTTTGCTGGGCGCATTTGCGTCTTTCCCGGTTTTTCCTTGAGTGGCCTTAGGCCGCCGGCTGTTTTGGAGCCTTTCTGGGCCAAGTCGCTGGTGTCGTCTCGGTTTTGTCCGAGCCGCAGTCGGTGGCGGCAGGTTGCGCCCCGCTGATGCCCGTGCGCGCGCACCGCGGTCATTCGGCGGGCGGTTTTAGGCCCATGAACTTGAGTCTTTAGCGCGCATTCAGCAAGCACTATTAGTGCCCTGTCCAAAAATCATAAACCGCACAAACAGGCCGAAACCCGCGCCCCGGAACCCCAGCCGACACGCCGATACCCGAATAAAGACACCAATACTGGCCGGCATCCCGGTTTGGGGAGTGTGCCGTAAGCAACGGTAGGTGGTGCATTGGGATCAAGCAGGCGGAGGCGGGAACCGGAAAAGGGCAAAGTAATGGCATCGAGTCCATGCGCCTGTCGGCGCGAAGGCCGCTCGAAGCGGCTGAAGTTGGAGCCCGGGGCATAGAACTCGATGCCGACTACAGTCTAACCCATTCCGCCACGTCACGCATGGTGCTAACAGATGTTCACCCCCAATGTGGGGGAGGTCCTCACGCTGTCGCCCGGGCCGAGCCCGCGAGCGCTGGTCCCGCGAACCCATGCGGGCAACATCCTCCTCGCGGCCTTTTCGCGTTACGCTTGCCTCATGTTTGAAATACCAAGCGACCTGCCCCTGAGCCTCGGATCTTTGGCGTGGCTGATCGGCCCCTGGCAAGGCTGGGGCACCCGAATAGTCACGCAAGAGGGTGAAGAGGGAAGCTTTTCCCTACCCGTCCTCCAAAACATTGACGCCCAGATCGTTGACGACCAGCTGTTCATGCGTATCCAAACGTTCGAAGGAATCCTCGAAGAGGACTTCGACCCCATGTGGGACGCTGAAACGGGCATGGACCGGATCCAAGCGGGCGACCTGCTCGTTGAAGAAAGCCTGTACTGGAAGGTCGACACTCCGCTGGCGACTGTGCCTGCGGGGCCAGACGAGCCACGTAACCTGCGCGTCGTCTCCTCCAACACTGAAGGGTTTGCGGTGCTGTGGGCGGGAGTTGCCATGGGGCCCCGCATCCAACTGGCCTCCGACGGGGTCGTCCGCGCACCCGGAACCCGGCCCGCCAACTATTTCTCCCGCATGTTCGGCCTTGTCGGTGGGGAACTCATGTGGGCGTCCGAATCCCTCGAAGACCCCGAACAAGGCGACTATGAGGTCGAAATGACTGGTCGCCTACGCCGCGCCAGCAAAAGCTAACCTTAGATGGAGACGAAAACACTCCTTTGTTGAACAACGACACCAGCATCGAAACGCACGTTCCATCGTCCTCGAACTTCGTGACCGCAAATCCGATACCCCCGCGACTGGAAGAAGCGGGTGCAGTGGTTGCTGAGGAGGGCCCCTTCACCGGTCTTCCCCTCCACTACGGGTGGGTCGCCGACGAACAAGAGAAGTACGAGGCCGGTCAAGGTTTCACCTACTTGGGGCCCGTCGGCGTGGTGAAGGTGACAGGCGTGGACCGGTCCTCCTGGCTCACTAGTCTCTTCAGCCAAGTGCTGACCGGGCTCTCCCCCGATGACTCTGTTGAGGCTCTGCTGCTCGACCCTCAGGGGCGCATCGAGTTCCAGATGGCGGTGAAAGACGACGGGGACACAACCTGGCTGGTCACCGACCCGCAGGATGCGGTCGGGCTCGCGGACTTCCTGGACTCTATGCGGTTCATGATGCGTGTTGAAGTGGAAGATGTGAGCCAAGAGTTCGTTGCTTTCGCAACCGACAACGAGGCAGTAGACCAAGAGGCCTCAGCGTCAGCCAAGAACATTTCGAGCCCAGCTAATGACCTGGGTGCTTGGGTTGCCGATCATGGTGGGGTCCAATGGGTTGACCCGTGGCCGGGGGTCACGAAGGGGGGAGCCCAATACTTCACTGGCAACCACCCCTCTCGCCTCCACCAGTTCCGCCTCTACGTGCTACCGAAGAAGTGGGCGGGCGAGTTCATCGACCTTCTCACCTCCCAGCCCAACCCGCTTAGCCCAGTTGGGGTTCTAGCCGCGAACGCGACTAGGGTCGCTGCGTGGCGACCCCTGTCCAAGTTCGAAGTGGATGACCGCGCCATGCCGGCAGAACTGGACCTGCTGCGCTCAGCAGTTCACCTAGAAAAAGGCTGCTACCGGGGCCAAGAGTCGGTTGCCCGCATCGTGAACCTAGGGCGCCCCCCGAGGCGCCTCACCTTCCTCCACTTGGATGGCTCCGGCGCTGGCCTCCCAGAAGAGGGCGCAGCCGTCGCCTTGAATGGCCGCCAAGTCGGGCACGTCACCTCCGTCGCGGAACACTGGGAGTTGGGCCCAATCGCCCTCGCACTAATGAAACGGAACCTCAACCCAAGCGAACAGGTGAGCGTCGACGGGGTTGATGCCGCTCAAGAGGTGATCGTCCCCGTGGATGGCAAGAGTGACCACTCTCCAACAGAGCGGCCCGGAGTTGGCCTGCGCAGGTTAGCAGCCGACAAACCCGACATTCGCACCACCGGTCCGGGGGCCAAAAGATGAAAGCAGTACTGCAACGCGCGAACGGGGCCAGCGTCACCGTCGACGGTGAGGTCGTGGGTGGGTTCGACGGTGAGGGGCTGGTCGCACTCGTCGGGGTTCATAAAGAAGATTCGCCCGAGGACGCGACGCGTCTGGCCCGCCGGATCGCAACATTGAGAATCTTGGAGGGAGAGAGGTCCGTGGAAGATACGGGGGCGCCCGTCCTCGTCATCTCCCAGTTCACTCTCTACGGGCGGACCCGGAAGGGAACAAAACCGTCGTGGTCGGACGCCGCGCCGGGCCCCGTCGCCGAACCACTGGTTGACTCTGTCGTGGCGGAGTTGAGGGCGCGGGGTCTCACCGTTTCAACGGGAGTGTTCGGGGCGATGATGGACGTCTCACTCACCAACAGTGGCCCGTTCACAGTGATTGTTGACACGCGAGAGACCAGAAGCGGTAAGTGACACAGGGCGGGAACGCCTTTAGCGAAAAAATGCAGCGAGTTTCGCGCGCCAGCCCTAGGCTAGGCGGTGCGCAAGTTTTGCGCTGGGAATCTTTAGGGGGAAACGATGTTCGAACGTTTCACGGATCGCGCTCGTAGGGTGATCGTGCTCGCGCAGGAAGAAGCGCGGGGACTGAAGCACAACTACATCGGCACCGAGCACCTGCTGCTCGGCCTCATCCACGAAGGTGATGGGGTGGCGGCGAAAGCCATGGAAATGTCGGGCCTCAAGTTAGAGGACGTGCGTGGCGCTGTCGTGGAGCTCATCGGTGAAGGTGAAAAGCCTGTTGAAGGTCACATCCCCTTCACGCCGCGCGCTAAGCGAGTGTTCGAACTGTCCTTCCGGGAAGCCCTCCAGTTGGGGCACAACTACATCGGCACTGAGCACCTGCTGCTCGGACTGCTGAAAGAGGGTGACGGGGTCGCCGCACAGGTCCTCCACAAGCTGGGTGCTGACCCGTCGAAGATCCGTAAGGCAGTCATGCAGTTGCTGCAGGGCTACCGCACTCAAGGGGACGGTCGTGAGGCCGTGTCTTCGGGAGGCTCCCCCGTGCGGGACCGGGACCGTGGAACTTCGGCCCTCCTCGAACAGTTTGGGACGAACCTGACCCAAAACGCCCGCGAAGGGAAACTGGACCCCGTCATCGGCCGGAAAACGGAGATGGAGCGGGTCATGCAGGTGCTGTCCCGCCGCACCAAGAACAACCCTGTGCTCATCGGTGAGCCGGGTGTCGGCAAGACCGCGGTTGTTGAGGGACTGGCGCAAGCGATCATCCGCGGCGACGTACCCGAAACCATTAAGGAACGCCAGATTTACAGCCTCGACATGGGGTCACTGGTCGCGGGGTCGCGCTACCGGGGTGACTTTGAGGAACGCCTGAAGAAGGTGCTGAAAGAGATCCGCACCCGCGGCGACATCATTGTCTTCATCGACGAGGTGCACACGCTGGTCGGCGCGGGCGCCGCTGAAGGTTCCATCGACGCCGCCCAAATGCTCAAACCAATGCTGGCACGCGGCGAACTCCAAACGATCGGTGCCACCACTTTGGATGAGTACCGTAAACACATTGAGAAAGACGCAGCGTTGGAGCGTAGGTTCCAGCCTGTGACGGTGGATGAGCCCACGATGGAAGAAACCGTCGACATCCTGAAGGGCTTGCGTGACCGCTACGAAGCTCACCACAGCGTCGTCATCACGGATGAGGCGATTGAGGCCGCAGCCTCGCTTGCGGACCGGTACGTGTCTGACCGTTTCCTTCCAGACAAGGCGATCGACCTGATGGATGAGGCGGGGGCGCGGCTGCGCATCCGCCGCATGACGGCGCCACCTGAGCTGCGTGAGCTGGACAAGAAGATCAGCGAGCTGCGCACGCGGAAGGAAGCCGCGATCGACGGGCAGGACTTTGAGGCCGCAGCGAAACTGCGGGACGAGGAGCAGAAGGTCACTGAGGAGCGCCAGAGGAAAGAACGTGAGTGGCAGGGTGAGGGTGACGCCGAGATCCTAGAGGTCACGGAAGACGAGATCGCCCAAGTTCTCGCGATGGCTACCGGCATCCCCGTTGTGAAGCTCACCGAAACTGAAGCGGCGAAGCTAATCAACATGGAAGACCAGCTGCACAAGCGGATCATCGGTCAGACGGACGCTGTGAAGAGCTTGTCCCAGTCCATTCGTAGGTCTAGGGCCGGTTTGAAGGACCCGAAGAGGCCTGGTGGCTCCTTCATTTTTGCGGGCCCCACCGGCGTCGGCAAAACGGAGTTGGCGAAAACGTTGGCCGAGTTCCTGTTCGGGGACGAGGACGCCCTCATCCAAATGGACATGTCAGAGTTCTCTGAGAAGCACACGGCTTCCCGCCTGTTTGGTGCCCCTCCCGGTTATGTTGGCTACGACGAGGGTGGCCAGTTGACGGAGAAGGTTCGTCGCCGCCCATTCTCAGTGGTCCTGTTTGATGAGATCGAGAAGGCCCACCCAGACATCTTCAACTCCCTACTCCAGATTTTGGAAGAGGGCCGTTTGACGGACGCTCAGGGTCGCATGGTCGACTTCAAGAACACGGTCATCCTCATGACCACCAACTTGGGCACGCGCGACATCAACAAGGCCGTGCTCACAGGGTTCCAGTCCACGGAGAGCATGACTCACGACTATGGGCGCATGAAGGCGAAGGTCAACGAAGAGTTGAAGCAGCATTTCCGCCCAGAGTTCCTCAACAGGGTGGACGAAGTCGTCGTCTTCCCGCCGCTCACCCAAGACGACATCCGTCAGATTGTGGACTTGATGATCGGCCGCTTGCGGGAACGCATGCACGACCAAGACATGGACATTGAGCTGTCGGATGGGGCGCGGGAGCTGCTAGCGAAGCGTGGCTACGACCCCGTTTTGGGTGCTAGGCCTCTACGTCGCACCATTCAACGTGACATTGAGGACGCCATCTCTGAACAGATCCTGTTCGGCGCCATCAAGCCGGGTGACACCGTGAGGATTGACGTGGAGGGTGAAGGGGACGACCAAGAGTTCACGTTCGACGGGAAGAAACACGTCACCGTCTGACTCGTCTTTTCTTGACGAAAGGCAGGCCCGCCGTATACGCGGGCTTTGCCTACGGTTGTAGCTGTGACCGGCTTTACAGTGGGCGGCGCCGTTTTGGCTTGGGTATGCCGATTTGCGCCGGTTCGTTTCTGCTCGCACTTGGTAAACTGGCCGGGTGCGTCGCAAGGGCGCGAACCAGTTAACACGGAGGCCGATCTACTAAATGGTCAAATACGTATACGACTTTACTCAGGGTGACAAAGAACAGAAGGATCTGCTTGGAGGCAAGGGCGCGAACCTGGCGGAAATGACCCGCTTGGGACTGCCTGTGCCTGCAGGTTTCACGGTGACCACGGAGGCTTGCCGTTTCTACCTGAAGAATGGGGAATCCCCCGCACAGTTGGACACCCAGGTAACTAAAGAGCTCCGCAAGGTTGAAGACCAGATGGGTCGTCAGCTGGGAGACCCGGACGACCCACTGCTCGTGTCCGTCAGGTCGGGAGCGAAGTTCTCCATGCCGGGCATGATGGACACCGTCTTAAACATTGGGTTGAGTGACAAGTCCGTTGAGGGGCTGGCTGAAACTTCGGGGGATGCGCGTTTCGCGTGGGACTCCTACCGTCGCCTCATCCAAATGTTCGGTGACACGGTCATGGGCATCGATGGGGCACTCTTCCACAACGCGTTGGAAGACATGAAGGCCGACACGGGAATCGACGACGACACAGACCTCACTGCGGAGGACTGGATGGGTCTCGTCGAGGTCTTCAAGAAGATCGTGAAGGATGAGACAGGCGAAGATTTCCCGCAAAACCCGCGCCAACAGCTCGACATGGCTATTGAGGCCGTGTTCCGTTCTTGGAATACGGAGCGTGCCCGCATTTACCGTCGCCGCGAGCGCATCCCAGACGACTTGGGTACGGCCGTGAACGTGCAGGCCATGGTGTACGGCAACATGGGTGACACTTCGGGTACCGGCGTTTGCTTCACGCGCGACCCCTCTACGGGGCACTCGGGTGTCTACGGCGACTACCTGATGAACGCTCAGGGCGAGGACGTGGTGGCAGGCATCCGCAACACGGAGCCCCTCGCAACGCTAGGTGAGCATGACGAGTCCAGCTACAAGGAGCTGCTGGGGATCATGCGCCGCCTTGAGACCCACTACCGCGACATGTGTGACATCGAATTCACTATTGAACGCGAGAAACTGTGGATCCTGCAGACGCGTGTCGGCAAGCGTACTGCCGCCGCAGCGTTCCGCGTCGCCTCCCAGTTGGTTGACGAAAAGCTGATCACGAAGGATGAGGCGCTCGAGAGGGTCACCGGTGAGCAGCTAACCCAGCTGATGTTCCCCCAGATCGACCCGGACGCGGACAAGATCCTGCTGACTGAGGGCATGGCTGCATCTCCTGGGGCTGCCGCTGGCCGCATCGTTTTCAACAACAAGCAGGCTGAAGAAGCGGCGGCTGCAGGCGAGAAGGTCGTCCTCGTCCGCCGCGAAACCAACCCGGATGACCTGCCGGGCATGGTGGCTGCTGAGGGCGTGCTGACCGCGCGGGGCGGTAAAACCTCCCACGCTGCGGTTGTGGCGCGCGGAATGGGCACCACCTGCGTCGTGGGTGCGGAGGCCCTGGACATTGACGCCGACGCGGGAACCATGAAGATCGGTGGCGCCACCTACACCACGGATGACATCATCACGATTGATGGCATGACGGGTGAAGTGTTCTTGGGTGAGGTGGATGTGACGGAGTCTCCGGTCACCACTTACCTCCTTGAGGGGCTGGACGCTGGGATGGCGGCTGCGGGCGGCGACCCGGACGTGACAGAGTTGATCGCTGCGGTCGACATGATTCTGAGCCACGCGGACGCCGTGAGGAAGCTGGGGGTGCGCGCTAACGCGGACACCCCACTGGACTCTGAGCGTGCAATCGAGTTCGGGGCGGAAGGTATTGGCCTGACCCGTACCGAGCACATGTTCCTCGGTGAACGCCGTGAGATCGTGGAACGCGTGATCCTCGCCGAAGAAGGTTCGAAGGAGCAGGAAGAAGCTTTCGAGGTTCTGCAGGCCCTGCAGAAGCAGGACTTCTTAGAGATGCTGCGTGTCATGAACGGTAAGCCGATGGTCGTGCGCCTGCTCGACCCGCCGTTGCACGAGTTCCTCCCCGCACAGCTCGACCTTGAGGTCAAGGCGGCACTCGCGAAGGAATCGGGTGAAGAGCTCACTGACAACGAGAAACAGTTGCTGTCTGAGGTGCGCCGCTTGCATGAGCACAACCCAATGCTCGGGTTGCGTGGTGTCCGCTTGGGTCTCACGCTGCCGGGCTTGTCGTTGCTGCAGGCCGCAGCGATCGCGGAGGCCGCAGCGGAGCTCAAGCTGGAAGGCTTGGACCCCAAGGCTGAACTCATGGTTCCCCTGGTCGGATCTGTGCGTGAGCTGCAGCTGGCCCGCAGCGTCCTGGAGCCTGCGATCAAGGAGGTTGAGGAACGCTACGGCGTGGAACTGGACATGCCGATTGGGTGCATGATGGAGTTGCCGCGCGCGTGCGTGACAGCGGAGGACTTGGCGAAGGAAGCTGAGTTCTTCTCGTTCGGCACGAACGACCTCACGCAGACGGCTTGGGGTTTCTCGCGTGACGACGTGGAGAGCGCCTTCTTCCCCTTCTACATGTCGGCCGGCGTGTTCGGCACTTCCCCGTTTGAGACGCTCGACGTTCACGGGGTGGGCCCGCTCATCAAGATTGGCGTGGATAAGGGTCGGGAAACGAACCCTGACATTCCAATCGGCGTGTGTGGCGAGCATGGTGGCGACCCGAGGTCTATCCACTTCTTCAACGACGTGGGTGTCGACTACGTGTCCTGCTCACCGTTCCGTGTGCCGATCGCGCGTCTTGAGGCTGGCCGCGCCGCGGTGATGTCCGGAGACGAAGACTAGCAGCACGCTCACTCTCCCGTTTCGGCGGGGGAGTGGGTTGGGCCCGCAGGTAGGCGACACGTTCGCCT
>CAYFUO010000079.1:0-9105 GCA_964346255.1 uncultured Actinomyces sp. | reverse complement strand
TGCGCAAAACGAAGTCCTCAACCCAGTCGGTTGCGGGCCAACCAGTGGCGCCACCAGACTCGATGCCCGCACACCAGGGCTTCGTGGAGCCGTCATCCGCAGTGTCAACTGCGATCTTCGAGGTGAGCTCCATCATTTCGTCGAGAGTTTCAGGAATCTCGTAGCCTGCCTCTTCAAACGCTGAAGGGGAGTACCAAACGAAGGACTTAACTGAGGCCATCAGCGGCGCGGCGTACAGCGTCCCATCGTAGGAGCCGTATTCCTTCCACTCTTCAGACCAGCCTTCGTCAACCAGCTTCTCAACTTTTTCGCTGGCTGGGATGAGCTTCCCTGTCTCCGCCATGCGATCAAGCAGGCCAGGCTGCGGGAAGATCGCTAGGTCAGGAGCGTTGTTGCCTTCAACCTGGACGACGATCTGTTCTTCGAACTCGCCGACACCGTTGTGGTCAACCGTGATCCCCGTGCATTCGGTGAACTGGTCGAAAGACTCTTGAAGCTGGTCCGCTTCTTGGTCACGGATGGAGGAGAATAGGCTCACTGAGGTGCCCGGGTAGCTCCCGTACTGTTCGAAGTCCTCACAACCCTCGCCGACGGTCACCTCGCCGGACTGCTTGTCAACATCGTCTTTGCCGGCGTCGCCCCCAATGTCACCGCCACCACCACAGGCTGAGAGCGCGAGCGCAGCGGCAGCGCCCACCCCCGCCAAACCTAAGATTCTGCTTTTCTTTGTTGTCATTCTTCCTCCATCTACTTCTATTCACCCACAAGAGCGTCGTCTTTGAATAGGCTCACAAACAAGGATACGTGGCGATTGGGAGCGCGGCCACTGAAGGCGCGCCATCCTAGGTCACGGTATGGCTGCAGTTTGTGACGTGGACCCAAAACGGGATGCAAGAGACCGCGAGCAGCATGTTTTCTAGTCCGCGCTACGAAGAGGCGGAGAGGCCCTACCGAAACGGCGGACCCTGACGCCAAGAGGGGAAAGAGAACTCTTCCTTCCACACGAGGAGTCTTCCTGAGCCTCAGGCTCACCTCAACGTCACGAACCTTAAGTTGAGGTGGAAGAGGCGTAGGACACGAGAAGGAGTCAACTTGGCAACACAAAAGGTAGTCGCACCCCCGTCCCGCGCGGCATGTTCATAGTTGTTACCGCGAGAGAGGGGTCAGAGGAAGCGATCCTCGACTTCCTATCGAACTTTTCCTCACTCAACCGGGCAGCCGGGTTCCGTGTTCGCGACAAACTCGATTCCATCGTCGGTGTCGGCTCGTTGCTTTGGGACCGACTGTTTCCGACACTCCCCCGCCCCCAGCACTTGAGGGAGTTCCAGCCGATAAACGGGCCAAAACACGTTGCCCCAGCAACCCCAGGTGACCTCTTGTTCCACTTGCGTGCACCCCACATCGACGTCTGCTTCGAGATGGCTAAGCAAATCGGGATCGCACTTAAGGGCGAGGTCGACTACGAGTATGAAGTCCACGGGTTCAAGTTCTTCGACGAACGCGACCTCTTGGGCTTCGTTGACGGGTCGCAAAACCCGGAGGGCGAGGACGCGACCGCTGCGGTCGTCATCGGTGAGGAAGACCCACCGTACTCTGGTGGCAGCTACGTGACCGTGCAAGAGTATTTGCACGACATGACCGCATGGGATGCCCTCACCGACGAGGAGCAAGAAAAGGTGATCGGCAGGACCAAGTTGGATGACATCCAGCTGGCTGACCTGCCAGTGAACTCCCACGTCAACGCCAACACGATTGTGCTGCCCGACGGCACCCAGAAAGAGATTTTCCGGGAAAACATGCCTTTCGGAAACGTCGCGGAAAACGAGTACGGCACCTTCTACATCGCATACTCTAACGACCCCGCAGTTGACGAGCTGATGTTGCACCGCATGTTCATCGGCGACCCGCCGGGAAACACGGACCGCATCCTCGACTTCTCAACTGCTGTCACGGGTGGAATGTTTTTCGTGCCATCCAAAGACTTCCTGGACAACACTCCTGGGGTGCCCCAAGCTCCCACGGTCACGAACACTCAAATGGAGCAGTTTGAGCGTGAGTGGGAGAACCCCACTCCCAAAAAGAAACCCGCACCTGACCCCGCTTCCCCTAAAGCCACCCCACCAGCCAAGCCCTCTGGGGATCTTGGCGTGGGTAGCTTACGCGGAATCTCATCGTCCTCCTCCTGAAAACGTCCAGAAAGGCCAGTCATGAACAACACTTACCGCTTGCTCGCCCCCATCACAGAGAAGGCGTGGGACCAAATCGAAGTTGAAGCGCGCAGGACATTCATCACCCGACTCGCCGGTCGCCGCGTTGTCGACGTGCCCCAACCCGGGGGCGAGAGTCTGTCAGCGGTCGACGTGGGACACATCCGCACCGTTGACCCGGTCATTGAGGGTGTTCAGACGCGTCAACGCGTGGTCCAGCCACTCGTCGGACTTCGCGTCCCATTCGAACTGTCACGAGAAGAAATCGACGATGTCGACCGCGGCTCCGAAGACTCCAACTGGCAGCCCGTGAAGACTGCTGTCGAAACGTTGGCCGCTGCGGAAGACACGCTTGTTTGCACCGGGGCCCCCCGCGTCGGGCGTCCTCGGCATCATTCCAAGTAGCTCCAACCCCGTCATCAAGCTGGGGGAAGGACCAAACGCTCTCGCCATGGCCGTCGCCCAGGCTGTCACCCAACTGCGCACGGTCGGCGTCCAAGGACCTTACGGTTTGATGCTCTCCTCCGACCTCTACACCTTGGCCAGTGGGGGCAGCGACGATGGCTACCCCGTGTCTGAGCACCTGCGTCGAACACTGGGCAAGAAAAACGTCATCGCTTTCGCTCCAGCACTCAGCGGCGCGATAGTCGTGAGCATGCGCGGTGGGGATTACACGCTGACGTTGGGGGAGGACGTACGAATCGGCTACCTGTCGCATGATGAGAAACGCGTGAAACTCTACGTGCAGGAATCTGTGACGTTCAGGGTGAACACGGATGAGGCGAGCGTAGTCATCGCAGAGTAAGCGCGAAAGAAACGGGCGGAGGAACCGCAACCGCGGGCACCCCAGATTGGTATTGCGGTCGGTGTGGAGCGCGCTTGGTGGTTCGCCCACGCGCGCGTGAGAACCACGTGCCCGAATCTGGCCCTTTCCGAAACCCCGTCGTGCGTTCGTGGCTTTTGATCCAAACCACAGCAACGGTGTCAGAACCTCGCAACAGCTTCGTTACGCGTTAACATGGAGGGGTGGCATCACCTTCTTTCCCTCCGGCCAACGGCACCCGGGAGCGCGTCGATCGTCTCCGGGAGCGTGTCGCTGCCCAGCCGCTTGGAGTGCGCCTAACGCTGCTGCACGGAACAACAGGCCAAGGAAAGACGGTCCTGCTTGACTCTCTTCAGGAGCGTCTCGCGGAAGACGGGACCAACGTGGTGAGGTTTTCGTTGCGTGGCGCGAGGGACCCCCAAGAAGTGTGGCGCGTGTTCGCCAAGGCGGTTCGCGGCGAGACCGACGCCCGGAAACGTGTCGAACAATCGACGGAGGATTCTAGGCTATCGGTTGACACTTGGGCTCAGTCGATTTCTGAACCTGTCGTCCTGCTAGTCGATTCTTACGAGGACGCTACGAGCCCCCAAACCGACGTTGGATTAGCAAAGTTCTTAGAAAGCTATCCTCTCCTGCGGGCCGTGGTGGCTTCCCGCGCTTTCGCTGTGCTCGACGGGCCAGCAGTGGCCTCCCGAATCCCAACCGTGACTTTTGACGTCGACGAGTAGTGGAGCGGCCTCCCGCCGACTGGAGATGGTAGGGGGCTGCGGGAAGAGTTGAAGGACCTGAACGTCTTAGACAGCAGGATCCTTTCTACCCTGTCCCTGTTGGGGCCAGCTACTCCCGCCCTACTTGCGCCACGTTAGACCTTTCACCCCCTAAATGCGCGGAGGCGCTCAGAAGGCTTGAGCGCCGTGGGTTGGTGAAACGCCGACGGGGTGGCGGCCAATCCGCGTATTCGGTCGGGCCCTGCACCAAAGCTGCTTTGGGGAACGTAGATACCGTTGACGGGGAAGAAGCGAACGCTGTGCGGCGGCGCTACGCGTTGTTGCTGGCCGCTGAAGAACCCGTGCCCGCCCTGGAACTGCTGATTAGCTTGGGGGACTTCGAGGCCGCTGATCGGGTCGCCCGCGTCCACTTCTCAGCGATCGTGGCAGGTGGGGATCAAGTCCTCCAAATGCTCGGTTCGCTGCAATCGAAGGACTCCATGCGCGCGCCCATGCTGCACGGCCTGCGTGGGTACCTCGCAGTGCAACAACGGGTGCAACCCGGGCGTTATCTCAAAGAACTCGCTGAATCGGCTCGCGCGAAGCTGTTATCCTTCGATGACCCGCTTGAACGCCAAGACGGGCACCCTGGGACCGGTTTGCCCGTAGACATGCAGGGTCTGCTCATGGCCGCTGAGCGCGTCCTCGGTAACTGGGATGAAGCACTCTTCCACGGTTACAACTTGGAAGCGAAGATCAGCGAGCATGACCCCCACGACCTGTTCGGTGAAGGGGCTCCCCCTCACGCGACTCACTCGGCGCTGCTCCTCCTCTACTTTCAGGTTGCCGTCACCGCGCTGCTGGGGGGGCGACGCCGCGATGGCGCGGCGATGCACTGCACGCGCGTTGTGGGAAGCGGAACACGACCAAGACTGGGGTGAACAAGCGAAAGCGAACTTCCTACTTGCTTTACTGCACTCAGTCGTTTTCTCCACCGCCGACAGCAGCCGTTTCCTGCTGGACGCTCACGCGCTCCTAACCCGGACCGGTGAGACGGAGGCGGACGCAACCGTGGCAGGTCGAATCGCTGAAGCCCTCAACGCGTTCGTTGGGGGCGATCCAGAAACTGCCCGTAGCGCACTGCGGGAGCTTGAGCCCTCCACCCATTCCTCGGAGCTGTGGCCCGTCTTCGCCATGGTGGAGGCCAGAGTTCTCCACTATCTTGAGGGACCACGAGCGGCCCTACACCGGCTCCAACGCACCCTCGCTGACCGTGCTTCAGATCCCCCCATGCCCCCTTTCATGCGCCGCGTCCTCGTATCTAGGGCCGCTGATTTGGCGACGTGCGCGGGGGAGCTCGCTGTTGCGCGTGACCTCCTAACAACGGAGTTGGGTGATAACAGGGGGGCACTGCTGTTGGCGAGCCTCGCCCGCCTCGAACTGACTTTGGGGGACGTCGCTACTGCTGTCGGCTCCCTACACGAGTCCCTGCGCCTACCCCAGGACCGCACTGACAACGTGGACTTCAAGCTGCTCGCCGCAACCGTCTGGTTCTCGGCGGGGGACAGCGCGCGGGCTTTCCGAACTTTGGACGAGGTCGCCCCAGCACTGGTCGTCTCTGCGCCCGGTGCCCTCACGTCGTGGGTTCCTTTCGCTCCACTTCGACAGTTGGCTGTGGCAGCTAGGAACGCTGGGCACCCCGACATCGTCGCGCATGTCGACGCCGGATGCGGCTGCGGCTGAAGGAGCAGCCGGGACGCCAACTGCACGCTGTGAAGCCGCCAGTAGGGAGCGCACCCAACTCTGGGCGGATCAACCTAGCTTTCGCGCCCGCGACGCCCACCCCACCCGGTTTTCCACCCCTGGCCCCACCCGGGTTGGCCACCCAACGCAGCGTTGAAGTGAGCGGATCAGCAACGGCTGGCGCACGTCCACCCGCCTAAAACCCTCACCTTCAGCGGGGGCGCCCCCTCCAAGCGCGCCTAAAAGCTCCGCGACTCCAGATGGAGTCTGTCGCCGGGAGCCGCCGATTGCCTACCTACGAGGCTGACGTCCCTAAGTCCGTGGCTTCAGCCACTTCGACGACCTCGCCAGTGTCAATGTCCAACAGCAGACCGTGGATCGCGACGTCAGAGGCGATGAGGGGACTTTCGCGCAGTTTCTGGACATCCTCGATGAGCGCTGCAGGCTCACTGTCAATGGTGCCCCACTCGATCTTCTCTGCGGCCTCGCGTACCTCGTCGTCGCCACCGGAAACCGCTTCGATGACTTCCTCATCCGTTTGCTTAGCCATCCCACAGTTGGTGTGGTGGAGGACAAAAATAGTGTCCGCACCCAGGAGCCTCGTGGAAGCCGTCAGAGACCTGATCGCGTCGTCCGTAACCCTAGCGCCCGCGTTACGAATGACGTTCGCCTCCCCGAGGTCTAGGCCCAGAATCTTCATCGGCTCAACGCGCGCATCCATGCAAGTGAGGACCGCCAAATTGTTCGAAGGTGTTCCGCCCAGGTCCGCTCGAAATCCGAAATTCTTTACGTACTCTTTATTTGCTGCACGCACTTCTTCCATACCGGACCCCAGCTTTTCCCAACCTCGAACGCTTATCTTCACAGCCAGCATATAGAAGACCACCTGGTCCACATGCGGTTTCGCAGCCCTGAGGGCCGGATGCGGGTGACCTGTGCTGCTTCTCAGCGCTCTCACAGGCTGAACATAGGAACGGTGGTTAGCCTAGACCCAATCGCACCTGCGGCTTAGCTGTGGGCGCCAACCGAAAAGATTAAGGATTTACTGCATGAAACTGTCTACCCGACTGCTGGTCCCACTGGGAACATGCGCTGCGCTCGCTCTAGCGGGCTGCAGCAACGCGGATGACGCTACCTCAGAGGACCAAAGCGGTAGCGCCGAAGCGTCCACGACCCCCGATAGGACTGGCGGACTCTGCGACGTCACTGTCCTCGAGGACGCGCAATCCTTGGACACCAGTGAAGAGAACCTCGCCGAATCCGAGCTCGCTCTCAGTGAAGTCGGCGTTAGTGACGACGTGGCAGCAGCGCCTACCCTCACCTATGAAGCTCCCCTAGCGATCACCGCCGAGTCGGTGCTGATCACTAACGAGGGCGACGGAGACACCATCTCGGAAGACCAAATAATCACCTTCAACTACATGGTGTGTGACACGGCCACCGGCGAAAAAATGTACTCCACGTGGGGCGAGACCGCGGATGAAGATATTCCCGCCACCTTCGTGCTCTCAGCAGGGAACTTCGGGGATGTTCTCGTTGACTCCCTAGAAGGAGCAAAAGTTGGGACCCGGCTCCTCTGGGGACAGCCAGGATATTCAGCTGAGGAAAGCTACACGGGTGCTGCCTCCAACGGCTACTTGTACGTCCTGAATGTCACCGACGCGAGAGACGTACCTGAAGAAGCCTCAGGCACTGAGGTTACCCCATCCGACGACACGCTTCCAACAGTCGAGTTCAAGGACGGCTCACCCACCATCACTGTCCCCTCCACCTTCACTGACCCAACCGAGTTGATCGTTGAACCCCTGATTGAAGGAGATGGCGCTGTAGTCGAGGCTGGTCAAACCATCGCAGTCAAATACTCAGGGTGGCTGACTGATGGGACCCTGTTCGACTCCGCTTGGGACGAGAACGGAGACTCGGAGCCCGTGGTCTTCGGGATCGGCTCAGGCCAAGTCATAGACGGCTGGGATGAAGGGCTGGTAGGCCAGAAAGTTGGCAGCCGCGTCCTCTTGGTGATCCCATCAGACATGGGATACGGAGAGACCGGCAGCGGCACCATTCCGGGCGACTCCACCCTAGTCTTCGTGGTGGACATCCTAGACGCCTTCTAAGAACCGCACCCCACGGACAACACTGGTGGCCCTAGCAAAAGCTCGGGCCACCAGTGTTTCCTTGTGGGCCGCGCGGTTGCGCGGAAGTTGGGAACGCGAAAGGCCCGGTCCACTCGGACCGGGCCTTCTCTCCTAGTAGCGGGGGAAGGATTTGAACCTTCGACCTCTGGGTTATGAGCCCAGCGAGCTACCGAGCTGCTCCACCCCGCGTCGGTAACCCCAAGCTTATGGGAACGACCGCCACCACCTCAAGTGAGAAGGGGGTGTTTTCCCTCACCAGAAAAACACCCCCAAACCCATGGCGCTAAACGCCGGCCGCGACTAGCCTTCGTCCTCGAACGTCGCCTCCGCAGCGTCCTCACCCAAGGTTCCGAAGTCCTCATCCCCCTCTAAGGCTGCGGACTCGTCCGCGTCGGTGGCGGCCTCGTCCACAATGTTCTGCAGGGCAACTAGGTCCTCCAGTGCCTTCTGGAGGCGATCTTGAGCGTCCCCGTAGGCCTTCCAATCGCCGTCCGAAAGCGCGTCCTCGGAAGCGCGCATCGCGTCGGCGGCTTCCATGATGGCGTCGTTCAACTTCTCCTCATGGGTTTTCTCAACCGTTTCAGTGCTTGTTTCCGTGCCCGCGTCTGTCCCAGCACCGTCCGCTGTGGTTGCCTGCGCGTCGCCGCCGAACGTCTGGTCCAGCGCCTCACCAAGTGTTCTCGCGAACCCAACCTGGTCACCGAACGCCGTCAAAACGTAGCGGAGGACAGGGTAGGAAGTGGATGACGTGGACTCCACGTACACCGGTTGCACGTACAGCAGTCCCCCGCCAACAGGCAGAGTCAGCAGGTTGCCGCGGCGAACGTTCGAGCCCTGCTGGTTCAACAAGTTCAGTTCGGTGGCAACCGTCTGGTCTGTGTTGAAGTTGTTCTGCACCTGGCCGGGGCCCGGAACCGTGGTCGAGGATGGCAATGCGATCAGCCGGAGCTGCCCGTAGTCTTCCCGAACCTCCCCCGGCGTGTCTCCAGTTTCAGAGTCGACAGCCAAGAACCCGGCCATCGCAGCGCGCCTCGCTTCACCACCACCAGCGGGGACAAACACGGAGGTTAGGGAGAACTCTGCGCTGTCCTGACCTGGCATTTGCATCGTCAGATAGTAGGGGGGCTGCAACACCTGTGTGCCGGACGCGGTCACCTCGCCGGAAGAGGACGTTGGGTCCTCCGACAGGCGCCACCTGTCGCCACCCGTGTAAAACTCGGATGCTTCCGTCACGTGGTAGGTCTCAAGAAGCGTGCGTTGAACCTTAAAAATGTCTTCCGGGTAGCGGAAGTGCGCCATCAGGTCCCCGGACACTTCAGAAATGTCCTTGACTAGGCCAGGGTAGACGCCCATCCAAGACTGCAGGATCGGGTCCTCCTCGTCGAAGGCATACAAGTTCACGGAGCCGTCGTAAGCGTCTACGACCACCTTCACTGAGTTGCGCATGTAGTTGACGTCGTCGCTTTGCAAGATGGAGCCCATCGCTTGGG
>CAYFUO010000078.1:0-9246 GCA_964346255.1 uncultured Actinomyces sp. | reverse complement strand
AAGTTCGCCAAGTTCAACTCAATCCAGTTGAACGACACCCACCCCGTCCTCGCCATCCCAGAACTAATGCGCCTGCTGATGGACGAGGAAGGCTTGGGTTGGAAGGACGCTTGGCAGATCGTTAGTGACACGTTCGCTTACACGAACCACACGGTCCTAGCCGAAGCACTTGAAACTTGGCCGGTCTCGATCTTCGAGCAACTGTTCCCCCGCCTGTTGGAGATCATTTACGAAATCGACCGACGCTTCCGCAAAGACCTTCAGAAACGCGGTGTGAGTGAGGACGTCATCGAACGGATGGCTCCCGTCTCCCACGGCCGGGTCCACATGGCCTGGATCGCGGTCTACGGCTCGTTCTCCGTGAACGGTGTGGCGGCCCTCCACACGGACATCCTGAAGAGGGAGACACTGCTCGACTGGTACAAGCTGTGGCCGGAGAAGTTCAACAACAAAACCAACGGGGTGACGCAGCGCCGCTGGTTGAACGTCTGCAACCCCAAGCTGTCAGCCCTCCTCACGCGCGAACTCGGTTCGGACTCTTGGGTTACCGACTTGGATGAGCTCAAAACACTTCTGCCCAAGATCAAAGATGACGACCTGATGCGGGAAGTCATGGCGGTGAAACGGTCCAACAAGGAGCGTTTCGCCAAATGGTTGGAGAAACGTCAAGGCGACGTCATCCCGATCGACGCGATCTACGACGTGCAGATCAAACGACTCCACGAATACAAGCGTCAGCTGCTGAACGCGATGTACATTTTGGACCTGTACTACAGGCTCAAAGACAACCCGAAACTAGACGTCGTGCCGCGCGTGTTCATCTTCGGCGCTAAAGCAGCGCCCGGCTACTACCGGGCGAAGGCGATCATCAAGTTCATCAACGAGGTTGGCCGCATCGTCAACAACGACCCGGAGATGGAGAACCGCCTGAAGGTCGTCTTCGTGGAGAACTACAATGTGACGCCCGCCGAATACATTATTCCCGCGGCCGACATTTCCGAGCAGATCTCCACCGCCGGTAAGGAGGCCTCCGGGACGGGCAACATGAAATTCATGATGAATGGTGCCCTGACCCTTGGCACCTTGGACGGCGCGAACGTGGAAATCCTAGACGCGGTGGGCGACGACAACGCCTACATCTTCGGCGCGAAAGAAGAGGAACTACCTGAGCTGCGTAGGAACTACGACCCACGCAAGCTGTACGAGACTGTTCCCGGCTTGCGCCGCGTCATGGACGCGTTCACGGATGGGACGCTTGACGATGGGGGAACTGGAGGGTTCAACGACCTGCGGACCTCCCTGTTGGACGGTTACCACTCGGAAGAGAAAGACGTCTACTACCTGCTGGGAGACTTTGAGTCTTACCGCGAGACCCGCGACAAGATGGCGGAAGACTACCGGAACGAACTTGAGTGGGCCCGCATGTGTTGGGTGAACATTTGTGAGTCCGGCCGGTTCTCCTCCGACCGCACCATCCGCGACTACGCGGAAGAAGTGTGGAAGGTCCACCCGGAAGCGATCTGACCCGATAGGGAAGGCGGCCAAGCATTCGCTTGGCCGCCTTTTCAATGCCCTAAACAGGTTTCCTAAACCAACAACCGCCACTGCAGAGTGGGGCAGTGAACCCGTCAGTCGTTGGACCGGCGGATCTGCCGCCACTTCGTGTACTTGGCCAGCGCCGTCTCAGCAACCGAATCGCTGAGCAGGCACACGCCCGCCACAGTGCCCAGCTTCGCCAAGCCGCTTCGCTTACCGGCATCATCAGCCGACTTGCGCGCCAAAAGCAGCAGGCCCGCACCGACGGTTGCTTCTAGGCTGGCCACCACCGGCACCAGCCACGGCTTCTCCGTGATAATCCTCGAGTAGGTGTCCCAAAACTTGGACCCCTCTTGCCTCTCCTCAATCAGAATGTCGACACTGCGCCCAATAGCGTTAGACACTCCCCGGGCCTGGTGCAGTGTCGCGTCCTCAACCAAATCTAAGGGCAGCCACCCAAGCAAGTATTCAGAAACATCCTGGGGCAACCCGAGGGCCTTCACGAACTTGCGCACCGCAGCAGGGCCACGCAGCTTCGTCGCGGCGAGTGCCGCATCCAGGTCGACACCCGGCACCGCCTCAAAAATCTGGGTGACATCCGCTTCTAACCCAAGGATCCGGTCCAAGCCCTCAAACTCGACGTCCTCCCACCCCTTGCCACCAGCAATAGTGATCTCGTTCATCCCCCAGTTGTAAGAGACAACAGACTCAAAATGCTCGTCTTGAACCAACTGGGCTCGGAACTCGTCCCCATGCATGGTCAAAGAAATCAGTGGGACATCACCGAAGTGCCAGCCGGGCCGCTGCTCGGGAAGCTGGGCTAGCAGGAGAGAACGACCGTCCTCGCGCTCCAACTCCGCAATGTCAACGCCCTCGAACGCCGCCAACAACGGCACAGCGGAAGCGGGGGTAGAACTGATTTCGACGACACGGAAAGGTTTAGCTTCTTCTTCGTCCTCCGAAGCTTCCTCTAAGGGCCTATTCTCACCCTCGAACCGGTCGACAGAGATGTCCCCGATCATGACCTCCGCCTTGAACTCCTCCGCTATCCTCGTAGCGAACTCCTCCAAAGTGGGGCCCGGCTTCACGGTCTTATCCCGCCTCCTGAGCGTCCCAACGTGCACCCCATCGTAGGCGACGTTGATCCCCATCAACTGTGGGGTTTCGTCATACCACTCGATCCGGGCAACCACGTTCGCCCTCGAAATAGCCTTCGCCAACTCGGTCGGGTCCAATTTGCACGCGACGATCATGCCCTCAACACTGGACCAACTGTTATCCGCCATGCTGTCCTCCCCTAGTCTGCCTTGAATACTACCCGTAAACAGGCTGGGCCCCACGTACCAAAGAGGCACGTGGAGCCCAGCGCTAGAAGCAGATACTACTTCCCAGTCAGTTACTTGATTGCGTGTCCCGCAGAACCCAACTGCTGGGCGGCCTCGACAACGCGCGCGGCCATGCCAGCCTCCGCGACCTTGCCCCAAGCGCGTGGATCATACTGGCTCTTCTTGCCAACTTCACCGTCGATCTTCAACACGCCGTCATAGTTTTCGAACATGTAGCCGGCGACGGGACGCGTGAACGCGTACTGCGTGTCAGTGTCAATGTTCATCTTGATGACACCATTCTCGACAGCGGTGCGGATCTCCTGCTCAGAGGAGCCAGAGCCACCGTGCATCACCAAGTCGAACGGGCGGTCACCCTTCTCGAACGCGGCACCAACCGCAACCTGGATCTCACCAAGCAGCTCGGGGCGCAGCTTCACGAAGCCAGGCTTGTAAACGCCGTGCACGTTACCGAACGTGAGGGCAGTCAGGTAGCGGCCCTTGTCGCCAAGGCCGAGGGCTTCAGCGGTCTTCATGCCGTCCTCAACCGTGGTGTACAGTTTCTCGTTGATCTCGCCAACAATGCCGTCCTCTTCGCCGCCAACAACACCGATCTCAACTTCCAAAACCGTGTGAGCAGCCTCGGACATCGCCATCAGTTTCTGGGCGATCACCAAGTTCTCCTTGAGCGGCACAGCGGAACCGTCCCACATGTGGGACTGGAAAGCGGGCAGGCGACCAGCCTTCACTTCGGCTGCTTCGATCTCCAACAGTGGGATCACCCAGCTGTCCAGCAGGGGCTTCGGGCAGTGGTCCGTGTGCAAGGCAACCGTGATCGGGTAGTTCTTAGCGACCTCACGGGCATAAGCAGCCATTGCGAGGGAACCAGCGACCTTGTCTCCAATGGTGGAACCAGACCAGTAGGCGGCACCACCAGAGGAAACCTGGATGATGCCGTCCGAGTCGGCTTCCGCCAAACCCTGGAGGGCGGCAGTGAGCGTTTGTGATGAGGTTACGTTGACTGCTGGGTAGGCGAAAACATCGTCTTTCGCCCGATCAAGCATTTCCTGGTATACCTCTGGGGTTGCGATTGGCAAGGGGACCTCCTAGTGATTGACACGGGAACTTCCCGCGTCTCATGCAAGATTGGTGCCCCCATTGTCCCACACTTGCCCGCTTGGATTGTCGGCAAGAGAGGCATTTTCTGGCCTCCCCCACGCTGTCACCCACGACCACATCGCTATCGCCGCCGCGTGCCCCACATTCACGCTTCTGGTGGACCCGTATTGGGTGATGTGAAGGATCGTGTCGCAGGCCTCGCGCATCTCATCACTCAGCCCGGCAGCCTCCTCACCGAACACCAAGACAGTCTTCTCATTCAACCGGTTCGACTCGAGGGGGACCGAACCCGGGAGGTTGTCTACACCGGAAATGCTGTATCCACGGGACCTGACGTCCTCAACAAAACCCTGAACCTCCGGGTGGTGAACGACGTCTAGGTAGCGGTCGGTGACCATGGCGCCTCGACGGTTCCACCTGCGCCGGCCGACAATGTGAACGCGGGAAGCGCCCAACGCATTCGCGGTTCTCACAATGGACCCAATGTTGAAGTCGTGACCTAAGTTCTCTATCGCGACCTCGTAAGTGTGAGAACGCGTGGCGATGTCCGCCGCGATCGCTTCCCTCTTCCAATACCGGTATTGGTCTTCCACGTTCCGGTAGTCGCCCTCGGCCAAAAGATCGGGGTCGAAGTGACCTCCCTCGGGCAACGGGCCCTCCCAGGGGCCAACCCCGCGCCGAGGCTTCGGCGTCTCGCCCGCCTGCTCTTCACCCATGTCACATGTGGGGCAGTCGGCGGGTCACAGAGCGCACGAGGGAACGCGGCAACACCCGGGACAATTGGTAGACCACCTTGTAACGGACTGTTGGGGTGACGATCACCTGACCACGCTTCGCAGCGTCGAGAGCCGCATCAACCACTTGGGTCGGCTTCGTCCACGCCAACGCGTTCGCCCCCGAAACGTCGACGCCCGCCCTCTCGTGGAACTCCGTGTTAGTGAGCCCAGGGATGACGGCGGTCGCGTGCACCCCACTTCCCCGCAACTGTTCCGCGAGCCCCTCCGTGAACGCGAGCACCCACGCCTTATTCGCCGAATAGGTCCCCATCCCAGTTTGGGCGGCGACCGACGAAACGTTGATGATCGCCCCCTTGCCCCGAGCTTTCATGGAGTGGGCCGCATAGTAGGAGGTAGCCATGACAGCTCGGACCATCACGTCGAGTGCGAACATTTCCTCACCCAAGTCCGCGTCCAAGAACGGTTTGCCCGTGGAGAAACCCGCGTTGTTCACCAAGAGGTCCACCGGGGGCTTCCCGGCGCTCCCATCTTCGCGAAGCCTCTCGCACACCCGATCCAAGTCGGTCTTGTCGCCAAGATCAGCCCTCAACACCTCAACGTTCGTGCCGTTGACGCGAGCCAAGTTCGTCGCCAACGCCCCCAAACGCCCCTCATTTCGGGCCACCAAAACAAGGTCGCTACCCGCGTCAGACAAGCGCCAAGCGAACTGTCTACCTATCCCCGACGTTGCCCCCGTAACCAATGCTGTTCCCATAACCCCATGCTAGCGGCCAAGCACCGGGCCGTCGCCCCCTTCCCCACCGCCCCGCTCACAGGCCCCTTCAGGCTTGTAGGCTTGAACCATGAGACTTGCTACTTGGAACATCAACTCCATTCGGGCCCGCGCCCCGCGCGCCATCGCGCTGCTTGAACGGGAGAACCTGGACGTCCTCGCCCTTCAAGAAACGAAATGCAAGAACGACCAGTTCCCAGTGGAACCGTTCGCTGAAGCCGGGTACGAGGTTGCCATGACCGGCGTGAACCAGTGGAATGGGGTGGCCGTCATTTCCCGCCTACCCATCGTTGATGTCCAGGTTGGGTTCCCCGGGCAACCCGTTTGGGTTGGGAACGGGACGGTGGAAGCACGCGCTATCGGGGTCACCGTCGAACCTGAGGAGGGCGGACCGGTGACCGTGTGGAGCCTCTACATTCCCAACGGGCGGGAACTGGACGACCCCCACTACGACTACAAACTCGACTTTCTGGCGGCGCTCGCCACGTACGCAGCCAACACTTTGGAAAGCGACCCGAACGTGAAGATGGCGTTCGTGGGCGACTGGAATGTCGCGCCTTTGGACGAGGACGTGTGGGACATGGACTTCTTCGAAGGGAAAACCCACGTGTCAGGGCCGGAGCGGGCGGGGATCGCCGCGATTGAGGACTCTGGTTTCAAGGAGGTCACGCGCGACCTAGTGGACAACTACACGTACTGGGACTACCAGCGACTCCGGTTCCCAAAAAATGAGGGGATGCGCATCGACTTCATCTTCGCCTCACCCGCCCTCGCCAAAACCGTGGTCTCCGCTCAGATCGACCGCGACGAGCGCAAAGGTAAGGGTGCGTCAGACCACGTCCCCGTGATCGCGCAGTTCGATTGAGGACTGAGTCCCCTCGTGCTCACCCCAACCGAACACACAGCGGCGGTTCGTCCCCCCAACCGAACATACAGCGGCGGTTCGTCCCCCCAACCGAACATACAGCGGCGGTCCGTTCCCCCAACCGAACACACGCCAACACAAACGTCGGTGTGACACTGTAATCTTTACTGTACGCTCGGTCGGGGTGAACCGCGCGGGCGATCCGGGTGCGCCTCCGACCAATACCGGAGGGCACAGCCATTCCCGGCCCCGAATCGTGGTGGGCGACGCACCCTTGGAGGGTCACAACCACCCAGTGCCGGCAACGACGCCTCTTCCAGTGGGTGTCGACCAAAACCGACCGTGATGACCGGAAAGGCGAGGGCACGCAAGACCACGCCCCGTGATCGCGCAGTTCACCTGAAGGCTGAAGCAGGCAGCCGGCAGGCCGAAGACGACGACACTCCCGGTCCGGTAGCATGACCGCATGACTTTACCGGTGCTTTTCGATGGTGTCCCCAACTCTCGGTCCCTAGGTGGCCTGCCCCTCAAGCGGGGTGGTGAAACCAGGGACGGGGTCCTCTACCGGTCAGCCGCCCTAGACGACATCACTCACGAAGGTAAAGTGCAAATGGAGCAAACCCCCTTGGGGGTGGTGGCTGACTTGCGGACGCTCTTCGAACGCGCGGCGGAACCGGACAAAGTCCCCCACCGGCCCCACCGGGTGAAAGTTGTGGAAGTACCGATCCAGGCTGGGAACATTTCGCCCGCCTCGTTCATGACGGAAATGGTTGAAGCCGCAGCAAAAGGGGAGACCACCAAGGAGGCACTGAGCGATGAGCTTCCCACCCTCCCCCAGATGTACCGGATGATGGTTGCCTCCTCCGCGAAAGAACTCGCGAAAGTGGCGGGGCTGGTCTCTGACGTTCAGCCCGGTGAAGACAACGCCGTCCTAGTTCACTGTACTGCTGGGAAAGACCGCACGGGCGTGTCAGTGGCCCTCATCTTGGACATTGCTGGGGTTGAGCGGGACGCGATCATCGAAAACTATGCTGTCAGCCAACAGTATTTGGCGGGCCCGTGGGCCGACAAGATGCTGGGCACCATAGAAAAAGTTGGTGTGCCACTGGTACCCAAACTGGTGGCCATGGTCACCACCACTCCCCCCGACGCGATTAAGGCCGCGTTTGACTGGGTGGAAGACAACTTTGGGTCCTCCGAAAACTACCTGATGTCCGGCGGGCTGCAGGCAGCGCAGATTGAGAACGTGAGGTTGGCACTCGAGTAGGACTCTGCGAAGCCAACCAGGTGGGGGCCGATCAGGCGTCCGCGGCCTCTAAAATCTGTTCACCGAGCTGTGGCCAGTTCTCCTTGTGCCACTCCCCAAACGGTTCACTGCCCAAGAACACTGCGCTCAAGTCCCTAGTGGGGTCTACCCACAGGTAGGAACCGGACATCCCGAAGTGGCCGAAAGTCTGCATTGACGCGCTCGGCGGCGTCCAGTGGGGCTCTTTACTGCCCCGGATCTCCGCGCCCAACCCCCACGCGTTGTTCCGCATCATCCCGTAACCCGGGAGGATCCCCCGCAACCCGGGGAGCACGGTGGTGGTGAGGGCGTGGTGCATCCTCGGGCTCAACAGGGTCGGGTTCAACAGTTCCTCAGACAAAAGCGTCAAGTCGATCGCGTTCCCGAAGCCACTGCGGGCCGGCGAGGACGGCACAGTGGTTGCGCGAAGCCCGAGCGGCGCCGCAACCTGCGTGTCGATCCATTTCGGCAACGGTACGTCAATCTTTTCTTTCAGAAACTCGCCCAAAACATCGAAACCCTGGTTCGAGTAGATGCGCCGCACGCCAACAGGCTGCTGGAAACTGTTGCCATCGCCCTCAACGGCTAGGCCTGAAGAGTGGGAGAGAAGGTGGGCGACCGTGTAGGGGGCTCCGCCGGGCGCGTGCCCAACAGTGGAGGAAAGGTCAAACAGGCCCTCCTCCACTGCCCGCAGCGTGGCGAGGGAAGTGATTATTTTCGTCACCGAGGCGAGCGGGAACACTCGCCCCACCTCACCCTGCTCCCACACGACGGAGCCGTCCCCCCTCACCGCCGCGACAGCGTGGTTGAAGGGGACTGGGTAGTCGCCCAACTTCGTCACTACCCCTACTCTGTGGCCTTCACGACCACTTCGAGACCCTCATGGTCGGAGGCCTCCCGAACCTCAACGGTGTCCCCATCATCCGCTTCACCACTGAGCAGGAGGGTCGCCAAGCGGTCCCCGATCTCCTTTTGCACTAGGCGGCGAAGCGGGCGGGCCCCGTAAGCAGGGTCGTACCCGTGGTCGGACAGCCACCTGCGGGCAGCCTCCGTCGTCTCCAACTCGATGCGGCGCCCCGATAGTCGCTTCGCCATTTGGGCAACCTGAATCTCTACGATCTCAGCCAGCTCTTCCCGGCTGAGCGGTTTGAAGATGACGATCTCATCCAACCGGTTCAGGAACTCTGGTTTGAACGCCCGACGGACCTCCCTCATCACCGCGTCGTACTTCCCGTCTGAAGAGAGCTCCGGGTCAATCAGGTAGTGGGATCCCAGGTTCGAAGTGAGAATCAAAATGGTGTTCCGGAAGTCAACCGTGCGGCCCTGACCGTCAGTCAGGCGACCGTCGTCAAGAACCTGCAGCAGGATGTCGAAAACTTCCGGGTTCGCCTTCTCGACCTCGTCCAACAAAACCACCGAGTAGGGCCTGCGGCGCACAGCCTCAGTTAGCTGGCCGCCCTCGTCGTAGCCAACGTACCCGGGAGGGGCACCAACCAGGCGCGCGACCGAGTGCTTCTCAGAGTACTCACTCATGTCGATACGGATCATTGCGCGCTCGTCGTCAAAGAGGAACTCCGCAAGCGCCTTACCGAGCTCCGTTTTGCCGA
>CAYFUO010000077.1:1883-9463 GCA_964346255.1 uncultured Actinomyces sp. | reverse complement strand
TCCCCCTAGCGATCTCCCTGTCGGCCACCCTCGGCGGCTCCAACGTGGTGATGCTCGCCGCGGTTGTCGCGATCGCGACTTCTCTTGGCATGTCGCTCCCAATTTCGACGCCACCGAACGCGGTCGCTTATTCCACTGGGATGGTGTCGGTCAAGAACATGGCCATAGTTGGCGTGATCGTTGGCATCGCAGGGACGCTCTTGTTGACGCTCGCAATGCCGCCCATTTGGATAGCACTGGGGTTGGTGTAGGTGGGGAGCCTCCAGGAGACAATCGAGGGGAACAAAGTGGAATGCCACGCTGGGGGGCGCGCCTTCCCATACGGGATCGTCATAGGGGAGAGCGACTATGCGACGCAGATCGCCGCCCTCTTACGCGAGCACATGGGGGGCGGGCGGGGCATAGCCCAGTTCAAAGACACGGCCTCCCTGTTGGAGACGATGGAGAGGGAGCTCGGGCCAGACGCTAACGAAAAGTGTCAGATCTCTTTCCTCGTCGCGGTTGTCGGCAACACGGGACCGACCGCGGACGAGGTTTTCCAGCCGATAGCGGACATGTGGGCGTTCCGTAACAGCCGTCTCATGGTGATGTGCACTACCCCCGAGGTGAGTGGGGTGGAATGGCTCGCCGACTCCGGGCGCCTCGACTGGGTGGGGTACGCGCCGTCCATGAAAGAGGACGGTTTCTTAGAGGACGTTCGGGCGCAGGTCTTACGTTTCCAAGAACACCAGAAGCCCGACTCAACATTCGTGGTCTCTTCACTGTTCGAGGTTCCCGCCTCCGACTCCGCAATCCTCGGAAAAGTGCTTGAGCAGATCGAACAGTCCCTGGGGCGCCAACCGCGCATCAAACTACCCCCGGGGGTGCGCCTCACCATCAAGGGTGAATGGTTGGAAGAGGTCACCATCATCCTGCGGGGACGCGTGGCGCTGATCCACCGCACTCCGGGTGGTGAAGACATAATCATGCATGAGGAGTCCACTGGGCGCATCATCGGTTTGTTGGCTGTGAGCGAGGGCCGGCGGGCCATGCTGAACGCGATCACCACGACGGACGTCACCGCCGTGAGGCTCACGGTTGAACAGATGGACCTGGCCATCCAAGGGCACCCCGACATTTCTTTGCTGCTCGCAACCCTTTTCATCCGGTCCCTAGACCGGCGTTTGCGGCGCGCTGAAGAGCTGCACATCCAAAACGCTGAGCTCTCTGAAGAGTTGGCGGAGGAACGCCACCAGTTAGCAACCGCGTTGACTAACTTGGAGCAGGCACGCACCGAACTCGCAACGCAAGAGAGGCTCACGTCCTTGGGGGCGCTCTCCGCAGGGGTCGCTCATGAGTTGAACAACCCGATGGCGGCGATCCAACGAATCAGCCAGTATTTGGGCGAGGACGTAGCGAAGCTGCTGCAGGGCAGCCCTTCTAAGAAGTGGACGAAATCTGTTTTAGACGTCCTAGACAGTGCGATGGACGCACCAGCTCTTTCTTCGAAAGCGGAACGTGCTCTGCGGCGGGAGATGGCTGAGATCACGGGTGACGCAGCCATCGCCCAACGCCTTTCACTTGCTGGGGTGCGGGATCCCAGTGTTCTCAAGTCGGCGAAGAAACGGCGGGGCCTCAGTTTTGAGGACATTGAGACGGCCGCGTCGATAGGCACCCAGTTGCGGAACTTGTCCTCAGCGGCTCAAAGGATCACCGACCTGGTCTCTTCTCTCAGGTCGTACGCGCGCCCGGACGGGGACACGTTCACGGACGTTGACATTGACCGCACGCTGGAGGACTCGATCCGCCTCCTGTCGCACAAGTTGGACAACTTGGATGTGGAGAGGGACTTCAAAGAGCTCCCCACCGTAGAGGGCCATTCGGGCCAGTTGTCGCAGGTGTGGACGAACTTGATCACGAACGCTGCTGAGGCGATTGTGGACGAGGCCGAAAAGCAGGGGAGGCACCCTTCCAGCGGTGAGCCTCTGGGGACCATAACTGTCCGCACTTTCGAACCCAGACCGGGGTGGGTGAGAGTCGAAATATCTGATGATGGTCCCGGAATACCCCAGCCGATCCTTTCACGCATTTTTGAGCCGCGGTTCACCACAAAGTCCGGCCAGGTCCGTTTCGGGATGGGGATAGGGCTTGGCATCTCACACCAGATCGTCACCGCCCACCACGGCACCATGCGTATTTGCACTAGTGAGGAGGGCACCATGGTCGTCGTGGACCTGCCCATCGAAGAACCCAAGGAGGAACAATGAAACTTGCCATCCTAGTCCTAGAGGACGAACCCGAAGTCAGAGCCGCATTGGAGCGTGACCTGCTGCAGTTCGCTCCCACGGTCCGTATCGAGCCAGCGGAGAGCGTCGCTGACGCCCGCGAAGTCATGGAGGAGATTGACGAGGACGGGGATGTGCTCGCCCTCGCCCTCTGTGACCACCGCATGCCCGGCACTACGGGGGTGGAGTTCATGGTGCAAATGGCTGCCCAACCCGCGACTGCTGAAACCCGGAAAGTGTTGGTCACGGGCCAAGCGGACTTGGATGACACTGTGCGGGCAGTGAACCAAGCCCACTTGGACCACTTCATTGCGAAACCGTGGAAGCCGGACGAGTTGGCGGACGTGGTCCGCCAACAGTTGACTGACTACGTGATCGCGACGGGGGAGAACCCTCTGCCGCATCTCGCTGCCCTCGACCAGGTTCGCGCCCTCGACTACATGCGGGACTTCGGGAGCGCCGACTAGTAGCGCCCCCGAAGGTGACGGCCCAGTTTTACAGGGTCACTGTTCCTGAGGCGTCACGCACCACTGCGGTTGGGGTGTCCGTGACATCGATCTCTACCTGCACGCGCTCATCCCCCGCCCGTGAGCGGCTTTCGTAAACCATCCTCTTGTTGTCTAGGCTCAGCACTTTCGTGGTCGCGTCCACCAGCCAAGGGTTGCGCCTACGCAGGCCGATGAGGTTTTGGTGGGCGCGCAGGAAGCGTTGTCCGAGCGGTGAGAAGTCGTCGCTTCCACTGGGAAGCGCGGGGCGCACGTCGTCGTCCCCACCGAAGCGTTCCTCTTTCACGCCCGTGTAGCCCTGCTCATCCCCGTAGTAGATGGAAGGGATGCCGCCCACGGTCATGAGGATCGCGAGGGCGGCAAGTGCGCCGTCCGCACCCACCTTCGAAGCGATGCGGGTGACATCGTGGTTGCCCACGAAAGTGTTGGGCACAAACTTCTCTAACATTTCGCCATGCTGTTTGAGGGCCCAGTCCAGTTCAAACAGGTTCTTGTCGTTGATGGAGGACCAGATCGCTTTCCACAACTGGTATTGGGTGAGGGTGTCGATCCCGGAGGCTTCCACGAACCCCTCGTAGTCCCCGTGTATGACTTCCCCGAGGAACCAAGCGTCCGGGTAAGACTCGCGTACCTTCCCCAACACTTCCTGCCAGAACGCGGGGTCCACCGAGTAGGCGGCGTCGAGCCTGAAACCATCCACGCCCCGACTCATCCAATGGTTGATGACATCCGTCGCGTAGGATTTTGCGCCCTCGTCCGCATGGTTCAAACGCACAAGGGACCTGTGGCCCTCAAACACCCGGGGCCGCGGCCCGCCGGGAGCGTCCCAGTCGATGTCGAACATTGAGGCGTACTCGCTGTCCGGACCCTCCGTCAACGCTTGGGCTACGCGTGGATCGTCTTCACCGACGTGACTGAACACCCCGTCGAGGACGACGCGCAAGCCTCGCTCTTTCGCCGCGCGCATGAACTCATCGAAGTCCTCATCAGACCCCAGCCTGGGGTCGACGTGGAACTGGTCCAAAGTGTCGTACCCGTGGGTGGACGAATCGAAGATGGGGCCCAAGAGGATCGCTGAAGCCCCAAGCTCCACCGCGTAATCCATCCAGGGAATCAGCTCTTGTAGTCGTGGGGTGGGGGTGCGGTCCCCTTCTCTGATGGGCGCACCCAGCGCCCCAAGGGGGTAGACGTGCCAAAAGATCGCGTGATCAACCCAGTCCATCGAAACTCCTAGTAAATGCTGCCTAGTAAATGACGTTCACTAACACTAGTGACTGTAGTTCACTAACGGTAGGGTGGGCAATATGAGCCAGATCAACAAGGTGCGCCAACGTCTGACCCCCAGTGAGAGGCGAGAGAGGATTCTGGGGTCCGCAAGCGAAGAGTTCGCGACTCACCCTTACGACAGTGTGACGATCACATCCATCGCTGCTGCCTCCGGATCCTCAAACGCCCTCGTGTACCGCTACTTCGAAAGTAAGGAGCACCTGTACGTCGAAGTTTTGAAGCGCTCCTTTTGTGACTTGGAGGAGGCTCAGCAGCGAGCCCTGCAAGCCCTGCCTGAAGGGGTCCCCGTGCGGGACAGGCTGCGTGTCGCGTTGAGCGTCTACCTAGATTTCGTGGGTGAAGCCCCCAGTGTTTGGTTCCTCCCACATCAGCGGGCGGCGGGAGAGCCGGCTGCCGCGCTGAGTTTCCGGGCTGACATGAGGCGCAGCTACGTGGATAAGCTCTCTGACTTGCTCAAAGGAGGGCGGACCAACAGGAAGAGGTACGCGCTTTGGGGGTTTCTGGGTTTCTTGGATGCCGCTTGCGGCAGCTGGGTGGGCCTCGGTTGTCCACCCGATCAGCGTGACACTCTGATTGACACTTCCCTTGGGGCTCTGGAGGGCGCACTTGGGGACTGGAGCGCATAACGCTCACCTAACAGGTTCACGTCGGATCACTGCTGCTCCCAGCGCAGAACTGGGGGGTCGGCTTCTTGGGAAGCGACCGTCAATACGGCATCAGGCCGTTCACTAATTCCCGCCCAAAAGCGCCTAACGTCATCTACGAGACGCGCGCGAAACCCCCTCTGACCTGCACGTTTAGCCGTATCCTGTTTATTTACAAGTTTTACGTGTTTATTAGTGGTGATCTGGCACAAACGAGGAGGTCAGCGGGAAGGAACTCCCTGCTCGCTGCCAACTTGGACCATCTGAAGCCGCCCCACGGGGCTGATAGGAAAGAACATGGCTGAAGAAGCAACGCAAGTGCTATCGCCTGCGGTGGCGAAGCTTGGGAACTACCTGCGGCCGGGGGTCCGGGACACCACCGCGCGCAGTGTCTTCTTGGAGGGGGGTCGCAGCGCGGACCAGTTTTACCGTCAGCGCTGGAGTCACGACCGCTACGTCCTTTCCACCCACGGGGTGAACTGCACGGGTTCCTGCTCCTGGAGAGTGTTCGTAAAAGACGGCATCATCACTTGGGAAGCCCAATACATTGACTATCCGACGACTGGACCGGACTTCCCAGAATACGAGCCTAGGGGCTGCCCGCGTGGCGCTGCTTTCTCGTGGTACACGTACTCTCCGACTAGAGTGAAGTACCCGTACATCCGCGGCACACTGCTTGACCTCTACAAGGAGGCGCGTGACAAGACGGGGGACCCCGTCCTCGCGTGGAAAGAGATTGTCGAGGACGAAAAGAAGGCGAAGTCCTACAAGGAGCAGCGCGGTAAGGGTGGCCTAGTTCGCTGCTCGTGGGACTTGGCGCTAGAGATCGCGGCTGCCGCCCACGTTTACACCATGAAGCAGTACGGGCCGGACCGGTTGGCGGGCTTCTCCGTGATCCCTGCGATGTCGCAGGTTTCTTACGGTGCGGGCTCCCGCTTCTACGAGCTGCTCGGCGGCACCATGTTGTCCTTCTACGACTGGTACGCGGACCTACCCATGGCTTCCCCACAGGTGTTTGGGGACCAGACGGACGTGCCAGAGTCGGGGGACTGGTGGAACGCCCAATACCTGATCATGTGGGGTTCGAACGTTCCTCAGACGAGGACGCCCGACGCCCACTTCATGACCGAGTCCCGCTACCACGGCCAAAAGGTGGTGGCGATCTCCCCCGACTATGCGACGAACACGAAGTTCTCTGACGAGTGGTTGAGGCTCCACCCCGGCACGGACGGCGCCCTCGCAATGGGCATGGGCCACGTGATCTTGAAAGAGTTCCATGTGGACCGCACGGAACCCTACTTCGATAACTACATGAAGAAGTTCACGGACTCACCGTTCCTAGTGGAGTTGCAGGAATACGACGACGCTTACGTTCCCGGCAAGTTCCTGACGGCCGCGGACCTTACTGAACTGGACGACCCACGCGTCGACTTGGAGTTGGCGAAGACCCAAAACGCTAAGTTCCGCCCCCTCGTCTGGGATAAGAAGAAGAACATTGCTGACCCGGGTGGGACGCTCGCTGACCACTACGGCGAAGATGGCATGGGCAAGTGGAACTTGAAGATGGAGGGCATCGAGCCCCACCTGTCTGTGGTTGACGTCGACGGGTGGGAAGGCAAAGAGATCCTGCTCCCCAGGTTCGACCTGCCTGCCGCTGAAGGCCAAAAACATGTTGGTGCCGGTGTGGTTCGCCGCGGCGTCCCAGCCGTGAAGGTTGGCGACAAGCTTCTCACCACCGTCTACGACATCCTGCTCGCCCAATACGGCGTGGGCCGTGACGGTATCCCCGGTGAGTGGCCCACAGGCTACGACGATGTCGAGGCCGTTGGAACACCCGCTTGGCAGGAGTCCCTCACGGGAGTCCCCGCTGAGGCAGCCGCTCGCATTGGCCGCGAGTTCGCCCAAAACGCAGCCGAGTCCAAGGGACGATCCATGATCATCCTGGGTGCCGGCGTGAACCACTACTACAACTCGGACGAGATGTACCGGACCTTCCTAGCCTTGAACGCCATGTGTGGCACGCAGGGCGTGAACGGTGGTGGCTGGGCCCACTACGTTGGGCAAGAGAAGGTCCGCCCAATCACGGGCTGGGCGCAGTACGCTTTCGCCCTCGACTGGTTCCGTCCCGCCCGCCAAATGATCACGGCCGGCTTCTACTACCTGCTGACCGACCAGTGGAGGTACGACGGCACGGTCGTGGAGAAGCTGCTGTCGCCTTTGGCTGAGGGGCAGTGGGAAGGCATCTCTACAGCCGACACGCTTGTAGAGGCCATGAAGCGTGGTTGGGTGCCGACGTTCCCCACCTTTGAACGTTCTCCACTTCTGCTTGCCCAAGAGGCGAAAGAAGCGGGGATGGACCCGAAGGACTGGGTGGTTGACCAGCTTACGAAGGGTGAACTTAAGTTCGCTTGTGAGGACCCGGACAACCCGAAGAACTTCCCCCGAGTGTTCACCTCTTGGCGCACAAACCTGCTGGGTTCGTCCGCTAAGGGCGCCGAGTTCTTCCTGCGCCACATGGTTGGTGCGGATAACGCGGTTGGTGCGAAGGAACTGCCTGAGGATCTGAGGCCCGAAAACATTGTCTGGCGGGACTCTGCGGCCACGGGCAAGGTTGACCTGATGCTCACGCTCGACTTCAGGAACACCACCACGACGCTGTACTCCGACCTCGTGCTACCGGCCGCTACTTGGTATGAGAAGGACGACTTGTCAACCACTGACATGCACCCCTTCATCCACGCGTTCGACGCGGCGATCGACCCGCCTTGGGAAGCGAAGACTGACTTCCAGATCTTCCAAAGGTTGGCTGGCTACGTCGAGCAGATGGCCACCAAGTACCTCGGTAAGCAAACCGACGTGATCGCTACGCCGCTGATGCA
>CAYFUO010000077.1:0-1783 GCA_964346255.1 uncultured Actinomyces sp. | reverse complement strand
GGCAAGGGCCCACAACCCGTCATCACGACACCCGAATGGTCGGGCATTGAGACGGGTGGTAGAAGGTATTCCGCGTTCACCCAAAACATTGAACGAGGCCGCCCCTTCCACACCCTGACTGGCCGCCAGCACTACTACATGGACCACGACTGGATGAGGGACATTGGCGAGTCACTTCCCGTGTACAAGCCGCCGCTCAACCTGCACGCAATGTACGGGGAGGCCGCCCTCGGGTCCATGGGTGAGGAAGAGGGTTACGCGTACGTAGCGGTCCGCTACTTGACGCCTCACCACAAGTGGGCCATCCACTCCCAGTACTTCGACAACCTCCACATGCTCACCCTGAACCGCGGTGGCCAAACCATTTGGATCAGTGAGCAAGACGCCGAGAAGGTGGGAATCGAGGACAACGATTGGGTGGAGGCTTGGAACCGGAACGGGGTGGTGAGTGCACGCGCAATCGTGTCCTACCGGATCCCGGAGGGAACCATTTACATGTACCACGCGCAGGAGAGAACAATCGCTGTGCCGGTCACTGAAACAAGCGGTAAGCGGGGAGGTATCCACAACTCGCTGACTAGGATCCTCATGAAACCCTCACACGTCATTGGGGGGTACGCGCAGCAAAGCTACGCGTTCAACTACATGGGTCCGACAGGTAGCCAAAGAGATGAGGTCACGCTGATTCGCAAGCGTAGCCAGGAGGTGCAGTACTGATGAGAGTCATGGCGCAAATCGCGATGGTGATGAACCTCGACAAGTGCATTGGGTGCCACACATGTTCAGTCACGTGTAAACAGACGTGGACGAACAGGACCGGCACCGAGTACATGTGGTTCAACAACGTGGAAACCCGCCCGGGTGGCGGGTACCCGCAGGGCTGGGAAGATCAGGAACGTTGGAAGAGCGGTTGGGAAAGGAAGAAGGGCGGGAAACTGGTTCCCCGTGGGGGAGGCCGGCTCGCCTCACTGCTCAAGATCTTTTACAACCCGAACATGCCGGATTTGAAAGAGTATTACGAGCCGTGGACGTATGAGTACGACAAGCTGCTCGGCGCCCCAAAGAACTCGCGTTACTCACCGGTTGCGAACCCCATTTCTCTGATCACGGGTGACAAGATCGAAACGATCGAGTGGGGCCCCAACTGGGATGACGACTTGGGGGGCGGCGAAGCCGTCCTCGAAGCGGATGAGATCCTGAAACAGATCAACACGAAGGTGAAGGCGACCCTCGAGGACTCCTTCATGTTCTACCTGCCTCGCATCTGCGAACACTGCCTGAACCCGACGTGTATGGCCGCCTGCCCCTCCGGCGCCATCTACAAGAGGGCTGAGGACGGCATCGTCCTCGTCAACCAAGACAAGTGTCGAGGCTGGCGCATGTGCGTGTCCGCCTGCCCGTACAAGAAGATCTACTTCAACCATGAGACCGGCAAGGCAGAAAAGTGCACGCTTTGCTACCCGCGCCTCGAAATTGGGGAGCCGACAATCTGTTCGGAAACCTGCGTGGGGCGCCTCAGGTACTTGGGTGTCGTCTTGTATGACGCGGACAAGGTGGGTGAAGCAGCGGCCACTGAGGACGTCCAGGACTTGTACGAAGCCCAGTTGGGCGTGATGCTTGACCCGCACGATCCGAAGATCGTGGAGGCGGCGCGTGAAGAAGGCATCTCGGATGCTTGGATCGTCGCCGCGCAAGAGTCCCCGGTTCACGACCTGATTTACAAGTACAAGTTGGCGCTTCCCCTGCACCCGGAGTACCGGACCATGCCGATGGTCTGGTACAT
>CAYFUO010000076.1:0-9579 GCA_964346255.1 uncultured Actinomyces sp. | reverse complement strand
ATTTGATGGCCGCGAAAATCAAGAAGGGTGACGTCGTCGAAGTGATTCGGGGACGAACGTCCGATGAGAAGAAGCTTCGCGCGCGCAACGAGCGCCGTGAAGAGATGGGGCTCGACCCCCTCGCGCCCGGCGACAAGGGCAAGCAGGGACGGGTGATCAAGGTTTTCCCGAAAACCAACCAGGTGTTGGTGGAGGGCGTGAACTTGAAGACCCACCACATGCGCCCCGGCCAGGGTGGCCAAGAGGGTGGCATCGTCGTGAAAGAGGCTCCCATCTCGATCGCGAAGGTAGCCTTCGTTGATCCCGACACGAAGCAGCCCGTCCGCGTTGGTTTCCGCGAGGACATTGTGGAACGCGACGGGAAGCAGAAGGTCGTCCGGGTGCGTGTCGCTCGGGGCGGCGCGAACCGTGGGGTCACGCCAGGTAAGGAGTTGGACGCATGAATCCCCGTTTGAAAGAGAAATACGTGGACGAGATTCAAAGCGAACTTCTCGAGCAGTTCGACATGCCCAACGTGATGATGGCACCCAAGCCTGAAAAGGTGGTTGTCAACATGGGTGTGGGCGAGGCAGCTCGGGACGCGAAGGCTCTTGAGGGTGCCCTGCGGGATCTCGCTGCGATCACTGGACAGAAACCGCGTGTGAACCGGGCGAAGAGGTCCATCGCGCAGTTCAAGTTGCGTGAGGGCCAGGCGATCGGTGCGTCGGTGACGATGCGCGGCGACCGGATGTGGGAGTTCTTGGATCGGCTCATGTCGACCGCCCTTCCACGCATCCGTGACTTCCGTGGTCTGTCCCCCAAACAGTTTGACGGCAACGGGAACTACACGTTCGGCCTAACCGAACAGTCCATGTTCCACGAGATCGACATTGACAAGACAGACCGGGTTCGGGGCATGGACGTCACCATTGTGACGACCGCGAAAACCGATGCGGAAGGGGAAGCCCTACTGCGCAAACTCGGATTCCCATTCAAAGAGAGCTGACAGATGGCTAAAACATCACTGAAAATCAAAGCGGCTCGTGAACCTAAGTTTGCTGTCCGAGCCTACACACGCTGCAGCCGTTGCGGCCGCCCCCAATCGGTCTACCGCAAGTTCGGGTTGTGCCGCATTTGCTTGCGTGAACTCGCCCTACGCGGTGAGCTCCCAGGCGTAACGAAGAGTAGTTGGTAAGACTTACGTCGCAGGTCCGGGCTTAGGTTCGGAAACCGCGTCGAGGAAGGGGTCCAACCCCAAATGACAATGACTGATCCAATCGCAGATATGCTTACGCGTTTGCGTAACGCGAACCAGGCTCAACACGAGTCTGTGTCGATGCCCTACTCGAAGATGAAGGACGCGATCGCGCAGATCCTTCTGAGTGAGGGTTACATAAAGGACGTGCGCGTCGAGGACGCTCGCGTCGGGAAAACTTTGATCGTGGACCTGAAGTATGGGGGACGCAGGGAACGAGCCCTGAACGGGTTGACCCGGGTTTCCAAACCAGGTTTGCGGGTTTACGCGAAGTCAACGAACCTCCCGCAGGTGCGTGGCGGCCTAGGCGTGGCGATTCTGTCCACTTCCTCAGGTCTCCTCACGGACCGGCAGGCGGCCGACAAGGGTGTGGGTGGGGAAGTCCTCGCCTACGTCTGGTAGGGGGAAACATGTCACGTATCGGTAAGATGCCTATCCCCGTGCCCGCTGGCGTGGAAGTCAAGGTAAACGGCGACGTGGAAGTGAAGGGCCCCAAGGGCACACTTTCCCTCACTTTGCCGGCCCCCATCACCGCGAGGGTGGAGGGGAATGAGATCCTCGTTGAAACCCCGAGCGAAGAGCGGGAAGCCCGCTCCCTGCACGGCCTGTCGCGCACGCTGGTTGCCAACATGGTTGAAGGCGTTACGAACGGCTATTCGAAGACCCTGGAGATCAAGGGCACGGGCTACCGCGCGGTTGCGAAAGGTAAAGGGATCGAGTTCACTCTCGGATTCTCCCACCCAGTGTTCGTCGAAGCGCCTGAGGGCATCGACTTCCAGGTCCCGAGCGCCACGAAGGTCATCATCAGCGGCATTGATAAGCAGCAGGTCGGTGAAGTTGCTGCCAGCATCCGCAAGTTGAGGAAGCCAGAACCGTACAAGGGTAAGGGCATTCATTACGAGGGCGAAGTTACGCGCCGCAAGATCGGAAAGGCTGGTAAGTAATGGCTTACACACCAAGAGGCAAAGGTAAAGCCATCGCTAAGAAGCGTCGCCATCTGCGCGTGCGCAAAAAGGTGGTTGGCACTGCTGAGAGGCCCCGCCTCGTCGTGACACGGTCGAACCGTCACATGTTCGCCCAGGTTGTTGACGATGGCATCGGCGAAACACTGGTTTGGGCGTCGACCATGGAGCCTGAGCTCCGTGAGATGGAGGCTCGGAACGTGGAGAAGTCTCGCCGCGTCGGGGAACTCATTTCTGAGCGCGCCAAAGAAGCGGGCATTGAAGAAGTCGTTTTCGACCGGGGTGGCAACAAGTACCACGGTCGGGTTGCTGCGGTGGCGGAGGGCGCCCGCGAGGGCGGCCTGAAACTGTAGTTAGCAGTTAGAGGAAAGAGAGAGAATCTGATGGCTGCACCGCAGCAAGGTAGAAACGAAGGCGACGCGGGCGCCCGGCAGGGGCGCGACGGCGGTCGCCGTGGCAAGTCCGGCCGTAGGGACAACCGTCGCGACCAAGACAAGAACCAGTACTTAGAACGCGTCATCTCTATCAACCGTGTTTCGAAGGTTGTGAAGGGTGGTAGGCGATTCTCCTTCACGGCACTTGTTGTCGTGGGGGACGGGGAAGGCACTGTCGGGGTCGGCTACGGGAAAGCGAAAGAGGTTCCCGCTGCGATCGCGAAAGGCGTTGAGGAAGCGAAGAAGAACTTCTTCCACGTGCCGATGATCCGCCGCACCATCCCCCACAAGGTTGAGGGAGTGGACTCCGCGGGCATCGTCATGCTGCGCCCAGCCTCACCAGGTACAGGCGTTATCGCGGGCGGCCCGGTGCGCGCCATTTTGGAGTGCGCTGGCATCCACGACGTGCTGACCAAGTCTTTAGGAAGTTCCAACTCCATCAACATTGTGAAAGCAACCGTTGACGCGTTGAAACAGCTTGAAGACCCCCAGTCCGTCGCTGCCCGCCGCGGACTGCCCGTCGAGCGTGTGGCCCCCTCCTACATGCTGCACGCGCAAGCTGAAGGCGAAGCTGAGAAGCGCGCTGCGAAAGAGGAAGAAGAGGCGAAGAAAGCTGGAGCGGGGGTGGGCGAAGAATGAGCAAGCTCGAAATCACTTTGAAGAAGTCAACGATCGGCTCTAAACCGAAGGCCCGAGCCGCAGTGAAAGCTCTTGGGCTCAAGAAGATCGGTCAAACAGTTGTGCAAGAGGACAACCCCTCCACTAGGGGGCAGTTGCGTCCCATCGCGCACATGGTGGAAGTGAAGGAGGTGGAGGAAAGTGGCGAAGTCTAAATCAACTACTTCTGGGCCCGCAGAGGGCGAAGTTTTGAGGCTACATCACCTTGCTCCAGCCGAAGGCGCCAAGAAGGCGAAGACGCGCGTTGGCCGCGGTGAAGGTTCCAAGGGCAAGACTGCTGGGCGTGGGACGAAGGGCACGAAAGCTCGCGGCCAAGTTCGCCCCGGCTTTGAGGGTGGGCAGATGCCGATACACATGCGCCTACCGAAGCTGCGCGGGTTCAAGAACCCGTTCCGCGTCGAATACCAGGTGGTGAACGTCGGTACCCTGCAGGAAGAATTCCCTGCTGGTGGCGACATCACTGTTGAGGACCTGGTTCAAAAGAACCTAGTCCGCAAGGGCGAGTTGGTGAAGGTTTTGGGCACGGGCGAGATCACCGTCCCAATGAATGTTGAGGCCGATAAGTGGTCTGCTAGCGCTTTGGCGAAAGTTGTTGAAGCGGGCGGTTCCATTACGGCTCGATGAAAGCTGGTGGGGCCCCGGGTTGGGGCCCCACCCTTTTGTCATTATTTTGGGCGCACAGTCGGCAAGTGTGGCCGCTGTGCCTTACAGTCTTAGATGTAGACTTTTCTAGTTCAACCACTCGATTTCTGCGGAGGAGTGTTCGCCGCAGGCGGGAGGAAGTTTGTTACAGGCTTTTGTCCAAGCGTTCCGGACGCCAGATCTACGGCGGAAGATTCTCTTCTCGCTGCTGATCATGGCTTTGTACCGGTTGGGTACCTTCATCCCGACCCCAGGGGTTTCGTCGAAGAACATTAGTGCGTGTCTCGCACAGCAGGACACGTCCAGTTTGCTGGACATGTTCAACCTGTTCTCAGGTGGGGCCTTGATGCAACTGTCCGTTTTTGCTTTAGGGATCATGCCCTACATCACGGCGTCGATCATCATCCAGGTCCTCCGGGTCGCGGTGCCGCGCCTGCAGGACTTGCACTTGGAGGGCCAGACCGGGCAGACGAAACTGACGCAGTATACGCGTTACTTAACGATCTTTTTAGCGGTCCTACAGTCCACCACGATGATCACCATGGCTTCCTCCGGGCAAATGTTCCCAGGCTGCGCTGAGCCGGTGATCCCGAACCCAACGTTTGCCACCTACCTGTTCATGGTGCTGGTGATGACCGCGGGAACTTCAGTGATCATGTGGTTCGGTGAGCTCATCACGGAGCGGGGCGTCGGCAACGGCATGTCCCTGTTGATCTTCACTTCCATTGTGGCCCGCATGCCCGCCCAGCTGTTCGATATTGCTGTGAGCCGCGGGTTGCTGGTCGTCTCGGTGATCATCGTCCTCATCCTGCTGGTGACTGTCGCGGTCGTGTTCGTTGAACAGTCTCAGCGCCGCATCCCCGTCCAGTACGCGAAGCGGATGGTGGGTAGGCGAACCTATGGGGGGACCACCACTTACATTCCTTTGAAGATCAACATGGCGGGCGTGATCCCCGTGATCTTCTCGACCTCGATCCTCGGGATGCCGCCTCTCATAGCCCAGTTTGGGCAGCCAACGGATGCGTGGGTTCAGTGGATCACACGGAACTTCTCTCACCAGAGCGGTTGGTACATGGTTTCGAACGCGATCCTCATCTTTGCGTTCGCGTTCTTCTACACGTCCATCACGTTCAACCCGGAAGAGGTTGCGGACAACATGAAACGGTACGGCGGGTTTATTCCCGGGTACCGGGCTGGGAGGCCAACAGCTGAGTACCTGAAGTACGTGATAAACAGGATCACAACTGTTGGCGCTCTGTACCTAGTGATCATCGCTATTATCCCGTCGATCGTGATGCTCCCGCTTGGACTTTCATCCAGTCAAATGCCGTTCGGTGGCACTACCCTTCTGATCATGGTTGGGGTCGGGTTACAGACGGTGAAAGAAATCAACTCCCAATTGCAGCAGCACCACTACGAAGGGTTCTTGCGATGACCGCTCTGATACTGCTCGGCCCCCCAGGGGTCGGGAAAGGCACGCAGGCAGCGTGGCTCTCCCGTTGCCTAGAAATCCCAACAATCTCAACCGGACAGATCTTCCGCAGCAACATTGCGGAGGGAACACAACTGGGTCAAATGGCGGACTCTTACATCAGTAGGGGAGAGTTCGTGCCCGACTCTGTCACCATCCCCATGCTTGAAGCGCGCCTAAGCGCTCCTGACATCCGCAACGGGTTCATCTTGGACGGTTTCCCGAGGAACCTCGCCCAAGCCCACGCCCTACGCGACATCTTGGCAAAAATGGGTCACCCAGTGGACGCCGTTTTAGAGCTCACGGCACCCACTGGGGTCCTCGTGGAGCGCATGTTGAAGAGGTCGGGTGAGGAGAGTCGTGTTGACGACTCCCGGGAAGTGTTTGAACACCGCTTGGAGGTCTACCACGACCAGACTGAGCCGATCGCAACCTATTATGCGGACCAAGACCTGCTGGACGCGATAAGCGCTACAGGATCCGTTCCGGAGGTTGGTCGGGCCATGTTGGAAGCGTTGTCCGCTCGGGGACTGTGCCCAAACCCTCACCCCGCTTGCGATTTCGAGTAGGTAGGGAGCACCACCCAATCCGTAAGACAGGCGAGCAGATCCGGTGGATGGCGGCCTCAGGACGCATCGTGGCCCGCACCCACCAGGTTCTGAAAGAGGCTGCCCTCCCGGGGGTGACCACTAGAGAACTTGACGCTCTGGCGCACGCAACCGTCCTCGATCTGGGCGGTGAACCCAACTTTCTGAACTACCAGGGGTTCCCGGCATCGGTCTGCGTGTCCGTCAACGATGAGGTTGTGCACGGCATTCCGGGTGACCGCGTCCTTAAGTTGGGGGACGTGGTCTCCTTCGATTCCGGTGCGACCACGAGCCACGGCGGCCACAAGTGGCACGCGGACGGCGCTCTTACCACCATCGTGGGTGACGACGGGTCCGAAACCGCAACTCAGGCTCTGCAGGCCGCGATCGGTGAGGACGCCCTCGAACTGAGACGTTCCCTAATTGAAGTGACGGAAGACGCGATGTGGAAGGGCGTGGCGCGCTATGCCACGGCTCGACGGATAGGCGACATTGGCGCTGCCATCGAGGACTATGTGGATGGCGTCGCCGCTGAAGCCGCCTGGGACCCTCAGCTGGTTGAGGGCTACACGGGGCACGGTATTGGCAGGGCCCTTCATGAGCCTCCCACGGTTCACAACTACCGCACGCGTGGCAAGGGGCCTTGGGTGCGGGAGGGCATGGTCGTGTGCATCGAGCCGATGGTCACAGCCGGGCCGGCCGACACGAAGGTTCTGCGGGACAATTGGACGGTGGTGACCCGGGAGGGCAGCCTGTCCGCACATTTTGAGCAGACTGTTGCCCGACTCCGCGGTGGGATCGCGGTTCTGACCGCCTCTGACGGTGGAGTTTCTGGCCTGCGGCCATTTGGGATCGACCCTGTCATTGTCGCCTGACCAGCGCGGAAGAAGCGGGAAAACGCGGCGTCGCGTGAGATCGCTAACTTGGGTCGCTTTGTTCTTCTCCCCTAATGGGGGGCTGTATTAGGGTTGGCAATCGGGCGCACTCAAAGGCGCCCATAAGCTAGCTTTAAGGACACGCGGGGTATATGGCAAAAAAGGACGGCGTAATCGAAGTCGAGGGAAGTGTCGTCGAGGCCCTTCCGAACGCAATGTTTCGGGTCGAACTCGAAAACGGGCACCTAGTGCTTGCCCACATTTCAGGGAAAATGAGGCAGCACTACATTCGTATTCTGCCGGACGACCGCGTGGTTGTAGAGCTAAGCCCATACGACTTGTCGCGCGGACGGATTGTCTACCGCTACAAGTGACCGCCGCTGAAGGGGACCTGAAGAGATCTCTGGGGGCCTCCAGCAGTTTCAGCCTTGATGGGCCGCAGACGCGGCTGAAGGAACAGCAATGAAAGTCAAACCAAGCGTCAAACCGATCTGTGACAAGTGCAAGGTGGTGCGCCGCCACGGCACCGTCATGGTGATTTGCGAAAACCCCCGCCACAAGCAGAGGCAGGGCTAACCCGCGTTCGGGTTCCCTGCGCCTAACGGGCGGGATCAAAATAACTAAAAGCGTCTTCCTCACCGCAAGCGAATAATGCGACCTTCGGTTCGAGGGCCGAAGCCGGGGGAGCCCGGGGTGTTGGGGGAGACGACCACCTTCGAAAGCAAATGGAGTAGAGGACATGGCACGTATAGCCGGCGTCGACCTTCCACGCGATAAGCGACTGGAAGTTGCGCTCACCTACATTTATGGCATTGGGAAAACCAGTGCGCAACAGGCCTTGGAGGCAACTGGCGTGAGCCCGGACTTGAGGGTCCGGGACGCCTCCGAAGAGGACTTGGTGAAGCTGCGCAAGTACATTGATCAGAACTTCCAGGTGGAGGGCGACCTCCGCCGCGAGGTGCAGGCTGACATCCGTCGCAAGATGGAGATCGGCTCCTATCAGGGGCTCCGCCACAGGCGCGGTCTGCCCGTTCGTGGTCAGCGCACTAAGACGAACGCTCGCACCCGCAAGGGCCCGAAGCGCACCGTCGCAGGTAAGAAGAAATAGACGTTAGGCACGGAGCGGCCCACGGGTCGCCCGCCGGTTCGTAGAAGAGAGCATCATGGCACAGAAAACTCGCGCCTCGTCCTCGCGCGCACCACGCAGGAAAGAGCGGCGCAACGTGACTCACGGTCACGCTTACATTCGTTCAACGTTCAACAACACGATCGTCACCATCACGGACCCGCAGGGAGCGGTCATCGCTTCCTCTTCTGCGGGTCAGGAGGGTTTCAAGGGGAGCCGTAAGTCGACTCCGTTCGCTGCCCAGATGGCCGCTGAGTCCGCGGCGCGCAAAGCCCAGGACATGGGTATGAGCAAGGTTGACGTTTTCGTTAAAGGCCCGGGTTCCGGTCGTGAGACCGCTATCCGAGCTCTTCAGGCTGCTGGCCTTGAAGTTGGTTCCATCCAAGACGTGACGCCTCAGGCGTTCAACGGTTGCCGTCCGCCGAAGCGTCGCAGAGGCTAACCAACTTCAACCATCCGACCTGCCCAAACCAGCAAGCCAACCTGAGGCTTCGCCCTCAGCATCGTGAATTTGGTGCTGAGTAGAAAGGAATGAAGGTGCTCATAGCACAGCCGCCCATCCTGACTGAGGAAGTCATTGAAGACTATCGTTCCCGGTTCGTCCTCGAACCTTTAGAGCCGGGTTTCGGGTACACGCTAGGCAACTCGCTGCGCCGTACCCTGCTGTCGTCCATCCCCGGGGCAGCGGTCACGTCGCTGCGTATTGAGGGTGTCCCCCACGAATTCGAGACGATCGAAGGCGTGAAAGAGGACGTTTCAGAGATCATTTTGAACATCAAAGAGTTGGTGTTGTCTTCCGACAATGATGAGCCGGTCGTCATGTACGTGCGTAAGTCGGGGCCCGGCCAGATCTTGGCTTCCGACATTACACCACCCGCCGGGGTTGAGATCCACAACCCTGACCAGTTGATCGCGACCCTGAACGACAAGGGCAAACTGGAAGCGGAGCTGATTGTGGAGAGGGGCCGCGGGTACGTTTCTGCAGCCCAAAATAAGCATGAAGAGGACGCTTACGACGTCATCCCGGTCGACTCCATTTACTCTCCGGTGCTGAAGGTCACGTACCGGGTTGAGGCGACCCGCGTTGAGCAGCGCACTGACTTCGACAAGCTGATCTTGGATGTGGAGACGAAGCCGTCAGTGCTGCCACGCGACGCTGTAGCGTCCGCTGGTAAGACACTGGTTGAACTGTTTGGTCTCGCCCGCGACAGGAACGTGGAAGCGGAAGGGATGGCAATAGGGGTGCAGGAAACGGCCGCCACGGCAGCCGCTACACCGCCACTGCCGATTGAGAACCTCAACCTGCAGTCTAGGTCTTACAATGCTCTGCGCCGGCGGGGGATCCTCACGGTCGGCGAGTTGGTGGCACACAGTGAAGCCGACTTGCTTGACATTCGGAACTTCGGGACCAAGTCGATTGAGGAAATCAAGGGGGCTCTGGATGGGCTCGGCTTGGTGCTCAAGGACCAGCACGCCCCCACGGGGGACACGCCCGGTGCCGACTCTATTTTCAGTGACGGTCGGGGCCTGTAGGCCACGCTCGTTTGTTTCCACTACAAGCAACTAACCT
>CAYFUO010000075.1:0-9605 GCA_964346255.1 uncultured Actinomyces sp. | reverse complement strand
TGTGTTCGGTTGGGGGGCGGGACCTAGGCTTTCGTCGCTTTGGTGCCCGGTTTGTTGGGTGCGTTTGCGTCTTTCGCCGGTTTTTCCTTGGATGGCCTGAGGCCGTCGGCTGTTTTGGAGTCTTTTTTGGCCAAGTCGCGGGTTTTGCGTCGGTTTTGTCAGAGCCGAAGTGAGTGGCGACAGGGTGGCGACACGCTGCGCCCCGCTAGTGCTCGTACATGCGCGCGCGGCGGTTGTTTGGCGGTCGGGTTTAGCGTCCAGGACTTGAGCCTTTAGCACGTGTTAAGCAAGCGCTATTAGTGCCCTGTCCGAAAACCATAAACCGCTCAAACAGGCCAAAACTCACGCTCCGAAACCTCAGAAGACGCACCGTTAACCAGACTCGATGCTGCTCACTCGCCTAGGGGGACTCCTGCCGCGTCGAAGGAGTATTTGCTGCCAGGGCTAGCGGTCAGGATCAGGATTCCGTCTACCAGTCCCCAGAGGGCTGAGATTGGGGCGCCGACAGCGGTAACACCCAACACCAACTGCATGACGGCCTGGGCTGTGTTGCCCAAGTAGAAGTTCCCGACCCCGAAAACGCCCAAGAAGATGCTCAACAGTCCCGCCGTGAGCTTCGACTTTTGGTTTGGGATTGGGCCGGTCTGCTGGAACGCTTGCAGCTCTACGCTGGACCCGTAGTTGCCTTGAGTGTAGGTTTCCTGGACATAGGTTTGCTGAGGGTTCTGGGCTGCGCCGTAGCCGCCCTGACCGTAAGTGTCCTGACTGTAAGTTTCTTGGACGTACGTCTGTTGAGGGTTAGGACCCGCTCCGTAGCCTTGGGTGTACGTCCCCTCTCCTTGAGGGGCGCCCTGCGGCTGCCCATAACTGCTTTGGGCGTAAGGGGTTGGACCCGGCACCCCGCTGTTTGGGCTGTTTGGGGCGCACGGGCTTTGGGTGGCCGCGCTGTTCGGAGCCCCTTCGCCATAAGGATACTGTGCCCCTGTGGGTCCAGTTTGGGAGTAGGTGCCGCCTGAGGACGCCTGGTTAGGGAGAGGGGCTGGAGGCTGGGGCGCGGGTGGCTGCCCGTAAGGCGAGCCCTGAGTGGAGCTTGGCGCCCCAAACTGTGGCTGCTCGCCGTTCCCCGACGCTTCTTGCGGGTCCCGCGGTTCGTACGGGGCTGGTCTTGGCGCGCTCATTTGCTGTGTCTCCCTAGCTGACGTCGAAGATAAGTTCTGAGGAACATCAACGGTCCAATGGTGCACCCAGCTTAAGCGAAAGATAGTGACCGAGGCTACATTTGCGTAGGCTGGTACAAAGGTGCGGGTGAAAGATCACAATGCTATCCGAAAGCCTCAATGCCGCTTTGGGCTGACGCAAAGTAGCATGTCTTGGGCGCGCAGGCGCGGCTTTTAGGCTCCGGCTCCGAGAGGGTGGCAGGCGTGGGTGAGAAGGACGAGGGTCGCGGGGAGCAAGTGGACCTCTCATGGTTGAGTGAGGGACCAACGCCCCCTAAAGCCTTCGGCGCGCCCTCGTGGGCTTCAGTGGGGTCCACCGGGTCAGGAACGCCAAGTGCGGGTGGCCCACCTCCCCCCAACTCCGCGGACTTTGGGCCGCCACCCCCAACAATGGCAGAAGCATCCGCCACGTCGCCGGTTAGCGTTGCCGTCGCGGCAGACTCCGGCCCACCTCCCCCAACTGCGACCGACTCCGAGCGCGCGGCGGGCGAGAAAACTGAAGCGGGTGAGAAGGCTGAAAGGCCCCCGCGGATAGTGGGTCTTGACGGGATCCGGGCACTCGCTGCGGGCCTAGTGCTCGCGTACCACTTGGTTCCCGGGTGGCGTGGCAGTGGCTATGTGGGTGTGGACATGTTCTTTGTCCTCTCCGGTTTCCTTATCACCTCCCTACTTTTGCGTGACCTTGTGACGCGTGGGAAGGTGCGCCTCAAAGACTTTTGGATGCGCCGCATCCGCCGGATTATGCCGGCCGTCGTCTTCGCAACCGTGGGGACGGTCGCCCTCGCACGGATAGGGGGCGGGGACTCTCTAGTCCAACTGCCCTGGCAGGTTGCGGGCTCGCTGACGAACACTTACAACTGGTTCCAGGTTTGGAACGCCGCCCCCTACTTCGGGCAGAGGTCCCCGCTGCTGCTGGCTAACATGTGGTCCCTGTCAGTGGAGATGCAGTTTTATTTGGTGTGGCCGCTGCTCGTCGTGGCGATCGCCGCCTACGCTCCGCGGAAGGCTGCGCCTTATATCGCGCTGGGGATCGGAGCGTTCTCGGCGGGCCTCAACTGGTATTTCGTGCACGTCGCCGACGACATCACCCGCGCCTACGTTGGGACAGACTCCCACGCTTTCGGGCTGATGATGGGCGCAGCAATCGCTTTTTGGGTGCCGAAAATAATGGTTGAGAAGGTACCGCAGTTGGACAAGAAGGTCCGAGACCTGTGGGGAATCCTCTCTTGGGTGGGCCTCATCGGTGCGATGGCCATCGGCATTTTCGTGGTGAATGGGCCGTGGATGTACCCGTGGGGCATGGTCGCTGCAGCTGGTTTCACGGCGCTCACTGTGCGCGCGATGCTTCCTGACGCTCACGCCAAGCCCTCGCTGGTTCTAGCCCGTTTCTTGAACAGTAAGCCGATGGTGTGGTTCGGGGAGCGGTCCTACTCGGTGTACTTGTGGCACTGGCCGCTGTGGGTGATCGCGTTCTTCACGTTCAAGCGGGACACGCTGCTCATGGGTTTCTTCGTGCTGATCATTTCGGTGGCGATGGCTGAGGTGTCGTTCCGGTACGTGGAGACCCCGATCCGCTTGCATGGGGTGAAGACTTGGGTGGCATCCATGATGCCGCTGCCACGTCCGGTGCGGATCACGCTCTCCACGCTTTCCATAGTGGTGGTCGCCTTGTTCACGTGGGCGATGTTCACGTCCCCCGCCCAGTCGAGCACGGAGGCCCTCTTCGAAGCTGCGGAGGCCGGCGGGGAAGTTCATGAGGCTGAAGAGCCTGAGTGGAGTTTGGAGGGCGCTGGCCTTACTCCCCCGTTGAAGGACCGCCCAGCCCCAGAGATCCCCGAACCGGATCCGATCGCGGGTGACCAAGTGACCGTCATCGGTGACTCAGTGACCTTGGTGAGCGAACCCCAGTTGCAGGAGCGTCTCCCAGGCGTCTTTATCGACTCTGAAGTGTCCCGCCCAATGCTGTCGCTCCCCTCCGTCGCGGAATCCGTCCGAGCTCAGGGGATGATGCGCGAATACGTGGTCATCTCTTTGGCTGTGAACGGGTTCGTTCGGGATGAAGAAATCTCAGCAATGTTTGACGCGATCGGGCCCGACCACAAGATTGTGTTGGTCACCGGCTATGGCCCTCAGAGTGAGCACTGGATTTTCGAGGCGAACGAAAAAATCTACGAGGTCGGCGAGGAACACAAGGACCAAGTCCGCATTGCTGACTGGGCGCCGATCGCCGCCGCCAACCACGACCTGCTCGCGGGGGACCTCACGCACCCGGGCCCCGCAGGTTCCGCCTTGTACGCCGACGAGATAGTGACGGCTCTCAACAGCTTCAACTATTAGGGTCCACCGCGCCCGCTGGATGCCGTTCGGGTTCCGTCGGGGCGCCAAGTCGCCCAAGTGTCTGCCTTGTTGTTTCTACTAGCTGGTTTCGAGGGCGGCCCGCAGGAACCCCCCTTTTTCGTTGAGGAGCTCTTCGGCGGCCGCAGCGTCGAGCTGCTTCTCGATCATCACCACCGCTTTTTTCACGCTTCCATCGGCGAGCTCCAGTGCATCTTGCGCGACCCGGTCGTCGACGCCGGTGATGCGCGTGACTAGTCTTCTGGAGCGTTCTTCCAGCTTCTCGTTGGTGGCCTGCAGGTCGACCATCAGGTTCCCGTACGTTTTCCCGAGTTTCACCATGGTGAGCGTGGACAGCATGTTGAGCACCTGCTTCTGGGCTGAACCCGCTTTGAGGCGAGTAGACCCAGTTATCACTTCGGGTCCCACCACCACCTCTATGGGGTGTTGGGCGGCCTCGGCCAGAGCTGAACCCGCGTTGCAGGAGATCCCAACGGTGGTGGCGCCAGCCGCGTTCCCGGCCTCAACGGCGCCGAGGGTGAAGGGTGTCCGCCCTGACGCCGCGATCCCCACCACCGTGTCATTGTTGGTGAGGTTGAAAGCCTGGACGGTGCGGGCGCCTTCCTCAAAGTCGTCTTCAGCCCCCTCAACGGCTTTACGTAGTGCGCCGTCCCCACCCGCAATCATTCCCACCACTTGGGAGGGGTCGGAAGAGAAGGTGGGGGGACATTCGGAGGCGTCCAAAACACCCATGCGGCCCGCAGTGCCAGCCCCTACGTAGAATAGGCGGCCACCCTTCTTCATTCCAGAGGCGATCGCGTCGACCGCAGCAACGATCTGCGGTAGTGCTTTCTCAACGGCTCGGGGGACTTCTTTTTCGGCATCGTTCATCGCCTTCGCCATTTCGAGCGTGCTCATGCGGTCCAAGTCCGCGTGCCTGGGGTCTACTGATTCGGTGGTGGGGGTGGTCATCCGTGGCTCCTCACTGGTGGTTAAGGCCCACAAACGTGAGCTCGAATGTTAGGCGGATCACAGCGCCTTTTCACAGGCTACTAGCTGATAAAGGCCTAGGACCTAGCACTTTCTGGGTTCTAGGTTCATTGGCTGGGGTTCCTTCCCGCCCGCGCTGGACGCTTTGAAGAAAGTTCAAGATTTTAGCTGTCGCGAGAGTGTCAAGCGCACAATATTTGAGGAGAGCCTTCCGCACCCGCTCCCGCTCTGCCGCATCCTCAACTAGGTGCAGATCCCTGAACGCCTCGGATGCTTCACCGCCGTTATGGACCATGTCTAGGTTGTCGTAGTTCAGGTCGGGGTCATCCGGGAACAAGGCGGGTAGCACGCTCTTGACCGACCAGCTCCCTTTGAAAGCGCGGTCGTAGTAGTCCTTGCTGCAGAAAGGTGCGGCGACGTCGACGATGCGATCGTTGATGGCGTCCAACCCTTCAGCCAGATCCGGGTACCAGGCAGCCAACTCTTTCAGGCGAGCCTTTTCGAAACCCTGATTCCAAACGACCACCGACCCGCTCCCCCCAGCAAGGTCTCGAACCAATGCTTCGGCGACCAAGCGTCGGGGGTCTTCCCCTTCGGGACTTAGGAACTCGTCGTGACCCGTGACAGAGCCGGGGGAGTCTTGGTGGTGGATGGAGTATTGAAAAACGGTTTGTTCGTAGGGGCGCATCCCATCCCAGCGGGGCAAGCCCGCCCAATAGGACTCAAAGTCGAGGTGGGCAACCGGGTACTGCACGGAGGCCAAGAAAGAATCCAGTGCCTTCCGGTCAGCGTGGGGGTTCCCATCCGGGTCGGCCTCGCACTCCACAAGCAAAGACTGTCGGTCCGTGAGGAACCCAGCGTCCGTCTCAAAGCAGCGTCTAATGTCCGCAAGTGTCCGCACCCCTCGGGCGTATTCGCTTGCGGCCCTCTTCTTGCCGAAGACATCAAAAACTGAGAAGTCGGGGACGTCCCGCCAACAGTAGGGGACGTACGGACACAGATGGGGCTCGTCGCACCGCGGCCCAATCGGAACGTCCGGCATCACCGGCTCCGCGACGACCTCGTGCAAACGGACGACGTTCCGCTCCACCTCCGACATTTGCTCCCTCACTTGCTCAGTCAGGTCAGTGACGGTGAACAGACCCTGAACATCCACTGGTCCCTGCCGGACGTAGTCACCGTTGATCTGCATGAGCTGCACGGCACGAACCTTTACCCCCGCCCCCGTGAGCACGAAGTTCTGAAAAGCGAGGTCAGCCAAGTGTTCCTTGCGGGGCTCCCCATCCTTCGCTTTGGATGCCTTCACTTCAACGATCGTCCAACCGTCCTCGCCGCGCAGCGTCTACCCCGCTCGTAGTGGACTTTCGTGAAGTCCCCGAAGTAGGTGCGGGCGAGGCGACCCAACTCGATGCCCTCCTCCAACATTGCTTGGCTTGGTTCCTGCGGTTCACCAAAGTCCTTCAACCCCGGATCGTTCACGCCTATCCACGCGCGCTTGTCGCATTCAAGCCACGCGACATACTCCGACTTCGTCAAAAGCACCCAACCACCCCCGTTGAGCGTATCGGCAACAAGTGACGGTTTTTCAAGTTTCTCTTGGTGCCAGCCGAATGCCCCACACGGGTAAGTGGGGCGGGAAGTCCGCCCCAAAACCGCAAGTGAGAGGCATCAGAAATGGAAACAATATCAATGCACCAGAACATGGGTTTCTCGGTGGTTTGGGCGCGCTTGGAAGACGTAGCCGACGCTCTGGAGTATCTGCCCCAGTGTGAGAAGTGGAGTTTAGACGGGGCTTACGGCCGACCCCACCCACCCCTGACGAAAAACTTCCTCACCTACGGTTACGTTGCTGACGTCGCCCGGTTGGGGTCGTGCGGCCTCGACCTTGAAACAGAAGTGGTTGGGGTGCTCCCCCTTCACGACCGCTACGTGGTTTACAGGGTCGCAAACGATGGGCGCCTCCACCCAGTGGAAGTGCCGACGTACGAGGACGCAATAGGCGTGGCGAACGAGTGGTTCAACTGCTACGAAGTGGGCGGCACCGAAGGGATGGAGGACCCGACGAGCCTGTTGGCGAGCGTGGGAACAGACGCGATCTTGCGCCGCGAGCGGGAAGGCACCATCGCCCAGCAGGTTGAAAGGCGCCGCCTGCGCGAAATCACGGGGCCGTGGATGGAAGAGGAACCGGTGGCTCTACGGCTTCTGCGTCCCGACGCCTACCGCTTCAACGATCAGTATTTGACTGTTGAAACTTCCGACATCCGGGGCGCCAAGCACCTGAGAGAACTTCTCACCCCCATCTTTGCGGGCGTGGAGTTCACGGTCACCGAGTTCGCGGCGGATGCGAGCCTGAACTTCTTCAACCCGACACTGGTCACCATGTCGCATTCAGGTGGGGACCAGTCGGGGGTGGCTCGCCTGCGAACCGCGGAAGTAGGACAACTGGTGTTCAACCCTCTGCTTCGGCCCATTGATTGGCTCCACCAGGAACAAGCGGACGGCATGTGGATCAGCTACGTGAACATTGAACGTCCGCTTGGTGAGGCTCCCTTCTTCGAGTCAGCCCTGGGGATCCCCAAGTGGGTGGTGGAACGGTGGGCGGACACCAAGCCTCGGTCCGTGAATGAGACGGCCACCGACGCGAAGTGGTGGGCGGTGTCCTTCCCCCAAGTGGGGACCAGCGTCATCATCCCAACCGAAGGGGCGGTCCTTGAGGCGTCCAACAGGGGTCACGGGCGCTGGGTGTGGCTGGAAGCGAAAGAGAATGACACGTTCAGGCGCCACCTGGTTGAGGACCATGAACTGGCGGCAGCGAACCTGGACCTGTTGGACCCGAACCAGGAACCTGTGGACGTTGAGTCTCGGTACGAGGACGCTCTAGCAGAAATACGATCAGTGGCCGCAGCCGCACGCAGGGAAACCCCAGAAACTCAGGAAATCCCGGAAGGACCGGTAACCCAAGAAGTCTCATAAGGACCGGAGACTCCAGAGAGCTAGGAAGACGAACAGAGAAGAGGAAAACGAACATGGAAACACGGATTCGAAGAGACGTGCGTGAGGGTTCAATGGAAGAGGTTTGGATCGGCCCTCCTCCCGTGATTTTGGAGGAGGAGCCCCACGTCCTCAAACCCAGTTGCGACTGGTCAGCAACCCCCTGCAGCCAGCGCGCTGCCGCGTACCTTGACTGGTCCAGGTGGGAGGGCGACCAGCATTACGTTGAGCTCTACTGCAAAAGACATTTCATCGTCGCTGCGAAGTTCCACGCGGTGTACGTGAGACGCTGGAACCGGGTGCTCAATGGTGCGGGGTCGCTTTAGTGGGCTGGGCGCACGTTTGCTCACATGAAAAAAGGGGAGTGCGCGCGCAAGCCGGGGTTGTACTGTAAACCCATGATTGAGCGAACGACGCGCCGCGGCGCAACCCCTGCTGTCCTATCTAATCTCCCAATGCGCGGCATTGTCGTGTCTGGCTTTCTAGTGTTTGCTGCATTCGTACTGAGCGTTGCCCTTGGGGGCTGCTCAGAGGCCAAGGATGAAAGTGGAGACGCTGCTGAAGCGTTGCCACCGGTGATCGCAGAGGTGAGCGAGCTTGACGGCGCCACCTTCGAGATCAACGAGAGTCAGCCGCTGGTGGTGAACGCCCCGGACCCCGTCGAATGGACTGGGACGTCGGGGGATCCTGAAGTGGCAGTGTTCGTTCCCGGAACAGAAGAGGACGGCGGCGCCACCTACAACCCAAGCTTTGAAGCTACGGGTCCCGGTGAAACCGTTGCGAGCATGACCTCACCTGAAGGGGAGTCGTACGACTTCAAGCTGGTAGTCAAGTAGGGGCCTGCTGCGAACTGGCTGGGGCAGCACGGAGCGGCCCAAGCTGCTCCGGCCTCCGTGCCGTGGCGGAGCGCAGCGGAAATAGTGGCCGCGCCCGCGGGGGTGGGCCCGGCTTTCAGGTGGGTTGGCTACTCTGCCAGTTCTTCGGCGGCTTCAGCTTCACCGACTAGGGCGGCGACGTCTGTGCCGCCGGAAAGTTCAGCTTCGTCCGCATCGAAAGACTCAGCGGCCAGTTCTTCTTGCTTGACCCTCGTGTTAACTTCTTCGTTTTTCATGGGACCAAGTCTAGCGGCAGAACCGCAAGCTTTCGCGCGCCGGGGACTGGCTCGTGCACCGGCTCCCAGATGCGTCAACAGCCCTACCTCGAGACTCAAAAGAGGGAAGCGTCCATGAAATCCCAGCACCTTCGGGGCGGCCTCGCCTTGTAGTCGCCAAGAAAGCGACGCTGGCAGCAAACCACCCTACCTTGGGAACGGTTAGAGAATGGCGAAATAGCAAGCTCAGTTCGCTGTCAGCACCACCACTTCGTCTCGCGCCCTCGAGGCCGCAACGTAAATGAGCGCTCTGTGCTGGAGTTCTTGCTCGTCCCGTTCAATTTGGGCGGCCCGCTCCCGCTCCGTCTCTTCCTCGGGGGCCAGGTCTGATTTCACGGTAGCCGCGGAGTAGGTCGTGGCGAGGGGTTCTTCATGCAAGTCAAACAGGATGACGCGCTCGAACTCCATGCCCTTAGCCCGGTGCATGGTGAGGACTTGAACGTTCTTCGTCTGGGAGGTGCCGGGGCTGAGCGGCGTGCTCTTTCGCTGCACCTGGGTGGCGGGGATTCCGCGCTCAATGAGTGCCCCCACCACGTTTCCAGCGCTCCGATTCGAATGACACAGCACCCCAATGGAAGAACCCTTGATGTTCTCAGCTAGCCACGAAGATATGGTTTCGGCTGCCCGGTCGTATTGCTCGGTCAGCGTTTTGCACTCCACGATGGAAGGTTGGGGTCCGTTCCTAGCACTACGCAGGTCCTTGAACCCGGTTGCCCCTCCCTCTAGGTCTTCGAACTCAAGGTCACTGTCATCCACGTTCCCGCCGGTGAGAAGGTTCAGTGCGTACACCAAGTTCTGAGCGGTCGTGCGGTAGTTGAGGCGCAGGCGCCGCGACCGCCCCCGGATCGAGATGTTGTGGTGGCTTAATGTGACGGGGTGAGCGTAGATGCGTTGGTGTGCGTCCTCGGCCAAGAACAAGTCGT
>CAYFUO010000074.1:0-9639 GCA_964346255.1 uncultured Actinomyces sp. | reverse complement strand
CCGGAGAACCAGGTCGCGTACCAGAGTGGGAACGCAGCAAACGTTGCTCCGCCTGCTGTTAGCAGCCAAACCTCGTTGCCATCCCAGTGGGGGCCAATGGTCCTCACTGCCGCTGTGCGTTCTTTCGGGTCCTTGGCGAGGACGGGTAGGAGCATCCCTACGCCGAAGTCGAAACCTTCAAGGACCAAGTAGCCGGTCCACAGGACCGCGATGAGGACAAACCAGATAACACTTAGAACCATCATTTGAATCTGCTCCTACTCAGTACCCGAAGTACAGGGAATCGGTTGATGTTTCGACATCCTGTTTCGGCTCACCCGAGAGTTCGGTGTCGAGCGGGGACACTCCCTCAAGGACGTAGCGCCTCATCAGCCAGAACCAGACGACGCCAAGCACGCCGTAGAGCAGGGTGAACAGGATCAAAGATGTCAGCATTGCACCGCCGCTCACGGAGGTGGAAATGCCCACTTCCGTTAGCTGGAACACGTTGCCGATGGCGGTGCCTCCCTCGAGGCCTGCCATGTTGGGGTGGACAACCCAAGGTTGACGTCCCATTTCTGTGAAGATCCAGCCGAAGGCCGCACCGATGAACGGTAGGGGCACTGCAACCAGGCCCGCCATGCCGAGCACCTTGGAGGTAGGCACCTGACCCTTACGGGTCGCGAGAAGCGCCCAGAGGCCAACCAGTATGGACACCAGTCCGACACCGATCATCAACCTGAAGGTCCAGAACACTGGCATTTGGGGTGGGATGAAGTTGTACTGTGACGCGTCGCCGTACTTCTCAGTGAACGCGTCGTTAGCGTTGAGCAGCTCCACCATTTCTTCTTGGGTGTCTTCTATGCCATCAACGAAGGCTGTGAAAGAGTCTGTACCCATGAAGGAGGCGAGACCTGGGATCGTGATGATCCTCATGGGCCCTTCACCTTCACCATCGATCGGGCATTCGCCGAACGCTGCGACGGTGAACTCAGCTGCCTCTTGGCCAACACAGATCATCTCGGCCGCAGCCATCTTCGCCGGCTGATGTTCCATTAGGATCTGGCCCTGGAAGTGTCCGGTTGCCGTGGTGAGAACGCCGCCGACGATCATCGCGATGGCACCGAAGATGGTGATTGGACGCCAAATCTCACGCGCCTCCTTCTCGCCGGCTTTCCCGCCTTCACGAGCCGCCCGTGTCATCCACCAGATGGCGATGCCGGCAACGAATGTTCCCGAGAGCAGCCAAGCTGAGGTCACGACGTGAGTGAAAGCAAACCAGGTCATCTCCGACGTGACTAGGGAGAAGAACCCGCCTACGCCGTCAAGTTCAGCGCGGCCGGTCACGGGGTTGAAGGTAGTGCCCGTCGGCTGCTGCATCCAGCCGTTCGCCGAGAGGATCCAGAGTGCCGACAAGTTAACACCCAGTGTGACCATCCAGATCGTGGCTAGGTGGACGCCCTTGGATAGGCGACCCCAACCGAAGATCCACAGGCCGAGGAATGTGGACTCCATGAAGAAGGCTAAAAGCGCTTCGATGGCCAGTGGGGCGCCGAAGATGTCACCCACGTAGCGGGAGTATTCGGACCAGTTCATGCCGAACTGGAACTCTTGGACGATGCCTGTCGCAACCCCGAGTGCGAAGTTGATGAGCAGGAGCTTGCCGTAGAACTGTGTCGCTTTCAGCCAAGCTTCTTTGCCTGTCTTGTACCACATGGTTTGCATGATGGCCACAAGAAGGGATAAGCCAATGGTCAAAGGGACAAGGAAGAAGTGGTAGACGGTCGTGATGCCGAACTGCCATCTCCCTATTGCGACAGAGTCTAACGCTGTCGATAGGACATCCATTTGGTCGACCTTCCAGTCTGTTTGATTTCTTACGTCTGCGTAGAGAGTTGTGCATGCGCGTTCGACGCTCCGCTGCCACCATGCGGCTCTTGGCAAAGCTCAGTGCCGCAGTGGGGGAGCGTTTTAGGCGCACCGGCTTAAACTTATCGCACTAAGTGATGCAGCGCACGCCAATAGGTGAGGTGGGCGCGGTTTGCGCGCCGGGGTGTGGGTCACTGGGCTAGCTGCTGTTTTGGGCCGTGTTGTACTATTCGACATAGGGTTCCCGAAACATACCTTCGGGGCGCGGGGCTAGGCCTTTTACTTAGACTTTTTGGCCGCAACGGCGAACACGGTGCTAGCTTCGGACCCGCAAGATTTCCGTCCCTTTGGAGGACGAGTTTTGTCGAGCAGCGGTGCCGTGGGTGTGAGACGGCACAGCGCAACAATTGGAGCATTTTGAGTAACGAAGATAGGCCAGCCGAAGTGCTGCCCGAGCAGCCCGCGGCTGCCCTCCTGTTTCAAGCCCCACAGTTCCGGGCACCCAAAACTGAATCACCTAGGGCTGAGGAGCAGCCCACGCAAGAGCAGTCGGGTGGACCAGAGAAGGGTGAGTGGGCGTCAGGGAAGAACGGCGCAGGGAAAGCGAAGAACAAAGGGAAAAGCAAGTCAAAGGATTCCCAAAAGGACAAGAAAACGTCACCCGACAAGTCGGGGCAGAGGTCCTCGCGACCCAAGACGGAACGGGATGGGAATCAACGTAAGCAAGACGGGGGCGCACCAGAGAAACCTGAGCAGCAGTCAGACAAGGATGCCGCTGACCAGCAGAGGTCGAGCCGCAGACGGCGCCGCCGCACCCGCCCTGACACTCAGGGTGGAAAGAAGGGACCGGCCAAGTCGGGGTCATCAGGCTCATCCTCAGACCAAGTGCAGGCCCTGAAGGGGTCTACGCGGCTGGAGGCGAAGCGGATGCGGCGCCGTGAGGGGCGCCGAGACAGTCGGCGTCGACAGACGATAACTGAGGCAGAGTTCCTAGCCAGGCGTGAAAGCGTGGACCGCAAGATGGTGGTCCGTCACGCGGATGGTGCTGACCAGATCGCCGTGTTGGAAGACGACATTCTTGTCGAACATTTCGTTGCCCGTAGGACCACCCAGTCGATTGTCGGCGACGTGTATCTGGGGAAGGTGCAGAACGTGCTGCCTTCCATGGAGGCCGCGTTCATCGACATCGGCAGGGGCCGAAACGCGGTCCTGTACGCCGGCGAAGTGAACTGGGTCGCTTTAGGCATGGAGGGCAAGCCACGCCGCATCGAGTTGGCCATGCGACCGGGCGACAACATTTTGGTACAGGTCACGAAGGACCCGATTGGACATAAGGGGGCGAGACTCACCAGCCAGCCGACGCTTGCGGGCCGCTACCTCGTGTTCGTGCCGGGTTCCTCCATGTTGGGGATCAGCCGCAAATTGCCGGAGCCAGAGCGTAAGAGGTTGAAGAAGCTTTTGCGTGACATCGTCCCGGAGCACGCGGGAGTCATTGTTCGGACGGCCGCCGAGGGCGCGAGCGCTGAGCAGTTGGCCGACGATGTCAGCCGCCTATCCAACCAGTGGGAGACGATCGAGAACAAGCAGAAGAGGGCACGTAAGGCTCCTGTCCTGCTCCGGGGGGAACCTGAACTAGCTGTCCGCGTGGTTCGTGACCAGTTCAACGAGGACGTCAAAGAGTTAGTCGTCCAAGGCAAGGAAACTTGGGAGACGGTCCACGAGTACGTGGAAGAACTCTCGCCCGAGCTGTTGGACCGGATGCAGCACTGGACCAGTAAAGAGGACGTTTTTGACGCCCTCAAGGTGCGCCAGCAACTGGCCAAAGCAATGGACCGCAAGGTGTGGTTGCCAAGTGGGGGGACCCTCGTCATTGAGAGGACCGAGGCGCTCACCGTGATCGACGTGAACACGGGCAAGTTTGTTGGTAGCGGCGGGACTCTTGAGGAGACCGTCACAAAAAACAACTTGGAGGCCGCTGAAGAGATCGTTAGGCAGTTGAGGCTGCGCGACATTGGCGGAATTATCATCATCGACTTCGTGGACATGGTGTTGGAAGCCAACCGGGAGTTAGTCATGCGGCGCCTAGTGGAAAGCTTGGGGCGGGACCGCACGAGGCACCAGGTTACGGAGATCACCTCCCTCGGCTTGGTGCAGATGACCCGCAAACGTGTTGGCGAAGGTTTGGTTGAGGCTTTCTCCACCACCTGTGAGGTTTGTGAGGGGCGCGGCTTCATCGTCCACGACCAGCCCGTGGAGACTCACGGGATTGGTTCCGTTCATTCCGGACCCGGAGACCGACCGGTCCAGGTGGAGGCTGGCAGCACACGCGAGCGGGGAGACGGACCGAAGGGGGACAGCCACAAGCAGTTGGCCTCTTCCCCTAAACAGACGGAAAGTCATGTTGGAGAACGGAAGGTGCGCAGCGCGTTGAGCGCGATCGCTGCCGCCACGGTTCCCACGGACGGTCAAAAGGAAGACGCTGACGAGGCGTCTGCGGCTCAGGATGAACCAGCCAAGGAGCAGGTCAGCGAGGAGCCGAAGAAAGCCTTGACTGTTGACGACATCAAGCTGCCTGAGAAGGACCCCGCGACGCAGAAGCGCAAGAAGCCCACTCGTCGGAGGGCAGTGTCTACCGGGAGGCTAGACCCGAGCCGTAAAGGTGAGGCGGACATAGTCCGAGTCGCAAGCGACCCTCAGGCTGGCGGGGGAGGCGAGCAGCATCGTCCCAGCCGAAATAAGGCTGAAAAGGATGAGGCGACCAAAGAGTCTGAGCGCCAGTCCGCTGCTGAAGCTGTCCGTGATCTACTAGCCAAATAGGTGAACGTGCCCAAAAGCACAGGGTGAAACGGGCGCATCTGCGCTGGTTAGGTTGCTTGTTTTAGGACCTTCCCGTTACATTAACTAGTCGACGCGTTTCCGCGTTGGTCCCAAAAAGTTCCACAGAAGAGATGAGCAAAAACGTGGTCTATGCGATCGTGAAGGCCGGCGGCCACCAGGACAAGGTGGCGGTTGGCGATGTGGTTGTTGTCGACAAGCTGGACGCTGAGGTGGGTGACACCATCCAGTTGGAGCCGGTCATGATCGTGGAAGGCGACAAGGCCATCACTGATGCGAAAACTTTGGCGGCAATGCCCGTCACAGCGGAGGTCATCGGGGATGCTAAGGGCCCGAAGATCCGCATCATTAAGTACAAGAACAAGACGGGGTACCGGAAGCGCCTCGGCCACCGTCAGCAGCTGTCGGTCGTTGAGATCACGTCGATCGGCTGACGGAAGGTAAGAAGGAGGAGCACAAATGGCATCAAAAAAAGGTCTTGGTTCGTCTCGTAACGGGCGTGACTCGAATGCTCAGCGTTTGGGTGTGAAGCGTTTCGGCGGGCAGTACGTTTCCGCTGGAGAGATTTTGGTTCGCCAGCGTGGCACCAAATACCATCCGGGCAACAACGTGGGTCGCGGGAAAGACGACACCCTGTTCGCTTTGAAGGATGGGAACGTGGAGTTCGGGAACGTGCGTGGTCGCCGTTCCATCTCAGTCGTAGCCGCGTAGTTAGGTTTGATGATCCCAGCTCTTCGGAGTTGGTTGAGGATGTAGCGAAGGGGCACCCCGCGTGGGGTGCCCCTTTCGCCGTGTTCAGTATGCTTGGAACATCTGTTTGGAAGCGTCGGCCACTTGGGTGGGCGCTAAACCTTCGTGGGGGTGTCTGTGGCCGAGTTTGTGGACCGAGCGGTTCTAAAGGTCAAAGCGGGTGACGGCGGTAACGGCTGTGTCTCCGTGTTGCGGGAGAAGTTCCGGCCCCTCGGCGGCCCGGATGGTGGAAACGGGGGTCGAGGCGGCAGCATCATCTTGCGGGCGGATGAACAGGAGGGTTCCCTGCTCACCTACCACTATCAGCCAAACCAGAGGGCGGACCGTGGGGCCGCGGGGTCTGGGGACATGCGGCACGGCAAAAACGCTGAGGACAAGGTGTTGCTGGTGCCCGTGGGGACGGTCGTGAAGGACCGCAGCGGTGAGATTATTGCCGACTTGTCTGCGCCCGGCGCGGAGCTGGTGGTTGCTAAAGGGGGTCGGGGTGGTCTTGGGAACGCCGCTTTAGCGAACCGGCTGCGTAAGGCCCCAGGGTTCGCTCTTCTGGGGGAGCCGGGCGAAGAAGCCCAAGTGACGTTGGAACTCAAGTCGATAGCTGACGTGGCTTTAGTGGGCTACCCGTCCGCTGGTAAGTCGTCTTTGATCGCTGCGATGTCGAAGGCGCGGCCGAAGATTGCGGACTACCCGTTCACGACGCTGGTCCCGAACTTGGGGGTCGTGGAGGCTGGGGACGCCCGCTACACGGTGGCGGACGTGCCGGGACTGATCCCCGGGGCGTCAGATGGGAAGGGGCTGGGGCTCGAGTTTCTGCGCCACATCGAGCGCTGCAGCGTGATCGCGCACGTGATCGACACCGCCTCTTTGGAAGTGGAGCGGGAACCCCTCAAAGACCTTGATGTCATTGAGACTGAGCTCGCCTCCTATTCGAGTGACTTGGGGGCCCCCGAAGGGTACGTGCCTTTGGCTGAGCGTCCTCGGGTTGTGGTGTTGAACAAGGTGGACATGCCCGACGGGGAGTTCTTAGCCAGCATGGTCCGGCCCGAGCTTGAGGACCGAGGCTACCAAGTGTTCGAAACGTCCGCCTTGACCAGGGAGGGGCTGAAGGAACTGTCGTTTGGCTTGGCTCGCCTCGTCGAGGAGGAAAGAGCGAAACTACCGGAGCTGGAGGCCGCCCCAGCAGTGGTGCGGGTGGCCTCGGTTGGCAGCAAGGAGACCGCGACTGTGCAACCAATCCAGTACGGTGGTGAAACTGTCTACCAGGTTCGTGGCGCCAAACCTGAGCTGTGGGTGAAGCAGACCAACTTCGGCAATGATGAGGCTGTCGGCTTCTTAGCGGACCGGCTGGCCGCGTACGGGGTCGAAGAAGAGCTGGCGAAGGCGGGGGCAAAACCGGGGTCTCCCGTCGTCATTGGGGAGGCGGAAGGTGGCGTCATCTTCGACTGGGAGCCCACGCTCGCAACCGGGGCCGAACTGCTCGGTTCTCGCGGTGAAGACCTAAGGCTTTCCATGCCTGAGCGTCCCACGCGCAAGGAACGCAAGAGGGCTTTCCATGAGCGGATGGACGCGAAGGAAGAGGCGCGCCAAGAGCTGCGTGAAGAGGCTGCGCGCGACATTTGGACGGATGCGGGGGAAGAGTAGTGGCGACTGGAGTGGGGGAGTTGAGGCGCCGCACCCGCATAGGGGTCATGGGTGGAACCTTTGACCCGATTCACCACGGGCACTTAGTGGCCGCGTCAGAAGTGATGGACAAGTTCGGGTTGGACCAAGTGGTGTTCGTTCCCACGGCGAAGCAGCCGTTCAAGGCCGAACAGGAAACGGCTCCAGCGGAGCACAGGTATCTGATGACGGTGATCGCTACCGCCTCCAACAATAGGTTCACTGTTTCGAGGGTGGACATTGAGCGAGGGGGTCTTACCTACACGTATGAGACGATGCGGGATCTCCGCAAACTCGAGCCGGACGTCGACTGGTACTTCATCACCGGGGCGGACGCGCTGCGGGACATCCTGAATTGGAAGCACGCCGATGAGTTGTTTGACTGCACTTACTTCGTGGGTGTGTCGCGTCCCGATCACGACTTCAGTGTCGAGGGTTTGCCGGAGGAGAAAGTGTCTCTAGTCGAGATCCCCGCGATGGCGATCTCCTCTTCCGACATTCGGCGGAGGGTCAGGCAAGGTGAGCCGATCTGGTATTTGGTTCCTGACGGGGTCGTGCAATACATAGATAAGTACGGTCTTTACCGTTAGCATGTGATCTTTGTGGCGCACGCTACACTTAGGTTGTGGTTCGAGGTTGCGCCACCAGATTTTGGATGAGAAACGAAGGGGATAGATGGCTTTACCAGCCGACGCCGAAAAACTACTACGCGGGGCAGCTTCCGCTGCGTCCGATGCTTTAGCGGAGAACATTGTGGCTATCGACGTGACGGGCACACTCCCGTTCTCGGACGCGTTCCTGATAGTCACGGCTGACAACCCCCGGCATTTGCGGGGCGTCATGAACGCGGTGTCCCGCGACCTGCACGAAAAAGCGGGGGTCTCGCCTAGGAGTATTGAGGGGGACGAGGGCGCCGAGTGGGTGCTGATGGACTATGGGGACATAGTGATCCACGTCTTCTTGCCGGAGACCCGAGACTTTTACGCCCTCGACAAACTGTGGGGTGCGAGCCCCCGGGTGGATCTAGCGGCACTGGTCGACTAGTGAAGCCCATGTTGGCTGTGGCGATCGTAACTACCGGTGGGTTTGCCCGCACTCCTCCCGGCACGTAAGCTGTAGCTATCGGGGCTATGGCGCAGTTGGTAGCGCGCTTCCATGGCATGGAAGAGGTCGGGGGTTCGACTCCCCCTAGCTCCACAACAAACCCTCAGAATCCGCGTGATTCTGGGGGTTTCACTGTGTTCGCGTCCGCCTCGTCGGGCGGCGGGCCGTCCCGGCTGGAGCTGTAGCCACATTCGAAGTCGTCTCCGGTTGCGTCGGGAGTCTCAGTCCGGGGCGCAAGTGTTGCTACGCTTCCGCCATGAGAGACTATTTCGAAGGCGACCCCAGAACCAACAGGCAGCGCATGCTCGCCGGCGACAACTACATTGCTGACGACCCTGAGAGTCAGCGGATAGCGCGCGAAGCTCTCGCGCTCACCGGCGCCTACCAGGAAGCCGAGTTCGCAGGCGAACCGGGAGCCCGAGACTATCTTGAAAAACTGTTGGGCGCGCTAGGTGAAGACTCCTATGTGAAGCCCCCGTTGTACGTCGACTATGGGGAAAACATTTTCGTGGGGGACCGGGTGTTCGTCAACTACAACCTGGTTGCTTTAGACGTGGCCGCAATCAGGATTGGGAACGACTGCCAGATCGGACCCAACGTGCAGCTGTTGACCCCAACCCACCCGATTGACCCGCAGATGCGGAAGGACAAGTTGGAGGCTGCTAAACCAATCACGCTGGAAGACAACGTGTGGCTAGGTGGTGGGGTGATCGTTTGTCCCGGCGTGACGATAGGGCACGACAGCGTCGTCGGAGCGGGTAGCGTCGTAACTAGAGACATTCCGCCCCTCGTGGTCGCAGTCGGGAACCCCGCGCGGGTCTTACGCCACATCGGTGACGAAGGCAAAAAGGCTGAGAACCGGTGAAGGCCGCGCTTGGCGTCCCCCACCCTGCCGCAGCGGAGGGAGCCGTTAGCGTATCCTTCCTAGCATGACCTCTCCTCAACCTGATGCAGCATCCACCCAGCCCAAGGGCCCAGTCAGTAAGCCCATCCCCAGAGCCTCCGTCTCTCGCAGGCCAGCAGCTCGCGGCCAGCAGCGCACCGGTGCTTCCAAGGGGTCCCGTAAGGGGGAGCTGAAAACCATTCAGAAGGTCGGGCTGGTCATCGGTGTCATCGCGTTCTTGATTCCGTTCTTCATTGACATCCCAGGCTTGGACGCCCCCGGCCAGCGGATGCTGTCGATCTTCCTGCTCGCAATCGTCTTCTGGGTCACCGAAGCGATTCCCCTGACGGCGACCGCTGTCCTGCTCATATTGCTTGAGGCGCTACTCATCGCTAAAGGAGCCCTGTTTGATCCGACGGGTGGAGACCCAGCGTTAGCGGAAGCAGCTCTGCCTGCGGCTGACTATTTCGCGGCGCTAGCAAACCCAGTGATCATCTTGTTCCTGGGCGGGTTCATGATCGCGGATGGCGCAGAAAAGTACGGTTTGGACAAGAACTTGACTG
>CAYFUO010000073.1:0-9841 GCA_964346255.1 uncultured Actinomyces sp. | reverse complement strand
AAGGGACGCGCGCGTGGGTGTCTGACTCCACCATCACCCTCATCTCCGTGATGGTTGGCCTCATCATCCTCATCTCGATAATCGTCTACTTCGTCACCGCGCCCACCGAACAGTTCAGTGAGGTTGAGGAAGAGGAAGACTTGGACGCACCATTCGACGCGTTCGCGGGAGGGTATCCTGCGCCGCCACTGGAGGGACAGACACTACCTCCCTCCCCACGTGCCGGTCGAGCGAAGGTGGCTGTGGCATCCGTGGGCACCGAGTCTGTGGAAGTGATCGAAGCGGTGCCCAGTGACGAGGCGGAAACGAAGGAGGGCAGCAATGAGTGAAGAAACCCCTGAAATGAGGTACGAACAGGACCCGAAAGGTCCAGTCGGCCTGTTCCTCGCGCCCGTCGCAGGCTACGGGGTGACGTTCGCCTCCATGTTCCGCCCTTCCGTGACGGAACAGTACCCGTTCGAAGCCGCTCACCTGCAGCCACGTTTCCACGGTCGCCACATGCTCAACATGTACGAGGACGGCCTCGAAAAATGCATTGGCTGTGAGTTGTGTGCGTGGGCGTGCCCGGCGGACGCGATCCTTGTGGAAGCCGCTTCGAACACTGCCGAAGAGCAGATGTCACCTGGGGAGCGGTACGGCCGCGTCTACCAGATCAACTATTTGCGCTGCATATTCTGTGGGTTCTGCATTGAAGCGTGCCCGACCCGGGCTCTCACCATGGGCCACAACTTCGAATTGGCGGAGTACACGCGGCTCGAGGAAATCTACGACAAGTCCATGCTTCTGACAGAGCTTCCGGAAGGCGCTGTTGCGGCGCCCCACCCGATGGTTGAGGGCTTCTCGGACAGGGACTACTACGAAGGTAAGGTCACTGGCCCCACCCAAACCCAAATCGACTGGGTGCGAGAAAACAGGCCGAACGACCCAAGCTTGAAAACAGCGAAACCAGTGCCCGCTCCAACAAGTGGGGACTTAGAAGGTAAGGAGGTGGGCCAGTGAGCGGAGACGTCGCCGCATTCGACTGGCCTTCCATGAGTGGGACCGGTGAAGCGACTCTCTTCTGGGTCACTGCCGTGCTCATGGTTTTGGCGGCCTTAGGCGTTCTACTGTTCAAGAGGGCAGCGTACGCAGTGCTCTCGATGGTGGCGGTCATGGTGGGGATGGCTGTCCTCTACTTGGCACTAGAAGCCCCATTCAACGGCAGCGTCCAAGTGATTGTGTACACGGGCGCGATCCTCATGCTTTTCCTGTTCGTCATAATGATGATCGGTTTGGGGGCGACCGACCAGTACGCGGATCAACGCCGCGGTTTCATCGTCGCTGGACTACTTCTAGGGCTGGCTATGGCAGCCCTGTTCGTCACCGCGGTCTTCATGTCGAAAGTGCCGGGGCCCGGAACGTTCTTCCCTGACCCGGCGGCGGGGCTCGCCTACACGAACGAGCCAGTCACTTCTTTGGCAGTGCTTTTGTTCCAGAACCACTGGATGACAATCCAGGTGACAGCGGCACTCCTCATAACTGCTGCTCTTGGCGCCATGACCCTCACGCACTCTGATGCTGTGGGTCCACGCCTCACCCAAAGAGTGGTTGCGAACGCCCGCATGAAGGAATACGCGAAGACCGGTCACCACATCACCCAACAGCCAACCCCGGGCGTTTTTGCCACGGGTAACGCCGTGGACAACCCGGCAATCTCTGGCGACACTCTCACGGTCGTTGAAGATTCGATTCCGAGGGTGCTGCGTTTGAAGGGTTTGGAGAAGCCACTTGGCCAAGTTTCACCTCAGGTCGCGGAAGCCCTGCAGTTGGCTCGCACCACCAGCCGGAAGCAAAGCCGCTGGGGTAACGAAGTGAAAGTGGAGCAGTCGAAGGCTTGGGGGATGGCTGGAGCGCCCGCGCCAACCGGTCTCAACCAGTTGAGGGCAGAGGATTTGGAGGTAGACCAGTGAGTCTCGCCTTTTACGTAGCGCTTGCGGGCGTGTTGTTCGCAATCGGCACTGTCACGGTGATTATCCGCCGGTCCGTGATCATCTCGCTGATGGGTGTGGAGTTGATGCTCAACTCTGCCGCCCTAGTGTTTATCACGTTCGCTCGGGTGCTCGCCGACTACGGCGGGCAGGTGATGGGGTTCTTCATCATCATTGTTGCCGCCGCTGAAGTTGTGGTTGGTCTGTCCATTGTGGTCGCGATATTCAAGTCGCGTGCCACGACAGACCTTGACCAGAACGTGTCTTTGAGGAACTAGGGGTAGACGATGATCGCATTGTTATCCGCCCATGCGGGCCACTTCGCCGCGAGTACGTGGCAGGGACCCGCGCCCGTCGAGGCTGCAAGTGGTGCCGCCGAGAGCGCGTGGCTGATTTTTGTTGTGCCCCTACTCGCCGCGGGCTTCCTACTACTCATGGGGAAGAAGAGCGACAAGTGGGGCCACTGGGTCGCACTCCTAGCCTCTTGGTTCACCTTCGTTTACGGGGCCATCATCTTGGTGCAAATGCTGGGGGAACCAGCAGGGCAAAGGCGCCTCGTCACTGAACTGTTCACGTGGATCACAGCGGGTGAGCTAACCGTCCAGTTCGGGACCCTAGTGGACCCGCTGTCCATGACCTTCGTGATGCTCGTGTCCCTAGTTGGATCACTCATCATGGTTTATTCAGTGGGCTACATGGAGCACGATCCGGCTAGGCGCCGCTTCTTCGCCTACATGTCACTGTTCATCGCTTCCATGATGGTGCTCGTCTTAGGGAACTCCTACACGACCATGTTCTTCGGCTGGGAAGGCGTGGGTCTCTCCTCCTACTTGCTGATTGGTTTCTGGAACCAAGTCCCTGAATACGCGACAGCCGCTAAGAAGGCTTTCGTCATGAACAGGGTCGGTGACGTTGGCTTCCTCATCGCGATGATGGCGATGGTTCAAGCGTTCGCGACCACCAACATCCAGGCCGTGAACACGGAGGTCGGCGCCGCCGGCCAAGGGACGGCGACTGTCATCGGTTTGGCGCTGCTCCTCGCTGCCGCCGGTAAGTCTGCGCAGTTCCCACTGCAAGCCTGGCTTGGCGACGCGATGGCGGGCCCGACGCCCGTGTCAGCCCTGATCCACGCTGCGACCATGGTCACCGCCGGCGTCTACCTAGTTGTCCGCTCGGGCCCCATCTACCTTGCGGCCCCCGTCGCGATGAGTGCTGTCGCCATCGTCGGCCTGATCACCTTGGTGCTCGGCGCCCTCATCGGTTGTGTGAAGGACGACATCAAGAAGGCCCTAGCCGCCTCCACCATGAGCCAAGTTGGCTACATGATGCTCGGTGCGGGCCTCGGCCCGATCGGTTGGGCGTTCGCGATCTTCCACCTGCTCACTCACGGCTTCTTCAAGGCGCTCATGTTCTTGGGCGCAGGGTCCGTGATGCACGCTATGGACGATCAAGTGAACATGCGACGCTTCGGTGGGCTAGGCAAGTACATGAAGATAACGTTCTTCACCTTCATGGCCGGCTGGGTTTCCATTTTGGGGATCATCCCCTTCTCCGGCTACTGGTCGAAGGACCCCCTCATTGAGGCAGCCTTCTCAGCGAACACGTTCGCTGGCATGGAAGCCCCCTGGATCGGTTGGCTGTACGGCCTGATCACCATGGCGGTGGCGGGGATCACTTCCTTCTACATGTCCCGCATCTTCTTCATGACCTTCACGGGTAAGGCGCGTTGGACCGATGACATCAAGGATCGGCCACAGGAACCCCAAGAGTCGAAGCCGATCATGACCATCCCAATGGTCGTCTTGGCCGTGTTCGCTCTTGGCCTCGGTGGTGTCCTCTCCATTGGTGGCTCGTTCGTCAACTTCTTGTCACCCGCCATTGGGGAGCACGTGCATGCCGAACCCGTCCTACCGGTCATAGTCATTCAGGTGGTGACGCTAGCGATCGTGTTGGTCGCCGCATACATCGCTTGGGTGAAGTTCGGGAAAGAACCCGTCAAGGAGGCTGTGCCCGCTGGGAACGCATACATCCGTGCGGCCCGCAACGACTTCTACCAGGACCAAGTGAACGAAGGGTTGTTCATGTGGCCGTCCATTGAGGTCATGAAGGGTGTCACCGCCACTGACCGCTACGCCATTGACGGAGCAGTGAACGGCTTAGGCAAGATCACGGTGTGGTTGGGGAAGGTCGCCGCTTGGACCGAGTCGGGCTACCTGCGTGCTTACGCTGGGTACATGCTCGGCGGGGTCGTGTTGATAGTCGCTATCCTCTTCGGATTTAGGCTCTAGGGCCGGAGGAGAATCATGGAAATAATGAACCTCATCCCGGCTGCGGTCGAAACAGCGATCCCGACGCAGGGTGCTACCGGACCGTGGCTGACAGTGCTCGCGGCTTTCCCGGCGCTGGTCGCCCTAGCCATTTGGCTGGTGCCCGGCGTGCGGAAGGCCGGCCGAGAAGTTGCGATCCTCGCATCAGTCATCGAACTGGTCGCGTTTGTTGCCCTCGCGTTCGCGTTCGACTGGACAGCCAGTGGCACCACCCAGTTCCTAGAGAGCCACGAGTGGATCACGCTCCTCGGCGTCTCATGGTCCCTCGGTGTCAGTGCACTGGGACTCACGATGCTCCTACTCACCGCCCTACTGGTCCCATTGGTGCTGATCGCCTCGAAAGGTGAGAGCACGAAGGGACGCGAGTCCGGTGGGTACGCCGCCCTCGTCATGGTGCTATACGCGTTCATAGTGCTGATCTTCAGTGCCTACGACCTCGTCGTCTTCTATGTGGCATTCGAGGCGATGCTGGTGCCCGTCTTCTTCATGGTGTCCTGGTATGGGATCACGGAAGATAGGCGGAGGGCTGCACTAAAGTTCCTGCTTTACTCTCTGGCTGGTGGACTCATCATGCTGGGTGGTGTTGTGGTCGTCTACGCGCGGCTCGCCGGTGAGTTGGCCGGCTCGGAGCAGGCAGCAGTCCTGTTCAGGTACGACGTCCTGACGGCCGCCCTGCCCTCGCTGACCATCGGCTGGCAGCTGGCGATCTTCATCCCGATATTCCTAGCGTTCGCCATCAAGGCGCCCATGGTGCCCCTGCACACGTGGCTGCCTGACACGGCTGCCGCTGCTAGGCCCGGGACTTCAGTTCTGTTGGTGGGCATCTTGGACAAGATCGGCACGTTCGGAATGATCACAATGCTGATCACGTTCTTGCCGCTCGCATCCCAGACAGTCCGCCCCGTGATCCTCGTGTTCGCAGTCATCTCTATCCTTTGGGGTGGTTTCGCCGCGAACGGGCAGAAGAACCTGTTGCGCCTCGTGTCTTTCACTTCGGTGTCTCACTTCGGGTTCATCGTCCTCGGCATCTTCATTGGGTCCGAGATAGCGTTGACCGGCGCAATGTTCTTCATGATCGCCCACGGCCTATCCATCGCGGGACTGTTCCTCATCTCCGGGTTCCTCATCGAACGTGGTGATGACGCTTCAGTGATGGGCTACGGCGGCATGCAGCGGGTGACACCGGTGCTCGCAGGAACCTGGCTGTTCGCCGGGTTGGCGTCCATCGCCCTGCCTGGCCTGTCAGGTTTCGTACCAGAGTTCCTAGTGCTCATGGGCACCTACAAGGTTTCCGAACCACTCGCATTGTTCTCGGTATTAGGCGTGATCCTTGCAGCCCTGTACATCCTCATGCCTTACCAGAGGATATTTACGGGGCCAGTGAACCCGGTTCGCGCAGACATACCGGACTTGGACACACGCGAAAGGTGGGTCATCGCCCCACTGATCGCGGGAATGGTAATCCTTGGTGTCTGGTCAGCCCCTCTCCTAGGGTCGCTCGACCAAGTCTCTGAAGGTTTAGCTAACAAGATCGACTACAGCCAAGGCGCGACTAGCGGGGACGCTTCCGCTGCGCCCGCCTTGGGCTTAGATGACCTCGCTGAAGCCACGGGCGTCAGCCTCGAAGAGGGGACCTCAAAGTGAGTATTCTTCTGGCAGAAACGGCCACGTTCGTCGCCCCCACCATTGACTGGCTACCATTGGTGCCGATCATCGTGGTGTTCGGCGGCGCCGTCATCGGCGTACTGATCGAGGCATTCGCTTCCCCGTCAGTCCGCCGACCCATCAACATGGTTTGGTCCCTGTTCGTGCTGGGCGCCGCGTTCGTGCTCACCACCGGACAGTGGTACGTAGCAAAGGTTGAGGTGCTGGATGTTGGCGAATACGTTTCAGACACGCTGACGGTCGCCATCCAAATGATGGTGACACTCCTAGCGTTCCTGTCGGTTCTGGTCATGTCGGACCGCTCGATGGTGCGTGACGGCGCGTTCGCCGCTCAACCGTCTGACAGGCCCGGTTCCGGTGAAGAATCCCTGTCTCTCGCTAAGGGCTACCAGCGCAGCGAAATCTACCCGCTAGTCCTGTTCAGCGTGGCGGGCATGATGCTGTTCCCCGCCTCAGACTCACTGCTGACCATGTTCGTGGCGTTGGAAGTCATGTCGCTGCCCCTCTACATTCTGGTTGCGACCGCTCGTAGGCGCAGGCACCTGTCGCAAGAGGCTGCCATCAAGTACTTCATTTTGGGTTCCTTCTCGTCGGCTTTCTTCCTGATGGGAGCCGCTCTCCTCTATGGATACGCGGGCGTGCTTCTCACCCAGCAGACGGGGCAGGCCAGCCTGAGGTTGAGGGACATTGCCCTAGTGATCCCCTTGGCGAACAACATGGACTGGATACTGCTGCTAGCAGTGTTCATGGTCCTCGTTGGGCTCCTCTTCAAGGTCGCCGTTTTCCCGTTCCACGAGTGGACACCAGACGTTTACACGGGCGCCCCCACACCCATCACCGGGTTCATGGCGGCTGGCGTGAAGGTGGCAGCGTTTGGTGCGCTGCTCCGGGTTTACACGATGCTCGTGGCGCCCCTCCAGTGGGACTTCCGGTTGATCATCGCGGTTTTGGCGGCGCTCACCATTGTGTTCGGCACGGTGGGTTCCCTCGTCCAGAAGAACGTGAAGCGCCTGCTCGCCTACTCGTCGGTTGCGCACGCGGGCTTCATCCTGATCGGGGTCGTTGCTCTGAGCGCTTACACCTACAACTCGGTGGCCTTCTACCTGCTGTCCTACGGACTCGCGACAGTTGGCGCGTTCGCCGTGATCGGCCAGGTGCGGAAGACATCCCCAGATGGTGCGATCGAGGGGGAGGCGGACAACCTCAAGCAGTGGGCGGGGCTCGGTAAACGCTCACCGTGGCTCGCTGTTGCGATGCTCATCTACCTCCTGTCATTCGCGGGCATCCCCCTGACCTCCGGGTTCGTCGCTAAGTTCGTTGTGTTCGTGGCTGGCATCCAAGGTGGGCTGGGGTGGCTGGTTGGCATCGCCCTCGCGGCTTCTGTCGCCACCGCAGCGGTTTACTTCGGGATCGTGCAGACCATGTTCTTCCGGGAGCCCGCTCCGGACGTGGCGGTCGTACAGTCTGAGGGGCCGGCCTCCGTGGTCATCTTCTTCACGGCGGCTGCGACCGTGCTGCTTGGGGTTTTCCCGGGCCCGGTCCTTGACTTCTTCTCATCCATTTCGGTTTTCTGATCGAGGGAATGTTTGACTAGCAGAGACGAGGATTTGGAGCTGCAAGTCCAAGACGGCTTGGAGCTGGTTGAAGAGCTGCTGGCGGCTAGCACCGCCCACTCTCACGGCCTCTTGAATGAGATGACCACCCATTTGGCCGAGGCTGGTGGCAAGCGGCTGCGCCCCATGCTCACGTTGATCGCGAGTCGCTTGGGGGACGAGGGCGCGCCAGCCACGGAAGCCACCTTGAAGGCGGCGACCGTCGTGGAGCTAACCCATCTTGCGTCCCTCTACCACGATGACGTCATGGACTCTGCTGTCAGTAGGCGGAACGTGGATGCCGCCCAGGTCGTGTGGGGGAACAACCGCGCGATCTTGGCGGGGGACCTCCTGTTCGCTCGCGCCGCGAAGCTGGTGGCTGACCTTGGGCGAGAGTCGGTTGCTCACCACGCGGTGACCTTCGAGCGGTTGTGCGCCGGCCAGCTCGCCGAAACGTTCGGGCCCCAAGGAGACCAGGATCCCGTCGAGTTTTACCTGCAGGTCCTCGCTGACAAAACTGGTTCCCTAGTGGCCACGTCCGCCTACCTAGGCGCACTGCATGGGGGCGCGGACCCCGCCATTGCTCACAGTATGAAGGACTTCGGGGAGTACATTGGGGTCGCCTTCCAGTTGGCGGATGACGTCCTCGACATCACTTCCCCGGGGACCGTGTCGGGCAAGACCCCAGGGACCGACTTGCGGGAGGGCGTGGACACCATGCCCGTCCTGCTGCTCCGCGCTAAAGAGAAGGACGGGACCCTAGATGAAGCGGGGAAGCGCATCCTGCTCCTATTGGAGGAGGACCTCCAAGACGACGAAAACTTGGAGACTGTCGTCGCTCTCTTAGCCAACCACCCGGTCATCGATGAAACGCGTGGCCTCTCCCGGGAGTGGGCGAACAAAGCCCTCAACCAGTTGGAGGGGCTGCCCGACGGTGAAGCACGCGCCGCATTGGAGGCCTTCGCGCTACTGATGGTGGACCGCGCAACCTGAGGGGCCCCACTTCGGTAGAAGTGTCGAGGGTGGTGCTGTGCCTCTCGCCTCACGTAATGGGGAAGGGGGAGGCACGGGCGCTAAGATTAGGTTCAGTTTTGCTGCTTCGTTCATGACAAGAGTGGAGAGACGAAAAGCTTGCCTGAAAAATTGAAGGTCGCTGTAATCGGCGCGGGCCCAGCAGGGATTTACGCATCCGACATACTCGCCAAATCTGGTCGCGACATTTCCATTGACCTGTTCGAACGGCTCCCAGCGCCCTACGGTTTGGTGCGCTACGGGGTCGCCCCTGACCACCCGCGCATCAAGCAGATCATCGTGGCCCTCTACCGGATCTTGCAGCGTGGCGACATCCAGCTTTACGGGAACGTGGAGGTCGGGTTGGACGTCTCACTTGAGGAGCTCTCCGACCGGTACGATGCGATCATCATCGCGACCGGCGCGGACAGGGACGCCCGCCTAGACATTGAGGGTGTGGACTTGCCCCAGTCGTTCGGGGCCGCCGACTTCGTGTCCTGGTACGACGGGCACCCGGACTACCCGCGCACGTGGCCCCTGAACGCGAAGAAGGTCGCGGTGGTTGGGGCTGGCAACGTCGCCCTTGACGTGTCCCGGATCCTCTCCAAACACATGCCGGAGCTAATCACGACGGAGATCCCGCAGAACGTGGCTGAACAGTTGGCGAAAAGCCCCGTGGAAGAGGTTCACGTCTTCGGTCGGCGCGGTCCCGCCCAAGTGAAGTTCACGCCCCTCGAGTTGCGTGAGCTGGGCCGGATGGCGGACGTGGATGTGATTGTTGCGGAGGAAGACTTCGACTTCGATGAAGGCTCCCAGAAAGCTATGCGAGCCTCCAACCAGCAACGTCAAGTTGTGAAGACGCTGACCACTTACGCTTCCGCGGACCCGGAGGATCACAAGGCGTCCCGACGCGTGTACCTGCACATGTTTGAGGCGCCGAAGAGGATTCTGGCGGACGAGGACGGCGACGTCTCCGGTTTCGTCACGGAACGCACTGAGCTAACCGGTGACGGAAGCGTGCGGGGCACAGGCAAAGAGACAACTTGGCCGGTTCAGGCTGTTTACCGCGCGGTTGGCTACTATTCCTCCCCAGTTCCTGGCGCCCCCTTCGACGAGGTGGCGGGTGTTGTCCCCAACGTGGGGGGACGCGTCGTTACGGAGGCTGGGAGCGATGAGACTGTCCCCGGCTTGTACGCGACGGGCTGGATAAAGAGGGGTCCCGTGGGCCTCATCGGCTCCACGAAATCTGACGCTCAAGAGACTATCTCCAACCTGCTGG
>CAYFUO010000072.1:7313-9906 GCA_964346255.1 uncultured Actinomyces sp. | reverse complement strand
GTCACCTCGTCACCTTCGAGCTCTACGACCAGCAGGGCAACGTCCCCGTTGGCACCGTGCCACTGCTCATGTTGGACATGTGGGAGCACGCTTTCTACTTGGACTACAAGAACGTGAAGGGCGACTACGTGGACCAGTGGTGGAACATCGTGAACTGGGCGGACGTTGAGCGTCGCTACAACCAAGCCAAAGAGGGCTTCGGCGCGCTACTGGTTGAAGTCAACTAGGTAGCGTTCTGCGCTCACCTGTCGAGCGTGACCAACTTTTGTGAGCGGCCCGCCCCTTCGGGGGTGGGCCGCTTAGCTTCGCGCGACGATGGCCGCAGTGTTCAGCGTTGCAGCGGCGAGGCTCGCGCCCTCGTTCACAGTAACCACCAGAGTCTCCCCGTTTCCGTAGGCCACTCGGATGCCAGGTCCGGAACGCATCACGATCCCAGCGGCCCCGTTGAACCCGATGCGGTAGCCCCACCCGCCGAACTCTTGGAAGGGGTGCACGTCAACCACCGTCGCTTCTTCAACTTGGGTCGCCAAAACGGTCTTCTTAGGCCACCCAAACCTGGCCGCAATGGTCAGGCCTTCCGCATCCACGACGATCCGCGCGCCGAACAATCCGAAAGCGGCGGCGCCCAACACCAAGGCGACTGGAACCAAGAGGACCGTTTTGTAAGCGACTGCGACGGCGAGCACGGGAACCACAAGTAGCAGCCCCACGACGGCGGACAGCCACGCCGGTGAAGTGGTTTCCCCCTCCCACCTGGGGACTTCCCCACCCACAAGACGGACAGTTGGGGCGGATGCGGGTGGCCTCCGAGCGGCGTCAGGGGTCGGAGGCGTCCGAAGTAGGAGGGCCCCGAGAGCCGCTGGCACGATCGGCAAAACAATGACGGCGAGCACCGCCTCCCAGGACAGGTAGGCGTCGGAAGCATCGGCAAGACCCTTTTGAATCCAAGTGGTGTAAAGCAGCAGCGTTGCCAACAGTGCGCCCAGGTAGAGGACAGTCCCTATGAGCACTCGGGCCAAGTCAACCCGCTTGGATGAAAAGAATGCGGCGACGAGTGCGGGAACCAGGAAGAGGGCGGTGCTCGCGCCAAAGATCCAAATGAATTTGGGGAAGGAAGCGTAGCCGTCGGCCATTCCGTCGGCCCCAAAGTGGATGGCCACCGGGTCCGGCAACAGGGGCTCCCAAGAGCGCACCACAAGAAACGCTGCCACCGGCATCCCTAGGGCGAGGACGCCCAAGGCGAGGACCAAAAACCGGTTCCTGCCCGCACTGGGGCCGTCGCCGAGCCCCTCATCCGCGCTCAAGTGTCTTTCACCTCTTCCTTAGAGTCGCACCCATTGTAAGTTGGGTGGTCACCGCATCGCTGGTCGGGTTTCGGTGGGTTTTGTGGGGCGTCACCCACCGGCAGCGCTTTGTTGGGGTGAAGGTGGAGGGTAGACTTTTGTCGCCTAGGTAGCGTGTCCGAGAGGCCGAAGGTGCGACACTCGAAATGTCGTGCGGTGCAAGCCGCCGTGGGTTCAAATCCCACCGCTACCGCCAACGTGGTACGGCGGGGCACAGTTCGTTCTGTGTCCCGCCTTTTTGTTGGCTCGGGCCGGAACACCCGGCGGTGTTGATGTCTTTGGTGGGACCGCACTTGTTGCGGGGCCTCTAAGGTTGGGGCTCCTAAGGCGTAGAATCGTGGGCAAAGTTAGGAGAGCGCCATGGGAGATTTTACTGAGAAGATCCAGGTGGTCGGGGCTGACGTCGTCGACCGGGTCAAAGAACTGATGGCCGAGGGCGATGTGCGCCGCATCGTGGTGCGCAACGAGGACGGGAAACAACTGTTCGCGATGCCGATGAACGCTGGCGCTGCCGTGGGAGCGGGAGTCGTGCTGGCCGCCCCGGCTCTCGCGGTGCTCGGGGCAGCAGCGGGACTACTCACCAACCTCACGATAGAGGTGGAACGCACCGACAGCGAAGAGATCATCGTGGAAGTCGAAGAGGTAGAGATCGAAGAAGAGGAAAGCAACTAGCTCCGCCCAAGCCGCCGCGTCACTACTGCATCCTGGGGTGGACGCGACGAAACATGCGGAAGTTGCCAAGAAATGGGGATCCGGTCAACTTTTCTGGCAGCTTGCGCATGTCTGGTGAAAAAGGCGGTCACGGCGCACTCCCGGAGCCAACTAGGCCAACCCGATCGGCCTGGGTCCCACCCACCTAACGGCCGACTGGCCCGGAGGGCATGTGCGGAGGGTGGCCCAGCCTTAGACATACCCTTCGCACCCACCTGAGTCACCCAAGAAACACCAGCCGCTCAAACGTGTTGTAACACACTCTTTTCACTGCCCATTCCCACGCCTTAGGTCCCAACAACGTGTAGCGGGCCACCGCAGACATTAGTCACAGAGTTCCATCTCGGGCCTTTTCGGAAAAACACGACCCCCTACGATGGGCTCAACCGCGCGCAAAACTTGCAGGTCAGCGCAGTCTTGGATAGCTGCGTCACTTTTCAGCTCACCCTTGGAATCACCCTCTGGCCGTGCTTAACTGTCTCCCGCACAGCCCGGCTGACGCCGGCGAACGACGGCGCTACAGAAGCGCCGCACACAAA
>CAYFUO010000072.1:0-7213 GCA_964346255.1 uncultured Actinomyces sp. | reverse complement strand
AAATGACTGAAAAGAAGCAAGGCCGCGCCCGTAAGGTCGCCGCTGGCACGCTCCTTGGCTTGGGCGTCCTCGGCATCGGGATGGCAGCCGCATCACAATTGGAAATGAACTGGAACGGCAACTTCCAGGCAGGCGCAGTGGCGGTGGACGCCGACTGCCAGACCAGCGAAATCGAGGTTTCCTACAACGACCCCGATTTCGCGGGCTCTGCAGGAGTCCCTTGGACCATTGACCAAGTCAACTTTGACTCCATCGACGCCAAGTGCGACGGAGGAAAGTACGAAGTTGCTTACAAGACGGACGACAACTGGATCGAGCTGGATAAGGGGACCGCTAGCGCGGGCGTGCTGTCCGTGGATGTCCCCGGAGTTGACACTCAGACGATCACAGGATTCGCCCTAACCATTTACAGTGAGTAGCAAGAGCCAAACTGACTCTTCACCACTTACGGAAGTGGAGGCCACCCAGCCTCACAACCGCAAACGGCCCCTCCTGAAACGGATTCTTTCCGTTCTCGGTTGGGGTCTGTTTGTCGTTGCGCTGGTCGCGATCTGGCCGACGGCCCTAGGTGGGAAGACGTCTTACATTGTCGTCAGCGGCCACTCAATGGAACCAACACTTCAGCCCGGAGACTTCGTGGTCCTGCGTTCCGGGGAGTACGAGGTGGGCGACGTCGTCTCCTACCTGCCGTTCGACGACATCCCCGCCCAAGTGATCCACCGGATCATAGACACGAACGAGGACGGCACCCTCGTGCTGCAGGGAGACAACAACAACTTCATCGACCCATACTCACCAGCAGTCGAGGACGTGGTGGGTGAAATGTTGTTCTCCGTCCCGAAGATTGGGAAAGTCGGCTGGTTCATTGGGCACCCACTCGTGTGGGGGTCAATGCTGCTGATCGCGGCGGCGCTGCTCATCTACGAGCAGTCCCCACCAAAAGAAGCACCCGCAACGCGGAGTGAAAAGAAACCAAACAAAGACTAGTGAAACGGTGAAGAGGGCCTTGCCCTCCCGAGGCGGCCAACAAGGTTGGGAGAGGTGAAATGAAGAAACGCAAACTGTTCGCAGGTGGGCTGTTGGCGGCGGTTGTCGCCTCCGCGGTGAGTGTTGGCGCTGCCTCCTCCCTGCAACTCACCTCCCCCACCCACCCCTATTACACGGTGGCCTCGAAGTGCTCGACCCAAGAAGCGGACGTCACCATCCGGGACGGCGCCGCGACCCTGACCATCCCTGACGGATGCGAAGAAGACGACTTGGCCCTCTACCTGGGTCAAGGTGACACTGCGGAGCGGTTCCAAGTCTCCAAGGGATCGAACACTGTGAACGTCGGAGAAGTGTCGCCGGAGGGCGCGCTCCTAACGGCGGACACGTGGCCTCTGAGCACCAAGTGGACACTTCTGGATCCCCCAGAGCCTGGGGACTCCCCCGTCACCTGTCAGCTCATTCCCTCTGGGGAATGTGAAGTGACCGATCTGTCTCTCACCTCGTGGGGGTGGCCGGAAACTGACACCTACATCGTCTTCGGAAAAGTCGTGTCTTCTGTTGAGAAGCCCACCCTGTGGAAGATCACGATCAACCTATCGGACGACTACTTCCCATTCGAAGCGAATGGACTGTGGGCCCTGAACCAAGGCGTCGTGCGGGAGAGCGATTCTGGTTGTGACGCTCAGCCACGCACCATCACCCTAACTGGGACGACAGAGTGGGGCCAGCACCAGTACACGTGGGCGGGCGCAGCCCCTCGTCCCTTCCAAGTCCAAGGCCAACTTACGGACCCTAACGGCCCCGGCGCTCCCATCCTCATGTCCTGCTTCTAACGCACGGGTCCCCAAACCGGTTTAAGGCAAGCCCCCGGTTTGCTGATGAACCCCGCCCGACCTGTTACTTTTAAGAGGAGCTCGCCACAAACATTGGCCAAAGCCTCGGCTAAGTGGGACGAGCACTACTAGGGGTAACGACGATGGCAGGCAGCGAGGCCGGGAAAGCCGTTTCAGCGCGAACGCGGCTGCCAAAAACTCTCGCTGGGATCTTCTTGACTCTCGGGGCCATGGGTGTCGCCTTCTCCGCCGCCAGCCAAGTCAACGCGGGGTGGGAAGCCATGTTCCAGGCGGGCGCCGCACCCCACGAAGGCACCTGTCAGGACGTTAACCATCCGGTGACGGTTCAGTTCGCCGACCCCGCACTCAACCCCGCCTCTGACATTCCGTGGGTTGTGGAGCAGGTGGAGTTCTCAGGGATCAGCCCCAACTGCGTCGGGTCGGCTTACGAGGTCGCCTACCGGGAAGCAAACACTTGGGTGGCGCTACCCACCGAAGACAGCCGCGGGATCGTTGAGGGCAGCGTGATCACAGTCGACTTGGGCGGCGTCAACTTAGATGCGACCTCTGAGTTCGCGATCTCGTTCTCATCCAGCCCGTCCGCCACCACGCGTCTGCCCTGATCCACCTCCTGTCCCAAGCTCCGGTCGACTCGCCAAAAGCGACGTCCTCCAAGTAATTTGGGCGTCATTATCGGATTGTGTGAGAGGTCTCCCTTATGTCCACGTTGCGCCGCATCCCCCTACTGGGGTGGATCCTTCTAGCCATTGTCCTAGGGGTCGCCCTCGGACCCGTCATGCCGAAATGGCTGGGAGACGTGTTCCTCACGTACAACTCGATCTTCTCCGGATTCTTAGGCTTCGCTGTCCCACTGCTCATCTTCGGCCTGATCACTCCCGCGATCGCGGAGCTCGGCCAAGGCGCCGGCAAGTGGCTGGGCATCACGGCGGGCATCGCTTACACTTCCACGATCCTCGCTGGGCTCCTCGCCTACGTTGTCAGCGTCGCCCTCTACCCAAGGATCATTTCCGCAACTGGCCTAGTAGAGGTTGAGGGCGTCGAATCTGACGGCCTCACACCCTACTTCACCTTGTCCTCCTCCCCCACCGGGGAAGCCACGAACATTGTGCTCGCTCCCCCAATCGAAGTGATGACAGCGCTGGTGCTCGCATTCCTGATTGGCCTTGGCCTCACCATGTTCAAAAGGTCAGTGCTGTTAGAGGCCGCCAAAGAGTTCCGGGTCATCATCGAAATGGCGATCCGCAAGGTGATCGTCCCAGCCCTACCCGTCTTCATCTTCGGTACGTTCCTAGACCTGTCCTACAGCGGGGAAGCGTGGAACGTGATCACCACGTTCCTAGTTGTCGTGATCACCTCATTCGCCCTCACCATCGTGGTGCTGCTGATCCAGTTCACCATCGCGGGGATCGCAGCGGGAAAGAACCCCCTGAAGCTGCTGTGGGGCATGAAAGACGCATACTTTACGGCTCTGGGCACGTCCTCGTCCGCCGCCACCATCCCAATCACGTTGGGCAGCGCCAAAGACATTGGGGTTTCCAACCCGGTCGCGTCGTTCGTGATTCCGCTGTGCGCAACAATCCACTTGTCCGGGTCGGTGGTCAAAATTACGACCTTCTCCATCGCCGTGCTGATCCTCATGGGCGGGAACTACTCGTTCGCTGCCATCTTCCCGTTCCTGCTCATGCTTGGGGTCATGATGATCGCTGCCCCAGGCGTTCCAGGTGGGGCGATAGCGGCGGCCTCCGGTTTGCTCGTCCAAATGCTCGGCTTCGGGGACGCCGCGGTTGGGCTCATGTTCGCCGCTTACATTGCCCTCGACTCCTTCGGCACTGCCACCAACGTGACGGGCGACGGCGCGATAGCCGTCATTGTCGATCGACTCTCCAAAGGCAAGGTCGGTAATGGGGCAGAACAACTAGGCACGACTGACTCCGAAGAAGAGCTGGTTGAAACAGAGATGATGGAGACCGCTATCCTAGACGACTAAGTCGTTTAGTGATTCTCGACACACCACCCCTCGTTGCGTTGCGCCTTGCCCGCTAGGCTGGGACCAAAGGCCTACGCCTTGCTCGCAGATGAGCCCCACTGGTGGAACAACTAAGAGGAGCGATCAATGACGACACAAGAAACCCCGAGAGGCCCCAAAGCGACAGACACAGAAGTTGACCTACTAGTGGTCGGCAGCGGCACCGGCATGGGTGCTGCCCTCGCCGGTTCGGAGGAGGGCCTCAACGTCCTCGTCGTGGAAAAAACAGACGTGGTCGGCGGCTCGACCGCCCGCAGCGGTGGTGCGTTCTGGATCCCACCAAACGAAGTGTTGAGAAAAGGGGGCGCGGAATCGAGTCCCGAGGAGGTGCTCACCTACCTTGAGGCAGTGGTCGGTGACTCCGCACCAAAGAAGAGGTGGGAAGCGTACGTAGAAAACGGCAAGGACACTGTCGACATGCTGTCCCGCACCACGCCCCTCGACTTCTTCTGGGCGGAGGGCTACTCCGACTACCACCCCGAAAACCCGGGTGGCTCCGCGGAGGGACGCAGCGTCGAAGCGAAACCGTTCGACGCCTCGGTTCTGGGTGATGAACGGGGCCGGTTCCGACCAGGAATGATGGAAGCACCCGTTCCTATGCCCGTGACCGGCGCCGACTACAAGTGGATGAACCTAGTCAAGAAGTCTCCCGCCAAGGGGTTACCACGAGTCCTCAAGAGGGCAGCTCAGGGCGTGGGCGGAAAAGTGGTTGGGCGTGAATACATGGCGGGCGGTCAAGCGCTTGCCGCCGGGCTGTTCGCCGGGGTGATCTCCGAGGGGATTCCAGTGTGGACGAGGACTGAGCTGAAGGATCTTATCGTCGAGGACGGGAAGGTCGTGGGCGCAGTCCTCAACCAAGATGGGGAAGAAGTCCGTGTGCGGGCCCGCAATGGTGTGGTCTTGGCAACCGGCGGGTTCGACCACAACCTTGACATGCGCCGCGAACACCAAGGCCCCCTAGTTGAGGAAGACTTGTCACTGGGAGCGGAGGGCAATGTCGGGGACGGCATCAAGGTTGGTGAAGAGGTTGGGGCCGACACTGCTCTATTGGACCAAGCGTGGTGGTTCCCCGCGTTTGCGCCTCTACCAGGCGGGCTACCCCAGGTCATGTTGGCGGAGCGTTCTCTGCCCGGCGCGTTCATGGTCGACGAGAACGGGGAACGCTTCATCAACGAAGCAATCGACTACATGACGTTCGGGCAAACCGTTAAAGATCGCATGAGTAAGGGCGAGACCAACGGCGACATTTGGATGGTGTTCGACCAGAAGTACCGGAACTCCTACATCATGGCTGGCTCGCTTTTCCCGGGCATGCCAATTCCTGACGAGTGGTACGAAACAGGAATAGCTGTGAAAGGCTCAAGCCCCTCAGAGCTCGCCAAAGCAATGGGGATTCCGGTGGGCCAGTTCGTGAAGTCCATAGACCGCTACAACACTCTGGCCCACCTGGGTGTGGACCACGACTTCGGTCGGGGCTCCAACGCTTACGACCGTTACTACGGGGATCCGAACGTGGCTCCCAACCCGAACCTGCGCCCCCTAGAAGGAAACCTGTACGCCGTCAAAGTGGTGGTTTCCGACCTCGGTACGTGTGGGGGCGTTGTGGCAGATGAGAAGGCTCGAGTCCTAGACCAGGACGGGAATGTGATCGACGGGCTGTACGCTATCGGCAACACAGCTGCCAACGCTTTCGGAAACACCTACCCAGGTGCGGGCGCAACCATCGGTCAGGGGCTAGTGTTTGGGTACATCGCAGCTCGCGATGCGGCTCAAAAGAAGGTCTCCTAGTCTTCTTTGGTGCGGCGGCCCACAAAGAACTCTTCCAAGAGTTGGGCCGCCTCACCGGCTTGAACTCCGGCGACCACTTCAACTTCCCGTCCTAGGCGGGCGTCTCGCACAACGTCGCGGATGGATCCAACGGCTCCTGTCTTCGGTTCCCACGCCCCAAACACCAAGCGGTCAATGCGCGCGTTCACGGTAGCCCCCGCGCACATTGTGCAAGGCTCAAGCGTCACCACCAGGGTGCAGCCCTCCAAGTTCCAAGTGCCCAAGTTTTCGCCTGCCTCACGCAAAGCCATTATTTCCGCGTGGGCTGTCGGGTCGTGGGCCGCTTCGCGACGGTTGGCTCCCTCACCCACAATCTTCCCGCCCTCGTCGAGGACCACCGCACCTACGGGGACGTCGCCGGCAACGCCCGCTTCACGCGCCAATTCGAGGGCGCGGGACATCGCCGCATCCCATTTGGTGTGTGAGCGCTGGTTCATGGCTCTCACACTACCTTCGGCGCGAACCCGGTCAGCGCGACAGCACAGTTCGCAGGGACGAAACCGCTCGGGCGGGATTGAGACTAGGCAGGTGAAGCGGGGGCGGTGAGAGGCAAGTTCAGGGCGGGTCAACCCGGTACTGTTGGACTCATGGAAATCGAAGTCGTGAACCACCCGCTCATCGCACACAAGCTCACTGTGCTGAGGGACGAAAACACCCCGTCAGCAACCTTCCGACAGTTGGTCGATGAGCTAATGACCCTGCTCGCCTACGAGGCGACACGCAACGTTCCCGTTGAACCAGTAGAAATCGTGACACCAGTAGCACCCACGGTGGGAGTGAAGTTGGCTCCACCGAGGCCGCTGGTGGTACCCGTGCTGCGCGCCGGTCTCGGCATGCTAGATGGGTTGATGAGGCTCCTCCCAACCGCTGAAGTTGGCTTCCTCGGCATGGTGCGAGACGCCGACTCTCTAGAAGTCGAGACTTACGCGAGGCGCCTACCCGAAGACCTATCGGGGCGCCACTGCTACGTTTTGGACCCGATGCTCGCCACCGGTCACACCATGGTCGCAGCCATCGACTTCCTACTCGAGCAGGGAGCCAAGCACGTTACAGCCATCTGCATACTCGCCGCCCCCGAAGGGATCGAAGAAGTTGAGAAGGCCGTCGGTGGGAAAGCAGAAGTGAACATTGTGGTCGCAGCCATCGATGAGGGCCTAAACAAGAAGGCCTACATTGTTCCCGGGCTTGGGGACGCAGGCGACCGCCTGTACGGGATTGTCGACTAAGACAGCCAAACTTTCCCGGAAGGCCACCGGCCGCTTAGATGCGGCTAACGTCTTGCGTGAATGAAGGGCCGGAGGATTCCCCTCCGGCCCTTCAACTGTCAGAACTTCACGGTCCCAACCTTATTCAGCCAACTTCACCGGGCGATGCCTCAACCCCAAGTTGACCTCCAACTGGGATGCCAGCCCCGCGATGTGTTCCCGGGGCTGGGCGAGTGTCAGAAGGCTGCGATGACGGAACCGTCTGACCAGTTCTCCAGGATGTACTCCTTGACCTTCTCGTGGTGCAGCAGCGC
>CAYFUO010000071.1:0-9992 GCA_964346255.1 uncultured Actinomyces sp. | reverse complement strand
TCACGAACGCTTGGGCGAGCCCGTTGGGCACTTCTTGCACTGCGTAGGAAATCTTCACCCCAAGTTGACTGCCATCCCCCAGTAGTCGCTCGAAGTCAGGAGCATCATGCGGAGTGGTAATGACGAGAATGTCATCAATTCCTGCGAGCATCAGTGTCGTGAGCGGATAGTAGATCATCGGCTTGTCGTACACAGGCATGAGCTGCTTAGATACCCCGATGGTGAGCGGATGGAGCCTAGTACCTGACCCGCCCGCAAGAATGATTCCCTTCACGGCTTGGACCCTTTCGTCACTCGATTGTGGTCCACGCTTAGGACCTCTCCCTCGCAACCCTAGCCGCACGAAGCAACTGGGCTCACCTAGACACCAACTGACATGCTTCGACCGTGCTTCCGGACCAGCTCTTCTAAAATCGCCACCGCTTGCCGGGCGTAGGGATACAAGTGGCTGCTTATCCTTTCGGTTCGCGTCTCCATGGCGAGCGACTGAGCGCGTGCTGACTCAAGAGTCTGCGCCATCGTCGCGTAGAACCCCTCGGCGTACGAGGCGTTCGCGACAAGTGCACCGACCTGCGTGGGTGCCAAACATTCAATACGTTGAGCGGGGACATCCCTCAACACCCCGGTCAGCGTCATCAATGCCTCGCGACGAGCCATGAACGTGGCTGCGGGCGGCACCACCTGTGTGTCGAGAGGACTCAGAAACTTGCCGGGCACTCCTCCTCGCACTTTTCGTGACACATCTTCGCAACCCGAGACGGCCGGAGACTGCTGAGGGGCTCCCAAAGGCATCGGAGGAAAGATGAGGCCACGTCTAGGGTCGTCCTCAAAAAGCCCCAGCAAGTCGGCGGCGTGATCGGGCGACGCAAGGAGGTTAGCCACCACCTGCTCATGTGGAGGTGTTCCCAAAACGTTAGCGTTCACGTTCGCTAGTTGGTCACTAAGAAAAACTAGGATTTCCGCTCCGGACCCGACCGTGTCGAGGCCCCCATGCAGGAACGCGGCTGACCCGTTGGCCAAAGCACGCTTTGGAGCCCCCACATACGCGAAGTGGGCCATGGTGTGCGCTCGAAGTCGGTTGAGAACGCCGACGGCGTCTTGTGGGCCATGAACCGTGATCGACTTGAGTTGCGGCATGTTCCCAAGCGCGCGGAGCAGGGGCGGCAAGTTAGCCAGGTCAACGACTTGGACCACAGCGTCCACGGACCCAACCTTGGGGGGCGGGCCATCTGCGGTTGAAACAGAGTCTGTTGTGTTTTCAACACGACTACCTGCAAGGATCTTGTACTGCCCAGTGTTCGCGAACCAGACGGGAGGAGGGGCGGCCCCCAACAGGGTTTCCCAAAAGACGGTCCGTGGGTAGCCCCGGTCGAAGACCTCTTCCATGATGGCCGTCGGGTTGATCGCCCAACGTTCCAACGCGAGCGGGTCTTTAATGAACACGTCCCAAGGCAAGAAAGGCGCTCTAGAAGATAAGGCAGAGTCGAGCCCGTCGCGCAGAAAGCTTCGGCTGCGGGAGTACTCTTCGGGCGGACGGGAAACGTCCACGTACCCAGGAACCGCAACTCCAGCTTCCCTCAACGCAGAGCGCAGTGCTCCCAAAACATCTGCTTCGCCCTGGTCCCCACATAGTTCTCCGCGCACCCGCCTCACACATTCCCCCCAAAGGCCGGGCTCAAGGCGAGTGGGATCCACGTACAAGACAACGGGCTCTATGCGCAGGGGACCTTCTGGGTCCGAATCCTCTACTAGGCCGAACGCGCCGCGCCCCGCTGCGTTCGCGAGAAAATCATCCAGGCTGCTGAGGGGACCCAATGCGCGCTCGCTGACTAAGAGAACTCGATCGGCCCCGTTCGCCTCGAGAGACTCGAATGCGACCTCCGGGGTCCCGCTTCGAGCATTCAGGCCCATCTCGCGTAAGGCCTGCACTGCGTAGTTGCCAGATGGCTCAAAGGGACTTCCGTCCGCAACCACCACCGTGACCTTGAGGCTTGGCCTCGTCGTCTCCGTCAACACTGCCTCCTCCGCGCCCGCAGAACACGACTTGGTGCTCCACGCCCATCCAAGTGCAGCCCACCCGAGCAAGATTACCGGATGGGGTTGGAGGTGCGACTAAACTGGGGCAACGCCCAGCATCCACCTAGGCTTAGGATCTATGACCACTGAACGGAACCTCTCTGTGGAGGCCCAAGAGCGAATAGCTGCCCTTTCCACCGTGCCACTAACGGTCAGGGAGCCCACTAAGAACCCCTTTGTGGCGTTCAACAACATCACAAAAGAGCTGTTTGCCCGTCGCTATCTACTGAAACTGTTGGTCAAGCGCGAACTGACCGCCCGGTATAAGGACTCCGCACTGGGGTTCGTGTGGGCGCTGGTGAAGCCCCTCACTCAGCTGCTGATCTACTATTTGGTCATCGGAAAGTTCCTTGGAGCGGCGCGGTCCATCGACAACTTCGGAGTGTTCATCTTCGCTGGCCTGACGGTGTACGGCCTCTTCTCGGACGCAGTAGGGCAGATGACGGAGTCCATCGTCAACAACGACGGGCTTATCAAAAAGATCTACCTACCTAGAGAAATCTTCCCCATCTCCACCTTGGGCTCTAGCCTGTTCAACTTCGGCATCCAATTCGGGATCCTCACGGTCGCGGCGTTCGTCGCGCACACGATCACGTGGGGACCCCAGCTGCTCTACATTCTGTTCTCCACGCTGCTAATCATCATCTGGGCGACCGGGTTAGGGCTGATGCTGTCGGCTTGGAACGTCCAGCTGCGCGACATTGGGTTCATGACTGAGGTGATCCTCATGCTCCTGATGTGGTTCAGTCCTATCGTGTACTCGTGGACCTTCGTTCGTGACGTCCTGACGGGCAGCGCCTACCAGTGGCTCTTCCAGCTGTACATGGACAGCCCGATCACAATCGCAGTCCTTGGCTACCAAGAAGCGTTCTGGGCTCACGGTTCCAACGGCGAAACTCCGCCCGACCTCGCCCTGAAGACCCTGATCGCAACTCTGGTCGGGTTGGTCTTCCTGTTCTTAGGGCAAAGGGTTTTCGCCCGCCACCAAGCCAACTTCGCCCAAGAACTGTGAGGCGCCCGTGAACGAGCCTGTTGAAAATTTGGCAGTCGAAATCGAAGTCGAAGAGCCCCTCGAAGTTGTTGCAATCAACAACGTGTCGAAGCACTTCCGACTCAACAAAGACCGCTCCCTGAAGAACCGCATACTCCACCCCTTCAAAGCGCAAGAAGGTGTCGTCGACTTTTGGGCTCTGCAGAACGTGGACCTCTCCATTGACGCGGGCACCACCGTCGGCCTGATCGGGCCGAACGGCTCCGGCAAGTCGACCCTGCTGAAAATCATCGGCAGCATCATTGAGCCCTCTAAAGGCTCCGTCGCCACGAGGGGACGCTTGGCCGCCCTCCTTGAGTTGGGCACGGGCTTCCATCCAGACTTGACGGGACGCGAGAACATCTACTTGAACGCCGCAATCTTGGGTCTCACGAAAGAAGAGACAGACGAGCGTTTCGAAGAGATCGTTGAGTTCTCCGAGATGGAACGCTTCATCGACACCCAGGTGAAGTTCTACTCCTCCGGCATGTACGTGCGCCTAGCGTTCTCCGTGTCGATCCACGTCGACCCAGACATACTGCTGGTCGATGAAGTCCTAGCAGTTGGCGATGAAGCGTTCCAACAGAAGTGTTTAGACAAGATCCGCCAGTTTCAAGAGGAGGGGCGAACAATTTTCTTCGTCTCTCACGCGATGGACCAGATAACTTCCTTGTGCACGAGGGCGATCGTCCTCGACCACGGCAACGTCGTGTTCGATGGGGAACCCGTCGAAGCGGTAGAAAAGTTGCGGGAGGGGTTTCAGAGTTCTTTCGCCCACCAACTCGCGACTCACTCCGGCGATGACCAGTTCACTATCAACTCGGTTCAAGTAGCAGCGGCGGATGGCGGGACGGTGCAACCCGGCAGCGATCTGAACGTGGATGTGAGCATAACCAGTCCGCGGCCCCAAGACGGTTGGAGTCTGGAGCTGGACATTGCAAACACCATGGGGACTGTGGTGTTGTCGACTTCGACGAAACAGTTAGGCATCGATAGCGAGTTGCCTGCTGACGGACTCGTGCGTTTCACTTTTCCGGACCTCAACCTGGGTGGGGGCGGATACGCCATCACGGCGAGCTTGTTCGATGCGCAGCGCAACAACGTGGCCCACTGGGATTCCGCCGCCTACTTCGCAGTGGAGACGGACCGCAGGGTCTCCGGCCTGGTCTACAGCCCGGTGACCGCGACCGTCAGCGGTGAACCTAATGAGTGAAGCGCGGCTTCTGATCTACCTACTGCACGATCCGGAAGGTTACGCGGACCTAGCGGTCCTACGTACGCTGCAAGCCTTCCGATCAGTCGCAGACCACGTCTTGGTGGTGTCCAAGGGGCCTCTCCTCCCCGAGTCTAAAAGCGACTTGGAGAAGGTCGCCGACGAAGTGTTGGTGCGCGAAAACACTGGCTACGACATCGGGGCTCACAGGGCAGGCCTAGAACACATCGGTCAGGAAGGCTTAGAGAACTTTAACGAGCTGGTGTTGGCCAACTCCACGTTCTTTTCGGTCCAAGACGACTTCAAGCCTCTGTTCGAGCGAATGGCCTCTTCAGATGCTGACTTCTGGGGGTTGACCGACCACCCCCAGGTCACTCCAAACCCTTTCACCGGGGTTGGGACTCTCGACGCGCACCTACAAACCTATTGGGTTGTGGTGCGCGACCGCATGCTGCACGACCCACTCTTCTTCGACTACTGGCAAGAGACAAAGAACCCTGAATCCTACGCCGAAGCAGTTTCGAACTTTGAGTCTCGCTTCTCCAAGCGCTTCGCTGATCTCGGGTTCTCTTGGCGGGCCGCATTCCCCGCGAAGGACTTTGGGGTCGAAAACCCCACCATGCAGGCCCCTCTAGCGCTTTTAGACCAAGGCTTCCCCATTGTGAAGAAACGCCTGTACTTCCATGGGACTGAACATCTGATGAACCTTGGGGTCTCGGTGGCCCGAGTAACTGAAGCCGCCGTAGCACGCGGGGTGAGCCGTGAGGTCATCATGGACGCAGTAGCCCGCAGAACCGAGGCGGATCAGGTCAGCGTCGCTCTCGGCGCCCTCTACGTCGCGCCAGCCAGCAGCCCGAGGCTCGAGCCGAAAACCTTGAAGTGGTCCGTCACGAGCGAGCGCCCGTGGAAAACCCTGGCCGCCGACCCACGCCCTCGGCCTCGCGTGGCAGGCGGCGTAGACGCGGAACCGCCATCGAGCGAAATCTTTGCAGCAGACGTTTTGTTCGTGAGGCCACCGACACCCCACCCACCGAGAGCAGACGGGGACCTTTGGCGGCGCCAAAATGCTTTGAGAGCCACTGGAAACGAAGAGTTCGTGGTGTCTCTAATGGAGGGGGAAGCACGCCTCGGCATGATCGCACCCACCCTACAGTTCGTTGGCTCCGCGGAGTCGGACATCGAATGGCTTACAGGTGCGCGCAGGGCGTGGACGATCGCTGAAATGATGGGGCTTCAGGAACGCGCCAGCCACCATGGGCCCGTCGCCGCGTACGAGGGCGTAGCCGTCTACAGGACCGCGGCTCTGAGTGGTTTTGGTGAACGGATCCGAGAGGCTGGCGGGTGGGAAAAGCTCACCGCCATCGCCGGGGCCGAGGACGCCCACGAGCGCATCCTAGACCAGTTGATAGCAGACCACATGCGCCTCCAAGCGTGCTATGCTGGGCGTGCCACGACCAGCGAAGAGCTGCAAGTGGAAGCGCCCCTGTGGATGGTTGAAGCACAAGCTCACTTCGCTAGGTTCAAGGGTTACAGCGAGTACATGCACAACTGGAAGGTCCTGCCCTCCTCCCCCTCGAGGGGTCAAGCGTTTTGGGCTCGCAGCGGAGACCAACGCGCTTACTCCGTGCTGGAAGGGTCCTACCGCCGCTTCCCCGGCGCCTACTTGGTGCTGAACCGGCTTTACAACAAAGTTCGTGACCTCCGTGAGGAACAACGGTGAACTCCATCGAAACGTCGCACGTGGACGGTCCCTGCGTCATCTACGTCCTGAAAGAAAGCACGGCTCCTCTGCCAGAGTCCGTTCACCTCACTTTGCAACACTTGGCAGCCTCGGGGCCACTGCGTGTCGTGTGCCGCCCAGAGAGCCTCCCTGCAGTCCGTGATGCTTTAGACCAGAAACAACTGAGCCAGGTCGAGGCCGTTCCCTACAAGCACGTGGACCACGCGGGCCGAACTCTTCTGCTTGGAAAGCGGCTAGCGGGGGAAGCCCCAAGCGTGCAGGTGTGGGACGACACGCTGCTCGGACCCATTCCCAACTCTGCGATCACTAACCTCGCTGTGGATGAAGAAGCTCCGGTTCGCGCCCTGTTTGGGTTCGACCACGGGAAGGGGCCGCTGGCTCTTGAAGGTGGGGCTCTTAACGTTTACGTCCCCTGGCTCAAGTCGCCGAGAGTGCGGAGGGCTCTTTCTTCCCGCGAGGCGAGGTCTTGGGTGGGCCTCGGAGATCAGCTTCGTTCCTTGCTGGGTGAGGAGATCACCGCCCGCTACCCGACGTCTGACCACTTGCCTTGGATCGCCGGTGGACTGAGGAACGCAGTCCGAAATGGGGCGGCATTCCTCCCTTGGAAAACGTTCACCGCAGACCCGTTGGCGCTAACATCTTTCAGCATCGCTCCACGGCTAGCACTGGAGCACCTAGAGGCCCGCGATTACCCAACCAAAGCGTTCTGGGACCAACTCTTGAGAGCGGCTGAGCCTCAGGTTTGGCATGCGAACCTTGAACTTTTTACCATCACCGACAACCAAGGCTCCACCGTCAGCGCTGCCGCCCCCGGTCGCGGTCCACGCGACGGCGACGCAAACAGTGCCGCAGAGTCGAGGGCGCCCCTAACTACCGCGGTAGTCATGCATGTTTTCTACGTCGACATGTTGGAGGAGATGCTTCGCTTCGCGGGGAACGTGCCGCCGCCCGCGCACCTTTTCATCACGACCGACACTGATGAAAAGGCCCAAAAGATCAGGGCCGTAGCTGAGAAAGAAAACTATTTCGAAGAAGTGCAGGTGAGGGTCGTAGGCAGTAACCAAGGCCGCGACATCCCCGCGTTCCTGATCGACTGCGCCGACGTTCTCACGAACCCCCACTTCGACTTGGTCGTCAAGCTGCACTCAAAGAAGTCTGCGCAAACTCCGGATGGAATCGGAACCTACTTCAAGGACCACCTGTTTGAGAACCTTGTGGGAACCCCCTCACAGGCGGCGAAGGTCAAAGACTTATTCGAGAGAGAACCTAGCTTGGGACTCGTGTTTCCACCAACGATCCACATGGGACATCCCACGATGGGCAACGGGTGGATGACAAACAAGTTTCCAGCGTTCAGTGTCGCCCGCAGGTTGGGCTTCGAGCTGGACGACGCTACCACTCCGCGCCTGCCGTCCCTCACTGAGTCCCCCTTGCCGAAGGTGCCCGCAGACGCCCGCACGCCACTTGCCCCATACGGCTCCATGTTCTGGGCGCGCCGCGAAGCCTTAACCCCTTTGGTGGATGCGAACTTCAACTATGAGGAGTTCCCCACCAACGAGGCCTACATGGACGGTTCGCTGGCCCACGTTTTGGAGCGCCTCACGGCCTACACCGCCTATTCTCAGGGGTTCTACGCTCGAACCGTGCAGACCCGCACCAACGCACAGTTCGCAGACCAAGTTCTCTACGCTAAACTCACTGCTTTCGACCGTGCGCTTCCTCTGCCACCAGAGGAGCAGCTGAAATGGCTTGAATCCAAAAAACCGTTCAGTTTGGAACGCTTAGGCGTGCAAGTCTATTCATCCTTGATCAGGTCCTCTCCCGCGGCCGCTAAAGCAGGCAAGGGTGCCTGGCGGCTGTTGAAGAGTGTTCGTGGAGCAGTCACAGGTAAACCCCAAGGAGACACCCTGGCTGACTGAGCCACTCAGTTGCAGGCCGTGATCTCCCAGAGCGCTAAATCCCCTGACTCGGCAACCAACTCGAAACCAGTCGACGTGTCCACGCCGTACAAGCCTTCTTGGCGCTGCTCGGTCTCTTCATCGGGGGCCGCCTCCCGTTCAAGGAAGCCTACAACCCCGTTTGCTTCCAAAATCTCGCACACTCGAGGGTCTTCTGTGATGTGTTTGAAGTTCTCCTGCAAATACCATTGGTCCGCGGTGTAGGGAATGGGCATCGGCATGAAAGACGTCATGGAGCCGTACACCGGAGCGAACCCTACTCCACTTGCGTGAGGACCGATGAGGGCCCCTTCCTTGAAATGCTCGTCGGATGCCTCCAGCAACGTGACTGTGTCGGAGCTAAGAGGTGTTACCAACTCTGGGTCCAAGGAGTAGGAGGCAAGCGCAAAGTGAGCCATCGTTTCCAGCCGGGAAGGAGATCCGACTCCGTAACCAACCGCAGCCACCACGGCCGCAGTCACGATAGCGGACACGGATCGCAGACTGCCGCGCGAATGGTCTGGGAATTTCTTGGATATCCTTGCCGCCGCAGCCGCGACGCCAAGCGCAGCGAAAACAACCAGAACCACTAGCGGTGGCACGATAAGTCGGGTGAAGTCTCTCCACCAAAGACCAGAAATTCCGCGGAAAGAGCTCTCCGGGGAGACAGAAGCCAGGTAGAGCACCAGGTAGGGGACGGACCCCACCAATATCAGCTGAGCGGAACGACTTCTACGATGCGCCCAAACACCCAACAACGCGAAGCCCGCGGTCGCCACCCAACCAACCGTGACCGGCCAGTAAAAAACCGCTTGAACAAAAAGCGCCTTGAGACCTCCCCAAATCCCAGGGGTGGCTCTCTCGTATGACGCGAGAGACTGATAGTAAGAGGTTGATAGGAGCGCAACCGAGACGGCGAGAATCGCGACCGCCGTGGAGACCCCAACAACGGCTGCGAGAACGCGGTTCTCCAGCCCGACGAGTCGCCTCACGCCCTCGACTAGGAGCACCATGGCCACTGGCGCGGTCACCAGCAGGCCCACGGACGGGTGGGCCGCAAACGCACCGATCAAGACAAGAGCCAGGGGAATCACCCAGACCCTAGGATTGTCTACGGCCGCCACCAAAAGGGCGAGCACTGCGGGGATGAAGACGAGTCCGAGGCCGTAAGGGCCTAAAGAAACGTAGACGAAGACATCACCCGGATAGGCGAGAACAGAAATCGCGAGCAAGGGAGCCAGAGCGCCAACCCAAGGCTGTTTCGGCGTCAGCAAGACGGCGAGGGCGCCGAGAGCAGCCGGCCAAACAAGAAAACCGAGCGTGAAAAGTAGGAGGTTGTGCGCGAAACCGATGTTGACGACCGACATCAGCATCGCCATCAGGCCATGCCAAAAGGTCGGGTAATAGTGGTAGGAAACTCCCAACATGGGCTCGTAAAGGCGACCAAGCCCAGTTAGGGGACTCACATCCCCCGTCTCAGCGACGAGTAAGCTCCCAGCCAAGTGAAACTGAGCGTCGCCCATGATCGGGATCGCGTCCGGCCCCTCCGCGACGAGGAGGATCACACCAAACTGAACCGCCGCGAAGACGAACGCTCCTCCAGCAACCCACCAGAACGAGGACGCCCTCGGCGCACGCTTCCAATCAAGTGGAGAGGAACGCTGGTGAAGCCTGTGCACTAAGGCGCCCACACCGGCCATCAGCGCGGCGACAAGCACCGGCGCCCAGACACCCCACGTTAAGCCGAGAAACCCACCCACGAAGGTTGCGGTGCCGGTGACGGCCAAGCCAACAGGTGCGCCCACAAGCAACCAGTAGGATTTGGGAACCCTGAGCGGCGCTAAAACGGCCGTTCCCAGTGCTGTGAGCACCGCCCATAAGGCAACCCCGCCGGCTAGCAGGGGCGCCCACGCAACAAGAACTGTCACTCGCCGATAACGAGTCTCGGAACACCGGTCCACAGCGTCGGGTCCGTGACCCGACGGCCGTCGAACA
>CAYFUO010000070.1:0-10261 GCA_964346255.1 uncultured Actinomyces sp. | reverse complement strand
GACGGCATCCCGCTCTCCGACAGGAACACCGAACGTCAGAAACCGCAGAACCACGGGGAAAACCAGACTCCGGGACGCAGAAAACCAAAAAACACCCCTTTGTATCCAAAAGGGTGTCTTAGTGGTGGGCCCAGAGGGACTCGAACCCCCGACATCCACGGTGTAAACGTGGCGCTCTAACCAACTGAGCTATAGGCCCCAAGCATGATCCAGTCTAGTCATCTTACGTCCCACCCTCAAAGGTGAAGGAGGATAAGACTTTTCACGCTTTCAGCGCTTGCGAGGCCTAGCCACCAGGAGCATCCCCGACCAGTCCCTCGCAACCGACGTGGACGAGGTCGCTTGCAGACCCGCGAGTTTAGCGGCACTGTCAATCTCATCCATGGGGACCTCCTCACCACGTCCCGGCTTCGGAGTGAGAACCCAGATTGACCCGCCTTCATCATCCATGTTCGCGGCAGCGTCCAAAAGGACGTCCGCTAAGTCCTCTTCAGCAGCGTCGTCAGCGCGCCACCAGATGAGGACACCATCAACCAAATCTGAGTAGTCCCACGTGACGATCTGCGCGCCAATGTCCTTTTCGACTTGTGCGCGCAGCGACCCGTCAACGTCCTCGTCGTAGTAAAACTCTTGAACCACTTGTCCCGGAGTGAACCCGAGGCTTGCGCCCACCTGGACAACCACCTTTCGCTTTCAGCGACCCGCAAACAGCGCTACCCGCGCCTAGAGGAACTCTATTCTATTTGGGCTGGAACGACTAGGTGGAGACACCGCCAGCCGGGACAGACCAACGGAAGAACCCGCTACCTTGGGCCCTAGTCCCTTCGCGGGGACGTGCTTCGCGTGGGAAACTGGCTGAATGACCGCAACATCCTCAGCGCTCACCTACCAGCGCCTCCTCGAGGAAAGCCCCCTCATGGTCGCGCTGCGGAAAGACACGCTGCCAGTGGTCGCCGCACTGTTGCAGGAACACTTGGGAACTCCCGGGATGCGTGTCGACACTGAAGAACTGCACGACCTGATTGACGCGGACTTAGAGGACCTGCGCAGCCACTTCGCCCTCGGGAAAACAAACGGCAAGGGGTATTGCGACCAGTGGCGCGAGGACGGGCTGCTCAGGCGCAGCCTGCACGGCACCCGCAAACGCGAAGTGTACGAACTGACCGCTGAGGGACACGACCTGCTACGGATCCTGTCGGGCCTCGAAACGGAACAAAGCGCGGTCACTGAGTCGCGGCTGGTGTCCATCACGTCCGCGCTGCACCGCCTAGCAATCTTGACGGACCCTGACCAGACGCGAAGGCTCAGTCTCTTGGAGGCTGAACTTGCGAGCCTGCAGCGAGAAATCGAGCAGGTCAAGCGGGGGGAAGCGGAAGTGATGGAGCCGGCGAGGGCGCGGGAGCGGGTCCTCGACATCCTCGACCAAGCCCTCACGTTGCCGGCGGACTTCGTGCGCGTCCGCAGTCGGGTTGAGGAGATGAGCCGGGAACTGCGGGCGAGCATCGTGGGTCGGGAAGAGGGCGCCTCAGAAATATTGGATGACGTGTGGGCGGGGGTGGACCTGCTAGAAACGTCGGAGGAGGGGCAAACCTTCAACGCGTTCGCGGACCTCGTGCGCGACCCGGAACGCAGCGCCGTATTCGACGACGATGTGGCCGTCTTGTTGGAGCGGGACTTCGCTGAAGACCTGCCGTTCGCCGTGCGCAGCGCCCTACGATCGTTGCGTAAAGAGTTGTCTGAAGGGAACCGGGACGTCCAGTCGACTATGACTGAGTTCGCTCGCAGCCTGAGGCGCTACGTGTTCTCTCAGGAATACCAGCAGGACCAGGTGCTCCGCGACAAGATCACGGAAGCCCTGGGGGCGGGGTTGGGCGCAGCCGAAGTTGTGAAACCGTTCGCGCAAGTCCCTTTCAACCTAGAACTGTCTCAAGCGTCGCTATTCTCAATCGGTGAGCTGCACCCGTGGGACCCATCCGAAACGGAGGTGACCCGCTCCCTAGAAATTCATGAGGTGGGCTCAGCGAAGTTCCGGGCCCTCGCAGCGATCGCGTTGGAGACGGAAATCGACTTTGAAACCCTGCGCCAGAACGTGAACTCAATGTGGGAGGGGAATCCGGAAGTGTCGGAGGTGACTGTCAAAATGGTGTTGGATGAGTTCCCAGCGACTCAGGGGCTGGCCTCCGTCGTTGGCTTGCTGGAGCTGGCGACCAAACACGGGGAGATGAGGGCGGGAGTGGACGACTTGTTGGAATGGAAGGGAACCGATGAGCGCGGGCGACAGGCGAGTGTTGTCCGCCACGTGTTCACGGGGCCGATCCCATGAGCGACTACTGGGGCGACCCGTCGGTGACAGGCGACTTCACACCCGAAGACTCATCTCAGGGAAAAGTGTCACTGTGGCAGGGGGACGCGGGTGAGCTACAGGACAGCTCACGGCGCGCCCTCGTACAACTGTTGAGGGGCCCCTACCTGTCCGCCCACGAAATGCCCCGACTCTGGACCGCGCTGGTCGCCGATGAGGACCTGATCCGCTCGCGCCTGCACGACCTGTTCCTAGACCTAGAGTTGGACAAGGTGAACGAGTTCGCCTTCACCCGCAGCATCAACATTCCAGACGTCGACATCCCAAGAACACTGAGAACTGAGCGCATGGCGTTCATCGACACTGCCATGCTGCTTCTGCTGCGCCAACACTTGCTTGCCTCCCCCACCCAGGACAACGTGTTCGTCGACAAAGACGAACTGTTGGAGGCACTCGACCCCTACCGGCAAACCGACGAGCCCACGTTCAAACGCAGCGTCAACGCCGCTTGGGGACGCATGGCCAACAAGTACCGCCTCATCCACGTGTCATCCGGGTCCGAGCGGGCCCGCATCTCCCCCATGGTCCGCTTCTTGGTGGATGCGGACCGCGTCGACCAACTGACGGCCCTCTACAAGCAGATCGCCGCCCAGAACGAGGACGCCAAGGGAGGCCCGGATGAGTGACACACTCTTCTCAGACCCAGGGATCCAAGACACCCTAGACGGCGACCCCCTTGCTAGGCAGTTGCGGCTTGCGGAAGTGCAGGTCGCCAACTGGGGGACGTTCGACGGCCTCCACCGGATCCCCGTGGCGCGCAAAGGACATTTGATCACCGGCGCCTCCGGATCTGGGAAGTCTTCGCTATTGGACGCGATCGCCGCTGTTCTGACGCCCGACAAGTGGCTCAACTTCAACCAGGCCGCGGTCGGGGGCGCGGCACGCGCGAACCAGCGCACGAAAATGAGCTACGTGCGGGGCGCTTGGCGGCGAACAAGCGATGAGTTTGAGGATCGGGTGGTCACCGACTTCCTGCGTTCCGGCCCCACTTGGTCCGGCATCATCCTCATTTACACGGACAAGATGGGCGCCACCGTTTCCCTCGGGCGCCTCTTCTTCGCCAAAGGCACCGGGACCGGTAACGCCGACCTGTCGAGTGTCCGCATGTTCTCCAAGACGCGTTTGGATCTAGCCGACTTTGAGGAATACCTGCTCACGGGAGTGGAGACGCGCCGTATCCAAAAGGCTTTCCCGCACGTGGAGGTGACAAGGTCAGGCTCTTACGCCGGGTTTTTCCGGAGGGTGCTCTCCACCTTCGGGTTGGCCGACGAAGAAGCGTTGCAGCTGCTCCACAAAACCCAGTCCACCAAGAACCTGGGGAGCCTCGACGACTTGTTCCGCACCTATATGTTGGACGTGCCCAAGACATTCGAAGTGGCGGAGAACGCGGTCTCTCAGTTCACCGAACTGTCGTCCGCTTACAGCCAAGTCGTCGAACTGCGTAAGCAACGCGACCACCTCAGAAACCTGCGGGAAGTGGCTCAAAAGTATGAGGCCGACTTGGGTGAGGCCCGCAACTTGGAGGTTTTGGCTTCTGCGGTGAGAACCTATGAGGCTGAACTGGAACTGTCCCTCGCTGAAGAAGAGCTGGTGCGCGTCGTTGAGAGGGAGTCCGCCGCCCAAGATGAGGCGCGGGCAGCGCGCGATCGCACAATGCGGGCGGAGGAACGGTTAGACACGGCGCGGGAAAAGAACTCCCGCTTGGGTGGCGCGGACGTCGCCGGGCTGCAGGTCCGTATCGAAGACGCGGAAAAGGCGCTGCGGGACACTGAGCGGCGGCAGGCAAGCTTCGTGCGGCTGTTGGCCAGCGCTGGGGTCCAGTCCGTTCCCGCGACGCGCGCCGACTTCGATGCGCTGGTCTTAGAGGTGGGGAAGACCATGGACGAGGGCGCCTCCACCCAACCCAAGGGCGCAACACATGAGCAGATGGCGCGCATGATGCGAGCCCGAGCGAAAGTCCGTGACCTAGAAACAGAGTTCGATTCGGTGCGCCGCACGGGGTCAACGATCCCCCCTCGGCTGCAAAAGGTGCGCAAGGACCTCGCTGGGGAGCTGGGTGTGGATGAGGGCGTCGCACGTGACCTTCTGCCCTTCGTCGGCGAACTGATTGATGTTTTGCCCGAGGAGGCGAAGTGGACGGGCGCCATCGAACGGGCGTTGGGCGCCTTCGGGCTGACACTGCTGGTTCGACCCGAATATTTGGGGGCGGTACGCAGGCACGTGGATAGCCACCACCTCGGGGTTCGACTGGAGTATGAGGAAGTGGGCCAAACAGGTCGTGGGGCCCCCTCCCCTAGCGCCCCGCACTCCTTGGTGCGCAAACTCAAAGTCAAAGACGGGTACTTCCAACCATGGCTGGAGGGGACTCTGGCGAGAAGGTTTGACTATTCCTGCGTGCTCACCGCGGACGACTTGGGCAACTACGTGCCTTCCTTGTCTTTGAACGGACAGATGCGCCTATCCAAACACCGCTACGTGAAAGATGACCGGAGTGCCATCACTGACCGGTCCCGGTGGGTGCTTGGCGACCACGTTTCTAAACTCCAAGAACTTGATGAAGCCCTGCGGCGGGCACGCAACGAAGAGAAAGAGGCTGAACGCATTGTTGATGCAGCGCAGAAACGTCAGCAGAGGGCGCAGTTGCAGCGCGCGAACCAGCAGAGAATCTTGGAACAGCATTGGGAAGACATTGATGTCGCGGCGGCCGAGGCTCGGGTCGCGTCCCTGAAGGAACGCCTAACCACTCTCACGTCAGGCAACCAAGATTTGGCTGAGTCCGCCCGGGAACTGGAGCACGCGAAAGCTGCTCTGAACGCCGCCCAGCGCGCCGCCGCAGACGCCACTGCGGAGGCCACGAAAGCCCAAGTTCGACGCGAAAACTTGGAAGACACCATTAAGTCCTTGGAGAGCCTCAACCTAGAGCCGCTGCCTGACCCGGTCCGGGACGAGTTGAAGAAGAGGTTCTCCCGCGGGCGGCGCTCCATCTCTAGGTCTCAAGTCCCTGCTGTCGCTGGGCGGGTCGATAAGGAGCTGCGCCGCGACCACCGCGCTGCCGCCAGCCGAGCAGAAAACGGCTCCCGTCGGCTCACTTCCCTTCAAACTGTGTTCAAGCAGAAGTGGCCGGCAACCGCTGGGGACCTCACGGACCAGTTGGCGGACCGGGACGGGTACCTGACGATCTTGGCCAGCATCGAAGCGAAGGGCCTACCCGAACACGAGCAACGGTTCTTGAACCTGTTCCGCGACCGGTCCCGCGACCTAGTTTCCACCCTCAGTGCAGAAATCACGCAGGCGTTCTCTGAAGTGCGGGAACGCGTTTACCCCATCAATCAAGCTCTCAAAACGGTGCCGTACGAGCGGGGCAAATACCTGCGCCTGCACCCAAAGAGCTCCCGCCCGAGGGTGGCTGAAGAGTTCCTCGCCGACCTGAAATCCATTACTGCCCAAACTGTGGGTGAAGAAGACATGGAGGTCGCGGAGCCGCGCTACCAAATCTTGGAGCGGATCATGACTGACCTAGGCTCCTCCGACCACCAGATGAAAGTGTGGCGACGCAACTGTTTGGACACGCGCCTTCACGTCTCATTCTTGGCTGAAGAGGTGAACGAGGACGGAACAGTGTTCCAAACCCTCGACACGGGTGTGGCGTTGTCTGGCGGTCAGCAGCAAAAGCTAGCGTTCTTCTGTTTGGCGGCCGCCCTCAAATTCAAGTTGACTGACGCTGACCAGCCTTACCCGAAGTTTGGGACCGTCGTTTTGGATGAGGCTTTCGACAGGGCGGACGCTGACTACACGCGCACCGCCCTCGAAGTGTTCAAAACCTTCGGACTACACCTAGTCGTCGCCACCCCACAGAAACTGCTGCAAACCATTGAGCCCTACATCGGGGGCGCGACTCAGGTGGAGAACCCAGAGCGCAGCAGTTCGCGGGTCGCCGCCGTCCAGTGGGAGGAGGCCTCATGATCACCGTGAAAGAAGCCCGAGGGCGGGCAGAATCCCGGCTGAAACAGAAGATGGCTGCGTGGGCGACGGGCGAGGCGGACGTCCCCGCCTTCAACTTGGGCCTGCGCCCGCCACCCGAGTCGAAAATGCTGGAAGACCCCGGCGCCGTTGACGACTGGGTCCGCGGCTGGAAGAGCGTTGCTCCCCCACTCGAGGTGGAGTACGTGGAGCGCAGGTGGAGGACCCTTGGCGCCCAAGTTCTTCCCAATCGTTTGATCGTTGGTTCACCGGATGACCTGGCTGGCTTCGTTGGGGGCGCCACGGCCCGCAACTGGAGGACTCTTCGCGACCGCGCAGCCGCACTCACGCAGGTTCTGGGGGAGAGCGAGGACGTGCGGCAAGTCATCCGTTCTCGAGGCAAGCGTCTATTGGACCTGCCTGAAACCAACTTCGTGGCGCTGCTCGCTGTCCTGGAATGGTTGAAGACAAACTCGATTGAAGGCCTGCGGCCCCGCCAACTACCGATTCGGGGGGTGGACAGTAAGTGGTTCGGTGAACACCGTGACCTCGTGGAAAAACTGCATGCGGCGTCTTCCGATGGGGCGGGACTGGGCGTTGTCGACGCTAAGAAACTGATTCGACTGAGGGTTCTAGATCCCACCTTGTCGGTGGGTGGTCTGACAGATTTCGCCTGCCTGAAGGAAGAGCTCGCCACCTTAGCGATCCGGCCTCGCACCGTGTTCATTTTCGAAAACCTCGAAAGTGTCTTGGCGATGCCGCAGTGGCCGGGGGCGATCGTGCTCCATGGGAGTGGTTACGCGGTTTCCGTCCTCGGCGACATCCCCTGGCTGAAGGGTGCGGAAGTCATCTACTGGGGGGACCTAGATGCTGATGGGTTCGCTATCCTTCACGTGCTGCGCAGTCACCTGCCGAAAGTCACGTCAGTGCTCATGGATGAACAGACCCTGCTGGAGCACCGGGACCTGTGGGTCGCAGATCCCAGCCCAAGGGTGCGAGAGCTTTCAACACTGACCGCTGACGAGCAAAGCACGCTGGAGCGTTTGCGTGGAGAAGGCAATGTCCGCCTTGAGCAGGAACGGATCCCCTGGAAGGTGGCGTTGGAGGAGCTCCGAAAGGTCGCTGCGGCCTCTTAGCCTTCGTCTTTCACCTCCGCCGTGAACTTGTCGAAAAGCCTGTTGATCAGGGCGAGCGAGCCCATCACGTCGTCCTCGAGTTGCGCCGCCGAAACGCCAGCCGCGTACGTGAATGTTTGTTCCCCACGCAGGGCGGGTTCACGGTTTGGTTCTTCCCCGAAGAAGGACGCGTACGCTTTCGGGAATGGTCTTTGCCGGTTCCACTCGTTACAGAACCACACCATGTCTTCTGGGGAGATCACGTCTGGGCTGAGGGGGCTTTGCATGCCCAAGACTTGCATGGCGCTGTTGTCTTCCCCGGACAACCTGAAGTAGACGCGCCCATTGTCCCAGAGGGTCATCACGTCCCCTTCCTGGTCGAAGAAGTACGTAATGTCCTTCTCTTCTAAGAGGTCGGTGATGCGGTCCATCGTCAGCGGCTGTGGTTGATCGTCCATGGCGTGGGTCCCCTTCCCTAGGCGTCGTGCCCTGCTGGCACAGCCTAAATCTACCGTCGGGCGACGAGGCCCCGTGCCTAGTCCCCAAAAGTTATGAGGGACTTCCCGGCGCGCTTGTTCACAGCACCCGCAACGTGTGAAAAGAGCAGGGGCATCATCGAGCGATTATCCCTCCTCCATACGGATCGAAGGGCAGAGACGACCGAAGCGTTCTCCGAAACATTGATCTCCCTCAGCCGCCGCCATCCCCTGTTCACGGCTTGCACCGTCGCATCCCAATCCACAAGTTCGGAGGGGAGCGCAGCCTTCTGCTTTTTTGTGTACCCAGGAAGCTCCTGGGTGAGAGCGTCCTCGTAGTCAGAACAGCTATTGAGTTGTTTCGGTTTGTCTTGAAGGTAAGTGAGGAACCATTGCTCGATACAAGGATTCGTGAGTGCCACGCCGCGATCTGGCCGCCCACCCAGCCAGTTGAGAGCGCTGTTAAGGTCCGCCTGTCGGTTCGCGTCCATGTCGCACACAACCCACGTTGAAACACTCCCGATATTTCCGACCACCTTCCGCTCATTCTCGGCTGCCCGTATCAGAGACCCCAAGTCTGAGCCTTTCACTCGGGCGAACCTAATGTTGACATTGTCTCTCAGCAGATCTGTGGACCTAAAGAGTCCATTGAAGTACCGACGCTCAGTCTCACCCTCGCAAGCCAAGATGAGGTTTAAGGGCGCCGTCTTCGCTGACGCGTGTCGCGATTTCCTCCTGCGAGCATCGCTGCTCGACCGCGCAGACGGGCGCGCCATCAGTAGACCAACTCTGGGGAGCCGGGAAGGGCGCCCGCAATGTACATGTTGAAAATGTCTGTACTGTTTCGGATCCCCCAGTGGGAGAGGTCGCTCAACCGGATAAGCTCAGAAGAGCCCCCTTTACTCCCCTCTAAACGTTCCTTCTCGACAAACCAGATCTCGTCCCTTCTCAATAGATCTCTTCGGATCAGGCTGGCATCGTGGGTGGTGAAAATGAGTTGCGCTCTCCGCCCAGCGTCCGACTTGTCCAAGAACCGTTCGATGAGTTGCGCCGCCAAAGCACTGTGAAGCGAACGATCCAGCTCGTCGATCACGTAAACGGGAGCGGCGTCCGAATCAATGAGCTCGTGGAGAGCCGGCAACAGCTGGAAATAACGCACCGTGCCATCCGACTCTTGATCTAAGGACAAAACGAAATCCCCCCGGTCGGAAACGTGCTTCGTGACTACTTCGTCTGCGGTGAGTTTTCCGTCCTCGTACTCAAGAATCATGAGGCGCCCCTCCGGGCTCCTAACCACCCACTGGCCACCCTCCGCAGCGAGCCGGTCCTCGATCTCCTGACGCTCCACCTCAGGCATTCCAGCCAATCCAACAGAGACATCGTGAAAGTCTATGCTGCTTATCCCAGTGTCAGCCTCTGAAAGATCTCTGGACATCACCTCTCGGTAAAGCTCGTCCGCACGCAGACGGGAGGGCACGTGAACCGCCATAGACCAAGGCGCGACCACGCGCAACCGATCGCGGAACCAAGCGAAAGCCCTAGAGACGTGCGACGCACCGGGCAGGCCACGGACCGCCAGTCTCCGAAGGAGAGTCTCATTCCCCTCGACTGTATCCGCGAGAGCCCACGTTCGCGCGTCCGAGGTGAGATCTCCAGAGAGTTCAACCGAGCTTCCTTCCCGGAAGAAAACGTCACGCTCGCTGGACGCCCGCACATGCACTAGCGATTCTGAACGGATTTCCCGCGGGTCAGCGACGAGCGTGTAGCGGTAGGTCACGTCTTTCTTCTCGTGCCCATCGATGGTTTCCCCACCCGCGATGAACTCGACCTCCAAGGTCGTCGGCTCGCCGGGCTCGTTGTACTGGGAGGGAACTACCGGCAGACGAGCCTTGTCCCCGCGATCCTCCAAGACCATCTGTTGCAAGGCAGCGAGCGCTTCAACAAGCCCACTTTTCCCAGCCGCATTGCCTCCATAGATCGCCGCGATAGGCAGGATCCTCGCTCTCGGGGGATGAACCTGGGCGAGCGTCTCTCCATCACGCTGCTCCCGTGTTGCGACCATGTCTAAGGTTGCCGCTTCACGAAAGGACTTCCAGTTCTCAAGGTGGAAATATCGGAGCATCTTTGGCCTCCAACCCAAGGGGACGAACCAACATGATAGCAAAGATGCAATATTTGTTCGTCTTTTAGTTCAAGACTGTCGAGTTGGGGCGCTTATGGGCGCAGTGACCTCGCTCCAGCGAAAGTGATCGTCGTGAAAGGAGTGGCGGGTCTCCTGCACCTCCTAGTGTGCCGCGCACGCATTTTGTAGCCTGTACGCATGACCCCTGATGACCACGAAGCGCCCG
>CAYFUO010000069.1:0-10342 GCA_964346255.1 uncultured Actinomyces sp. | reverse complement strand
TCAAACCCAAAAACGCCGAACACCACCCCATCGCCAAACGGAACGCCGACTAACAAGCGATGTCCGCCAGTCGATCTAGGGGGTTGAAGTCCTCCGGAGCGTCTTTCGCGGCCTTGGAGAGGAGCAGGAACGTGAGTGGCCCGACGACTGCTGGGCGCGTCACGAAACCCTCCTCTTTCGCTTCCTTGAACAGTTTGACTGGGGTATCGCGCTTGAACTCCAGGGGAGTGTCCGGGCCAATCTCGGGCACCAAGTAGTGGTAGTTAGTGTCGAACCACTTAGTCATTTCCAGGGGCGCGGTGTCCCCTTCACCGCGGGCCAACAAGAAGTATCCGGGTGGCCCCTTCGCGTCGCCGAAACGTTTCGGTACGGCCCCCAGCATCCACACCGCGTCCAACACTTGGTCGTAGTAGGAGAACGTGGCTGGGATCGCCGCCGGCTCCGTCAACCCGTTGTCATAAAGGTTCTGGTAGACGGTTAGACGTGTTTGTCTTGCGGTTGCGCGCAGTTCGTCCTCGTCCGCACGGCCAGCCCAATAGGCTTCGAGAGCGCGTTTCAGTTCTCGTTTCGCGCCGAGGCGCGGATAACCAACGATTGTTGCTTTCGGAAACGGGGTTGTCATGATCAGTCCTTTTCGTGGGTGGGCTGAGCGGACCAGCTGATCAGGCCCGCTTTCTGAAGAATCTGTAGGTTCGGCTCGGCCTGGTTGAAGGTGCACATGTGGACGCCGGGCGCCCCCATTTCGAGGACGCGCTCCACCAGGTCCGCGCCCGCCGCGACCCCCAATGGTTTCCGCCTGCTCCTCCGTGGTTCCTTCAAGTTTCGCTAGAAGGTTAGAGTCGGGTTCGATGCCGCTTAACTCGGCGACGCGGCCCAGGCGCCTAGGGTTCGTCGGTGGCAGGATGCCTGGCAGGATGGGGATGTGCACTCCCATGTCGTGGGCGAGGCGCGCGAAGCGTTCGTACACGTCCGGGTCATAGAACAATTGGGTGATCGCGAACGAGGCGCCAGCAGCCTGCTTCAGGAGTAGCCGCTCCGCTTCTTGCTGGGGCGTGGTGCCAGCCGCCGGGTTCCCACTGGGGAACGCTGCGACCGCGATGATGAGGGGCCGGATCACGCCGCGCAGCCCGTCGGATGCGGACCTGTCGCACCTGGAGTTCTCTCGCTCTTTCAATAGCGTGATGAGTTCAACCGAGCTGCCCAGTTCGGTGGGGTGGTGGCCGGAGCCACCCACGGGTGGGTCACCACGTAGCGCTAGGAAGGAGCGCACGCCCGAACTCAAACACTGATCGATGACCGCAGTGGTCTCCGCGCGTGACGCGCCGACGCAGGTGAGGTGGGCGAGGGGCCTCACGGGCACCTCCCTCACCAGCTTCGCCACCACGGCGTGTGCCGTGTCGCGGTTGTGTCCGCCAGCCCCGTACATGACGGAGATGAAGTCGGGAGCCGTTTCTACAAGGGTGTCTACTGTTTCCCAAAACCGGGTGGCACCGCGGTGGGTGCGTGGCGGCATCAGTTCAAAGGACAGGGTTGGGGGAGCGTCTTTGGTTAGCAAAATGTTCCAAGGGTTCGAAGGGGCGGGGGAAACGTCAGGTTTCAGCCACACATTCGAAAACGCAGGGGCGGGCGCCGCGCGAGCATCCCAAGTCAGTCATGCCAGCGGTATGCACTAGTTCACGTCCCCCAACCAAAGTGGTCTAAAAGGTGAGCGGCCCCTACTTGGACGCTTCTTGTTCTGCCAAGATTTCGCGGCGGATCTCTTCGAACATGGACTCCAAGTGGGATGGTGGGTCCATCGCGAGTCCCATCTCGGTGAGCAGGAGAACCTCATCATCCATGTCGTGGTCCAGGATCTCTAGGATCAGGTTGAACACTGCATCCGGGTTCTGCGGCGCGCCCCCGAATGCTTCCATGAGCGCCGGGAAGTCCCGATCGACGATGGCGGTCCCCATTTTGAGTCCGCGAAGCCCGAGGACATCCGACTCCTCCAACAACGCAGCCACCTCGGCACGCTCCTCATCCGTCATGCTTTTCAGGTAGGCCGCCATCTGTAGGGGCACCAGCAGGTCGCGTCCGCTTTTGGCGTGGCCCTTCAACATTTTCACTAGGCTTTCACGCTCTTTAGCGGTCATGTCGTCTCCTGGGGCCCACTGGTGAGCGTGAGCTGCGGCGGCCAACGATATGAGGGCCCGCCACTCGTATTCCCCCAAATCCACCATGAAACTGGTGGTCTCCGCTAAAGAGGCTAGGGTGAGGACCGCTTTTCGGGCTAGCACACGGAATTCTGGTTTCCGGTTGACGGCTGCGAGGACATCGAACATTTCGTTCAACTGTTCCCCCACGCTGTCCGCGTCCTCGGTCACATACCCCCGTTTGAAAGTGGGGAGCGTCCGAGTTGCCGCCGCCAAATACTCATCCAAGTCCCCCAGGTCTTTTTCAGCCTGCTCACGACGTTCCGCTGTGTCCACGAACCCACCTTTCACGTTTCCCCTAGTATGGCCCACCCCGCTCCTTATGATGAGCGGTGGAAGAAGGAGACCATGGATAACGCTCTCACAGACGTCAGGCGGGAGGACGCCCGCTACCCACTTTTGGAGCGGCCCCTCTACGCGTTCGTGCTCTCAGTGTTGGGTGGCTTGTTGAACGCGTGGACGTTCGCTCAAGCGCAAGTTTTCGCCACCGCCCAAACGGGGAACGTGGTGATGGTCGGCTACCGGCTGATGCAAAAGGATTGGGACGCTTTCTGGCAAGTCACGGTCACAATCGCCACATTCGGGGCGGGGGTTATGGTCGCGGCCGGCTTCATGCACCTAACGAACAAGAACTCTCGTAGGTACGCGCCGGGCCTGCAGGCGATGATCACACTGGTCCTCATCGCGGCCCTCATCCTGATTAGGGTGGGGGACTTTCAGGCGGCTCACGTGGCCTGGGTGATCGCTTTCGGTGGTGGTTTGCAGGCGAACGGGTTCCGTAGGGTCGACGGGGTCCCGTACTCGAGTGTGGGCATGACCCAGGGCACCATGCAGTCTTTCGCCTACTTGGCTGACGCGATTTTTGTGAGGACCGCGGCGAACGGGAAAACGAACCTGGCGATGGCTCGCCTCCACTTCCTGGCCCTCTTCGGATTCGCGGGGGGTGGCGCGCTTGGTTTCGTGGTTGACCACCTGTTTGAGGGCTCATCTTTGATCGCGGCGATCATCATTTCTGTGGCTCTTGGGGCGGCCAGCGTGATCTCGTGGCGCGACCCCGACCCCACTAAGTGAGAGGATAGGGTGATCTCGAGCATCACCAGGGAGAGCCCTCATGTCTGAACACCACTACACCGGCAGTGCGACCAGCGCCACCGAACTTGCCAGCGCTCTCATCAACGCCGGCTACCAAGTCGCCTCGTACAGCCCGTCCGACCCGATTGCCACCACGAAGATGTGGGTGGAGGCGAGGGAATCTTTCCCCGCCAGCGCATTGCAGACTGGGGCGCCGCGGGACTTCCGTGCGGTGGTCACAGCGTCGGACGCTGCTTTAGAGTTCGTGTTGGTGCCCGAGGACGCTCACCTGCTCATCAGCGATACGGGGGAACTCTCCGTGCGTCAGCCCGCTCAGCCGACGCCCGCCCAGAACGTTTCCACGTGGGTTGAGGACGGCCAGTACCTGCAGTCCTTCAAGTGGGATGGGACTTCTGAAGGTTTCGTTGACCTAGTGAGTTTCTTTCAAATCAACGGGTCCCTGCTGCGCGCGATCGAAGTGTCGGAGAACAAGGAGGGGACCCCGGTGGCGGTCGCTATGGCCGTCTCCTATGAGAAGGATCAGGACTACTCGTTCCCTTTCCGACAAAACCAGTCGTATGCCGCACTGAAACTGGGTGAGGTCACGGGGGTCACAACCAGTGACTTGGCGCAGGACTATTCTCTGGTTTCTTCCGCGGGGGAGGCCACGAAGTTCAGTTACACGCGTTTCGCCCACAACATTTTCACGAACGGGATAGTGATGGCACCCAAACAGAAAACCCCCTGGTACAAGAAGGCTTGGGTGTGGGTGCTGATCACCGTGGCGCTCGCGGCCGCAGTGCTTCTGGGCGTCGTTGTCGCAACGAATGAGACCCCCCAGTCAGAGGCGACCCAGTCCGAAACTGAGCAGCCAGCCGTCGAACCTAAGCCCGACCCCGAACCTGAACCCGAACCTGAACCAACTCCGGAACCCGAGCCAGCGCCAGAGCCTGAGCCAGCCCCAGAACCAACTCCGGAACCTGAGCCGGCCCCAGAACCAGAGCCAGCCCCTGAGCCGACCCCCGAGCCCACCCCTGAACCTGATGATGGTTGGAAGTGGCCGTGGGAACCGGGCTTCAAGTGGCCGTGGGAGGGGGAAGAGGTCCCCGAAATCGACATACCTGACGAAATAACCGAGGAGCTCCCCGACGGTTGGAAGTGGCCGTGGGAGCCGGGCTTCAAGTGGCCTTGGGAACAGGAGTAAAACGCAATGAAACACTCGAACCTTGATGACCTCGTCTCCGAACTGACGTTGGAGGAGAAAGCCTCCCTGCTTTCCGGCGCCAACTTTTGGAACACGAAAGAGGTGGAACGTTTAGACGTCCCCTCCATGATGCTCACCGACGGCCCCCACGGTTTACGCAAACAGGGTGGGCAAGCCGACCACTTGGGTCTCAACAAGTCTGTTCCCGCCACCTGCTTCCCACCCGCAGCGACATTAGCGAACAGCTGGGACGTTGCCCTGTTGAAGCGCATCGGGGAAGCGTTAGGGGAAGAGGCGGCAGCAGAAGACGTCGCGGTCCTACTCGGCCCCGGCCTGAACATTAAGCGGTCCCCACTTGCGGGCCGCAACTTCGAATACTTCTCTGAAGACCCGTATTTGAATGGGAAGCTCGCTTCCGCCCTCGTCCAAGGCATCCAGAGCACAGGGGTGGCGGCCTGCCCGAAGCACTTCGCGGTGAACTCTCAGGAGAAAAACCGGATGGGCGTCGACGAGATCGTTGACGACCGCGCCATGCACGAACTGTATTTGGAGGGCTTCCGCGAAGTCGTAGAGAATGCTCACCCCAAAGTGATCATGAGCAGCTACAACAAGGTGAACGGCACCTACGCTCACGAGAACCACCACCTCCTGAAGGACATCCTGCGCGACCAGTGGGGGTTCGACGGGATGGTCGTGTCCGACTGGGGTGGCACTAACGACACTGTCGCTTCGGTGCGCGCTGGCGGCACTTTGCAGATGCCGTCAACGGGGGGCGAGACCGATAAGGAGATCGTGCTCGCCGTTGAGTCCGGCGACTTGGACGAGAGTGAAGTTGACGACCGGGTGAAAGAGGTCTTGAAGGTCCTCTTCGAGACGCGGCCCGCCATGGGCGCGCCCAAACCCAACTTTTCCCACCACCACACTCTCGCCGTGCGAGCGGCCGCGGAGTCCACGGTCCTCCTCGAAAACGATGGGATCCTGCCGCTCAAGGGCAGTGAACGTGTCGCCGTCATTGGGGATTTCGCTTCCACACCCAGGTATCAGGGGGCGGGTTCTTCACTCGTGACACCAACTCAGATCGACTCCGCTATCAAAGGTCTGGATTACGAGGGCGTCAACGTCATCGGTTTCGCCCCCGGGTTCAAGCGGCTTGGTGGCACGTCGAAGAAGTTGAAGAGGGAGGCGCTCGACCTCGCCCGCAAGTCTGACGTGACCCTCCTGTTCTTAGGTTTGGATGAGGCTGCGGAGGCGGAGGGCTTGGACCGCAGGCACATGCGTTTGGACGCTGCTCAACTGGAACTGGCCCACGACATTTTGGCTGCCGGGATCCCCACCGTCGTCGTTTTGGCGGGTGGGGCGCCAGTGGAGCTGCCTTTCGCGCCGTACGTGAACGCCCTCGTCCACGGTTACCTCGGCGGGCAGGGCGGCGGGAGTGGTCTAGCGAAGGTGTTGACGGGGAGGGTGGACGCGTCGGGTCGCCTCGCTGAAACGTATGCGCTGCGCTATGAGGACACTCCAGCGGCCCCCTGGTATTTGAAGAATGAGTTGTCCGCGGAACACCGCGAAAGCATTTACTTGGGTTACCGCTACTTCGACAAGAACAACTTGGATGTCCGCTACCCGTTCGGCTACGGCTTGTCTTACACGACGTTTGAGGTCTCCCACTTAAAGGCTTCTAAGAAGCGAGCGTCGGTCACGGTGACGAACACGGGGGAGCTCACTGGATCCCAAGTGGTGCAGGTTTACGTCACGCCGCCGGGAGACGGGTTTGTTGCGCCGAAACAGTTGAAGGGCTTCGTCCGCGTCGTGCTCAAGCCGGGCCAGTCTCAGCGGGTCACCGTTCACTTCGACGATCACACGTTCGCCCACTACTCGACCGCGAAGAACAAGTGGGTGACCGTCCGAGGAGACCACGGGGTCCTCGTTGGCTTCTCCTCACGTGACCTGCGGGAATCGACTTCGGTGAACATCAAGAGTGGTACGAAGCCGAAGAACGTTTTCCGGGGGACCTCTGCGTACGAGTCCGGCAACATTCACAACGTCACCGAAGCAGAGTTTGAAGACCTGATCGGCCGCCCCCTGCCGAACCCCGATTTTGCTCCCCACAAGCCGTTGGACGGGAACTCTTTGATCGCCGAGGCCGCACTGCACTCTGCCGCTGGCAAGGCTTTGGTGGGAGCTTTGGGTCTCGCGAAGCGCGTCCTGGTGCTTGCTGGGAAACCGATTGAAGCGAACTACACGCACTTCCTTGCGGAAATGCCGCTGAGGGCCATCACCCGCATGTCGGCCGGGAAAGTTTCACCCAAGCAGTTGGAAAAGATTTTGAAAGTGCTCAACGGATAGCCAGTCAGAAAGGCAGAAACCGATGAGGGTTGATGTAAAACAAGAAGCGGCCGCGATCAAAGCGGAGCGGATCGCACGCGCCGAACAGATCAGGGCCCTCCCCAAAGCGGAGCGTGCCCAAGCGAAGAAGGCGTGGGCGGGCGAGCAGAAAGCCGCTAAGAAGGCCCGCAAAGCCGAGATAAAGGCTTTGCCCCGCAAGGAGCGCCGCCAAGCGAAACGGTTCGACAAGAAAGTCCGCAAAGTCTTGAATCGGCGCCGCCGCCTCATCGGTTGGAGCATTTTCGCCGCGTTCATCATTGCGGTTGGCATCGGCGCGGCCCCCTACGTTCGAGACATCAACACCATCTTGTCCATCCACGTCGACTCGGACTCCGCGGAGGCTGAGGCTGCCCGCGATCACGGTGAAACCGTGGCGCACGCCATCTCCGATGAGGGCATTGTGTTGTTGAAGAACGAGGACGTCCTCCCCTTGGCGACCGACCAAGTGAACGTGTTCGGTTTCGACAGTTTCAACATGCGTTTCGGTGGGGGAGGCTCTGGGAGCGCTGACCAGTCCCGTTCCGTCGGCTTCTACGAGGGACTAACTGGGGCTGGCATCGAATACAACCCGGAGTTGCACGCCCTCCTCAAGTCAGAGGGCGCTGACGACGCGGCGGGAGCATCCTCGGGCGTGGGGCAGATCGTGGACATGGTGTTGGGGAAGGAAGCCCCGAAGGACCCAGACCCCACGTATTTGACGGATGAGGTGATGGGGCAGGCGGCCTCGTTCTCTCCCGTCGCCCTCGTCGTGTTCGGTAACGATGGGGTGGAGATGAAGGACTTCACGCCCGAAGAGTTGACCCTCACCGACGAACAGGTAGAACTCTTGGATCGCGTCACCGGCACTTTCGATGACGTGATCGTGGTGGTCAACAGTGGGAACACGATGGAGCTCGGCTTCATCGACAACTACTCGGAAATCAAGGGCGCCATCTCGGTCGCCACCGCTGGCCCTAAGGCCGCCGTGTCTTTGGCGGACATTCTCACGGGCGCGGTGAACCCGTCGGCGCGAACCACCGACACCGTCGCCTACGCTTCCCTGTCCGCCCCCGCGTCCGAGAACTTCGGCGACTACAAATACGACAACTACAACCGCGCGTTCCTCGACTACGCGGAAAGCATTTACGTCGGCTACCGGTTCTACGAAACCTTCTATGAGGGGGACGAGGACGGCTACGAAATGGCCGTGCAATTCCCGTTCGGCTACGGCCTGTCCTACACGACCTTCGACTGGGACGTCACCGAGCCGGTCATAAAGGACGGGGAAGTGACCGTGGAGGTGGCCGTCACGAACTTAGGTGACGTCGCCGGCAAGGACGTCGTGCAAGTCTATTTGCGCCCGCCCTACATTCCCGGTGGCCTGGAGAAGTCCGCGGTGGAACTCGCGGGATACGCGAAAACCGCCCTGCTTGAACCTGGTGAGAGTGAGACCGTGCAGGTCCAGTTCGCTTTGCGGGATCTTGCCTCATGGGATGAGGCTGCCGGTGGGGTGTGGGTTTTGGACGAGGGCGAGTACACGATCGACGTGTCCACCGACGTTCACAGCCCCGTCGCATCCTCCACTTTCGTCCTCGACAAAAAACAAGTGTTTGACACGGATGACGTGACGGGCGCAGCGCTGTCTAACCAGTTCGCCGACGTTCACGGAGACGTCACCTACCTGTCAAGAAACGACTGGGAGGGAACCTACCCGAACCCGGGGGACGTGGACTACACGGCGCCCCCAGCCGTGGTTGAGGCGATGGAGGCCTCCCCACTACCCGCCGAGGACCTACCCGAAGGGCCCACCACGGGAGCCGAGAATGGCATCATGCTCGAACAACTGCGCGGCCTCCCTTACGACGATCCTTTGTGGGACCAGTTCTTAGACCAGTTCACGGTCGACGAAATGAAGACCCTGTTCTCGGATGCGGCCTACCACACGGTGGAAATCTCTCGGCTCGGTGTTCCCGGAGCAGTCCTGTTGGACGGCCCCGCCGGTATCTCGTTCTTCTTTGGTGACGTGAAGGCCGCCTCCTACCCGACAGCGGTAGTTGTGGCTTCTACTTGGAACGATGACTTGGCCCTCCAACTGGGTGAGGCGGCCGCCGAGGAGGCCAAAGCCCTTGGTGTCACCGTCTGGTACGCCCCCGGCATGAACCTGCACCGGACTGCCTTGGGTGGGAGGAACTTCGAATACTATTCCGAAGACCCACTACTATCCGGGAAGATGGGTGCGAACGTGGTTCGTGGAGCCGAGTCTCATGGCGTGGTGACCACCATGAAACACTTCCTACTCAACGACCAAGAAACGAACGCCCGCAGTGGCATCAACATTTGGGCTAACGAGCAGTCTTTGCGGGAGCTGTATTTGAAACCGTTTGAGATCACAGTGAAAGAGGGTGATCCCACGGGGGCGATGTCTTCGTTCATCCACTTGGGCACCGACTGGTCCGGCGCGAATGTTCCACTGTTGGACAACGTGTTGCGAGACGAGTGGGGGTTTGAAGGCGTGGTCAGCACCGACGCCGTCTTAGGGTCCTTCATGGATATTCAGGCGGCCGCCCTGCATGGCTCCGACCTAATGTTGGACCCGGTCCCAGCCCGGTTCGCCGGCAAACTGGACGTCGCCTACAAGAAGGCTCCGAACGCTGTGACATGGGGCCTGCGCGACCACGCTCACAACTGGTCCTACGCGTTGGTCAACTCTTGGAGGTTCGAATAAGCGCTGAGGTGTTCGCTGGCAGCCCCCCGCTGATGTCTGCGGAGGCTGCCACGACCTCACCTTCCTCCAGCGGCAGTGTTTGCTCCCCGAAGTTGATGAGCAGGTCAAGAGAATCGGCTTCGGGGGCGAAGAAACGCAGGTGAAGAAGGTTTCCGTCGCGCTCAACCCACTTGAACTGGCCGGTCCCAAGGGCGGGCTCTTCACGCCGGAGTCGCAGTAGTTTCCGGTACCAAGACAGCATGGAATCGGGGTCGGATTCTTGGGTTTCCGGGGTTAGTGACGCCCACTCTTTTGGCTGCGGCAGCCACGTGTCCGGGTTATCCGAGAAACTGAAGGGCGGTTCTTCACCGTTCCACGGCATGGGGACCCGGCACCCGTCCCGCCCCCGCTGTTTCCCTTGCGAGCGGGAGAACACGGGGTCGGTGAGGACCTCCTCGGGTAGGTCAGAAACCTCAGGTAATCCCAGTTCTTGACCTTGGTAAATGTAGGCGGCGCCAGGAAGCGACAGCAATAGGAGGGCGAGGGCGCGCGCCCGCTTCGTTCCCAGCGCGAACTCATCCTCACTGAGCAAGTGGGCTCCCTCAACTTCTGGGACATACTCACCCACGGCGACTTGGCCGGAGGCGAACCGCGTGACGGACCGAGTGTTGTCGTGGTTGTCGGTCACCCAAGTTCGACCTAACGCTTTCGTGGAGTCATCGATTGCCTTCGCGAAGGCTTTGGCGTCCCACGGCGTTTTCACGAACCGCAGGTTGAAAGCCTGATGCATTTCGTCCTCGCGCAAAAACA
>CAYFUO010000068.1:0-10370 GCA_964346255.1 uncultured Actinomyces sp. | reverse complement strand
CATCGAAGACCACGCCGGAGATGTTGAACCCGTGCTTGGAGTACGCCTCCGCTGAAAGCACTTGGTAGAAGCTGTTGGTGGGTTTGTAAACGATGCGTTTCTGGCTGGACAGGATCTTCACGCGCTTGGCGAGGGCGGGGCTCATGCGGATCATGTCCGCCGCAACCTCGAAAACGATGCTGGCTTGCTGGCGGTCAGCCGCACACCCGTACACTTCGGCGCGCTCCTCACCATCCGCACAGGTGAGAAGCAGCGCTATGGCGGCGGCGAGTTCACTTTTGCCCTGCTTCTTCGGTATCTCCACGTAGGCGGTGGTGAACTGGCGGTAGCCGTCGGCCTTGAGGGTGCCGAACAGGTCACGGATGATCTTTTCTTGCCAGCCGATCAACTCGAAGTTCTTACCCGACCAGCGGCCCTTCGTGTGCTTGAGGGCCTGAATGAACGCCACCGCGTAGTCCGCGCGCTTCTTGTCGTAGCGGGAACCATCGGCCAGGAACCGGCTCGGCTGGTAGCCCTCAAGCTGGGTGCTGGTCGTCATCGTCGCCGTCCTTCCCTGCTGTGGCAACAAAAATGCCCCGCGGGGTGCGAGGCTGAAAGTTCTCAGAGCGGTACCCCAGGCCGCTTTGGCTCTGGGGTACCCGGTGGTTTAGATGTTCGCGTTTTCCAGGAGGAGGGCGATCCACACGGGGCTCGCCATGTGGCCGGTCAGCGCCGCGGTGCCGGTGACCTTGCCGTCTTGCTTGAAGACCAGGCGCAGCGCCTCGTCGGGGACGATCACCACCGTGGTCTCCCCGTCAGCGAGGATCGTCTCGAGGATGCCGTCCCGGTTGGCCTCCGGACTGCTGGCTCCGGCTGCCTGGCATGCCTCGCGAATGTCGGCCTCTAGGCTTTTGCTGTAAAGGTTCCTCATGGCTTCTTCTCCCTTTTTCGTTGGTGTGTTCCTAACACCTATATAGCCATAGGTCCCACACACTATCCAGCCGGTTTCCCCAATGTTTGCAACGAAAACTAGAGATCATGATCTCTTCGAATGAGAGGGTCGGGCCACCCCGTGTATCACGATCACAGCGCAGGGGATGTAGATGGCGGCGGCACATATCCACAGGGTTCCGTCGGCGGCTTCGCGTGTGAGCGCGAATATTCCCGCGAATGTTATAGGGCCAATGATGGATGTGAGGCTGTTGACGCTGGCTAGGAGACCTTGAAGGCGTCCTTGCTCGCGCTGCGGCACGCGCTCCGATGCCAGCGTTTGGATGGCGGGTACGGTCATGCTGCCCAGTCCCAGTGCGATCATGATCGGAAGGGTCTGCCACGATTGGGCGACGACCGCTAACCCGACCAGCCCTAGGGTGTCGGTGAGGATTCCAATCAGGATCGCTTTGGTCTCCCCGAAGGTAGTCACGATTCGCCCGGTGAGGGTTGCTTGAACCACCACTTGGATGAGCCCGAAAATAGACAGAGAAACCCCCACGGCAAAAGGGTCCCAATCCAATCGCTGCTCGGTGAACAAAACCCACATTGACGGTGCCTGTCCAACAAATTGCACTAGCCCGTAAACCACCAGGATGGCGACCATTCCCGGGATCACTCCCAATCCGCGGGCTCTTCTTCCCGGCGAGGGCTCCTCGCGAGCACCTGCATCGGGCAGCGTCTCTTTTAGGACGAACATACTGAGCAGTAAGTTGATTGCAGAAAGCGCTGCTGCAACCAGGAAGGGAAGGTGTGGGGAAAGTGCGCCAAAGAGGCCACCGATGACCGGCCCACCGATCATCCCCGCGCCATAACACGCTGCGAGCCAGCCGTACCGCTGCGCCCTTTTGCCGTCGCTGGTGATGTCAGCGATCATGGTGGCTGCGACGGCGTTGGTTGCCCCAGTGATGCCAGAGATGGCTCGGGCAACGAAGAACACCACCAGGCTCGATGTCGCGGCGAGGATCAGGTAGTCAATGGTCGCTCCGATCAGCGAGGCAACTAGGACCGGTCGCCTGCCGAACCTGTCCGAAATGCGCCCAAGGACGGGTGCGAAGAGAAACTGCATCAACGCGTAAAGGCCGGTCAACAGCCCCACGTACAGCGGGATGGCCTGGAAAGCCGCTCCTGATTGTGCGAGCAGAGTGGGCAGGATTGGCGCGACCAAGCCCAGTCCCGCTGCGTCGAGAGTAGCTGTCACCAGAGCGGTGGCTAGGGTTCCTTTTTCGGTGCGGGCGGCAGTCACTTTATCAATGATAAACTTGATCGGTGATAAAGTGCAAATATGGCAATCAGGCAAGGACGACTAGATCAGCGGACCATACTTCAAGGTGCGCGCGCGGTCCTGGATCAAACCGGGCTGGACGGGTTCACCACCCGAGCTTTGGCCGCCCACCTCGACGTTCGACAGCCCGCCCTCTACTGGCACTTCAAGACGAAAGCGGCGCTCCTGGCTGCGCTGGCCAATGACATCTTGGTCCGTGAACATCACGCTTCCATGCCAGAAGATGACGAAGCTTGGGATGGGTTCGTATTGCGTAACGCCCGAAGTTTCCGGGAGGCGCTGCTCGCTGTTCGCGATGGGGCGCGCCTGCACGCGGAGTATCACGGTCGCCCAGAGCGTGCCGAGGTCGCCGAACTGCCAGAGGGTCCGCGCCGCCAGGTCGCCCTACTGACAGGGCAGGGATTCAGCGAGGCGGACGCGGTGAGCACCCTAATCGCCGTTGGTCGCTATACCGTCGGCGTGGCACTGGAAGAACAAGCTCAAGAGGACAAGACAGGCCCTGGTGCTGAAGGGGGCCGGGCGGAGGAAGTCAAGCAGTTCGAGTTCGGCCTGAACGCATTGATCAGAGGCGCTGCTCCAACGGGCCCCTCCGGGGCTGAAAGGAACTCCGGAACGCAGGACGAGTAGCGGGACCTGCGAGTCCCTTCTCCAGGAAACCACCCTCCTTGGGGTGGCTCCTCGGGAAGCTCTCGGGCTTAGTTGCGATCGAGTTTGAAGGCGGGGCGCTCTTTGCGTTCCCCGGTGGTGATGTCGGCGAAGCGTTCTTTCACGTTGGTGATGCCCGCGAGTGTCCATCCTTGGTTGGAGAGTTCTTGGAGCGTCCGGGCCATGCCGGTTTGGTCGCAGCTGATCGTGAATGTCTGGATTCCCAGGGCGTCCAGCTCTGCGGTGAGGTCGGGAAGGTCGTGGTCCATGATCCCGTCGGTGAAGTCGAGGTGTTCGTTGCCGCTCTCGCGGGTGGCGATGTAGGCGCGGACCACGCTGTTTGAGTTTTTCTGCTCGCGGTTGGCCAGTTGGCTTTCCAGGGTGTTGATCGTGTTCATTTTCGGCTCCTTTGGTTGTGTGTTCCTAACACCTATATAGCCATAGGTTCCACACACTATCCAGCCGGTTTCCCCAATGTTTGCAACGAAAACTAGAGATCGTGACCTCTAAGGAAGCAGGGCCGAAAACCGTTGCAAACGGGGCGGGTGTACGAGGTGAGCCGCCCGTGTTTCAGGCGGCGGCTCGGTGGCCCGGTTTTAGATTTGGGTGAGGCACCAGGCGATCGCGTGGCCCGCGTCCTCGAAGCCGTGGTCGGCTTTGGCGACCAGTTTCAGTTTGCATTCGAAGGCGCCTCGCGCGTCTGCTCCAAACCCTGGGATGGGCTCTTCTGCGAGGCGGTAGACCCGCGCGTCATTTACTTGGCCTTCTTCTTTTCTCCAAACCAGGTCAGAAACTAGGAAGTGATCGCCGTGTTGGAGGACCGCGCCGTAGGAGAGGTTAGTGAAGCCCTGGAGTTCTTCGGCGGTCCAGGTCTTGGTCTCTTCGTTGTTTCGCATTTCTTTGGCTCCTTTTCTTGTGTGTTCCTAACACCTATATAGCCATAGGTTTCGCACACTATCCAGCCGGTTTGCCCTGTATTTGCAACGATTTCTAGTGGTCTACATCTCTAGATTTGGGGGCCAAGTCTGCTTGCTTTTCGGGGCGCGTAACGTGAGAACACCACCCTCCATTTTTGGGGGTGGCCTCTCAGGCGGGGCTTAGTCTTCCGAGCTGGTGTCCGTGGTGGCGATCATGTTGTCGATGATGTCGTCGAACCAGCGGTCTTCCATGCGGAGCTTGAAGGCGGCGAGCTTGCCGACGTTCAGGCCGTCGAGCCCGAAGGTGAGGACCGTGAGGTCCGCTGGGAAAGGGTCGGCCACTGTGCCGTGGGTTGCGGCGTAGTTGTTCAGGTTCTCCCCGGTGGTTTGCGACCAGCAGGTCGGGGTGCCGATCCCTTCCTCTTCGAGCATGCTCGTGTAGCCCGCGGTCCATTCGGCAAGGTCGCCGCCCGCACCCAGGATCGTGTAGTAGCTACCCTGGTAGGCATCTTGGTGGTTCGTGGTGTTCATTTTCTTCTCCTTTGGCTTGTTTGCTCATGTACATATAGCCATAGGTTTGACACACTATCCAGCCGGTTTCCCGCTATTTTGCAACGATTTCTAGAGATGTACCTCTCTAAGAATTCGGGCTGATACGGCTTGCTTTTCAGGGTCTTGTACGCGAGAAAACCACCCTCCATGGCGGGGATGGTTTCTCTGGAGCGCGTTGGCCGGCGTGGTGCTCGGGCCTGCCTGCCCCTGTTGTTGGGGGTTAGAGGTTGGTGAGGTGGAAGGCCGGTGTTTTCCCGCCTGGTGCGTCTGCCAGTTCGGTCGCTCCGTTTAGGTGCCAGCCGCGTTGCTGCAATCGCAGGAGAGCCTTGCCGAGGTTGCCCCCGTTGGTGTTATCGCTGAGGGTGAAGGAATCGAAATACGCCTCGCCGGTCGCGTTGGCGTCTTCGAGTTCGTCAACGAGGTCTTCTAAGTGTTGCGGGTCTTTGGGGAGTCGAAGGTTCAGGGCCCGGAACTGGCCTTCGCGTGAGTGCTGGTATTCGCGAAGCAGCGGCGTGCTTTCGCCGGCTTTGAGTTGGGCTTCGAAGGCGGGGATCTTCTGCATGTTGTTTCTCCTTTGGCTTGTCTGCTCATGTACATATAGCCATAGGATTCGCACACTATCCAGCCCGTTTACCCCGTATTTGCAGCGATTTCTAGAGATGTACGTCTCTAAGAATTCGGGGTCTTTACCCCTGCGTCTGGGGTGCGGTACGTGAGAAAGCCACCCCTGCGTTTGGGGTGGTTTCTCTAGGGCCGCTTGCGGTTAGAGGCCCATGTCGCTGATTGTTTCGAGGAGGTCTTTCACCAGGGCGTGTGCGGGGCTGGCTTGCGCTACCTTCACCGTCCAGGCCCCGCCTGCTAGTTTGGCGACGTGGAGGCCGTCCTGGTTGCGGATTGCCCTAACCGAGGGTTTGCCGCGGGTGCGTCCGAAGGTGACCTTGAAACCGTATTCGGTGGCTTCTTCGCGGACGATGTCCATGGCCTCCCTCGTCGTGCAGAAGAAGATTCCGCTGGGCGTCTGGTCTTTGTTGGTGTTCATTTTGTGCTCCTTTGGCTTGTTTGCTCATGTACATATAGCCATAGGATTCGCACACTATCCAGTCGTTTTCCCGCGTATTTGCAACGTTTTCTAGAGATATGCATCTCTAGGATTTGTTGGCCGCCAGGCTTGCGTTGGGGAGGGTTTCCCAACTGTCCTCACCGGGGATCAACCCGAGCGTGGAGCCGCAGTCCCAGGCGACGTGAACGGTGCCGAGGGAATCGATGAACATGATGGTTCCCTCGCTGCCCGCCCGCAGCCTCGTGTGCGGGTCGGTGAGGCAGCGCAGCCGGACCCGCGTCCCGCGAGGATCCTTGGGGACCGGCACTTCATCTTCATCTTCCTCTTCCTTGGCTGTCGGGGCGGGCGGGTTCGCCCACGCCGCGCTGCCTTCCAGGTTCCGCATTAGCGTCTTGCGGGCGGCTTTGTATTCCTCGCCGATGAAGCCCAAGCGCAGCAGGAAGCAACGCATCGTGTACTTCTCGTTCGCGCCCGCTGGGGGTTTGGGTGAGACCCGCTTCGCGTCGCTTGCGGCCTGGACCATGGCGGCCAGTAGCTGCCCGGCGGCCTCCGCGACCTCCCGGGCGGGTTCCTGGTCGAACCAAGGGAAGACCGCCTGGTCTTCGGTGAACTCGACCGGGAGGGCCTTGAGGCCCAGGGCCTTGCCGATGAGGGCGCCTTTGGAGGCGAGCATGGCCTCCAGGTTGCCCCGTGTGCGCTCCTCCAGGCCGGTGGTGGGGAACGCGAGCCTCAGTCCGCCAGCCGCCGCCGTGTCCTGAGGTTCGCGCTTGCGGGCGGCCCCGTAGCCTGCCTGGGTGGCGGCCTTTTCGATCAGCTGGGTGTCGCGGGCGGGCAGGTCTGCTGGCCAGGTCACCGTCCAATCCCTCTCGAGGGTGACCGGGCCGACCTGGTAGGCCATGCTCGGCGCTCCCAGGTAGGTGGGTTTGAGTCCTCCCAGGACCGTGCCGATGATCTCGGCCAGGTGTTTCCTGGTCCCGTTGTCCTTGGGGGTGAATGTTGTGGTTTCCATGACCGGCTCCTTCCGCTTCGCCCCCGCCTTGGGGGCTGTTTGGTCATGTACATACACGCTCTATCTGGAACACATTGCAAGCCGTAAAGCCCACTATTCCAACGATTTCCTAGAGATCAGCATCACTTATCGTCCCGGTCAACCTCACGCACCAAATCCAAATACGCGTATTCCTTACCGCCGCGCTGGCAGGTGATGCCCGCAGCGTCCCCGGTGTGCTCGGCATAGCGACGCAAGATCACGCTGGCGTATTTCTCGTCCAGCTCCATCGAGTAACACACCCGGTCGGTGGCCTCGCAGGCCATGAGCGTGGAACCAGACCCAGCGAAAGTGTCCAGCACGATCGCGTTGGCCTGGGTGGAGTTGCCTATCGGGTAGGCCAACAAGTCCAGCGGCTTGGAAGTCGGGTGGTCGGAGTTTTTGCGGGGCTTGTCGAAGTTCCACACCGTGGTCTGCTTCCGATCCGCATACCAGCTGTGTTTACCCTTCCCGAGCCAGCCAAACAACACCGGTTCGTGCTGCCACTGATACGGCGACCTGCCGAGAACCAGAGAGTTCTTGACCCACACGCAGCAGCCCGAGAGGTGAAAGCCCGCGTCAACGAACGCGCGGCGGAAGTTCATGCCTTCGGTGTCCGCGTGGAAGACGTAGGCGCTGCCGCCTTTCTCGGTGGCTGCCGCCATTTGGGTGAAGGCGGCGAGGAGGAAGTCGTAGAACGAGTCGGCACCCATTTTGTCGTTAGCGATCTTCAAACCATCACTGGACTCGAAGGCAACGTTGTAGGGCGGGTCGGTGAGAACTAGGTTCGCTTTCTTACCGTCCATGAGTGTTTGAACGTCCGCTTCGCTGGTGGCGTCCCCGCAGAGAAGCCGGTGGCGTCCAACGGTCCAAATGTCGCCGCGCTCCACGAACGCTGCTTCTTCCAAGGCGGCGGTGAGGTCGAACCCGTCATCCTCCACTTCGGTCTCGTCCAGAGAGCCGATCATCGCCTGGATCTCCTCATCGTCAAACCCGGTGAGTTCGGCGTCAAAATCGCTGGCGTCGAGGTCTGCGATGAGGAGGGCGAGTTTGTCTTGGTCCCACTCGCCGCTGATCTTGTTGAGCGCAATGTTGAGTGCCTTTTCGCGGGTCTCGTCCAACTCCACGACAACGCAGTCCACGGTTTCATAGCCGAGGGCTTTGAGAGCGTTGATGCGTTGGTGTCCGCCAACGACGCGGCCCGTGGTCTTATTCCAGATCACGGGTTCCACGTAACCGAACTCGTCCAGCGAACGTTTCAGCTTGTCGAACTCGGGGTCGCCAGGGCCTAGTTCTTTGCGGGGGTTGTAATCCGCTGGGGTCAGGTCACCAACCGGGAGTGTCTTTAGCTGCATCTGCAAGGAGGTTCACCGCCTTCTTCAACTCACGCATGTACTTGTACTGGTCTTCCCATGCCCCGCCGTGACCGAAATGCCCGTAAGTGGAATAACGCGCCAGGCCAGGTCGGCGAAGGCGCAGGGCGTCAATGATGGCGGCTGGGCGCAGCGGGAACACAGCGCTTGCGGCCCGAGTTAGCAGCGTGTCGGCGTAGAGGCCGGACCCTCCCGTGTCGACGCTGAACGCCACCGGGTCGGCCTTCCCGATCGCGTAAGAAATCGCGACGGTGGCTTCTTCGGCCAGGTCCGCGGCAACAATGGTTTTCGCGATCAGGCGGCCCATGTAAGCCGCCGACCGGTCAACCTTGGAGGCATCCTTACCCGAGAACGCGCCACCACCATGCGGGGCGAGACCACCGTAAGTATCAACTGCGAGCTTCCTGCCAGTCAGGCCCGTGTCAGCGCTCGGGCCCCCGATGGTGAACTTGCCCGACGGGTTCACAAGAATGTGTGCGCCCTCCGCGATTGGCAAGTAAGGTTCGCAAGCCGGGCCAATGATGAGGGTCTTCACCTCGCGCCCCAACTCTTCCAAGTCCTTGTCCGCGTCGTGGTGAATCGAGACCACCACCGCACACACCTCAACCGGGCGACCCGCAGAGTCATAAGTGACGCTGACTTGAGCTTTCCCGTCCGGCTTGATCCCGGTGATCACGCCTTCTTTGCGGGCCCGGTCCAGGCGGGAACAAATGTTGTGCGCTAGAACTAAAGGCAACGGCAACCTGTCTTCCGTCTCGCTGGTCGCGTACCCGTAGACGGTGCCCTGGTCGCCAGCGCCCTGCAGTGCAAACGGTGACTCGTCGCCCGCGCGGGCCTCCAACGACCTCGTCACCCCGGCACTAATGTCCGGGGACTGGCTGCGCACCCGAATCCGCGTGCGGAACTGTGCCGGCACATAGCCCGCCTGCACCAGCGCGTCGCGCACCGAATCCCGAATATGGGTGTGGCAAGTCGTGGTGATCTCCCCAGCAACCGTGATCGTCCGCCCCGCCGCCAACACCTCAACCGCGACGCGGGCCGACTTGTCCTCCCACAAAATGTCGTCAAGGATCTGGTCGGCAATCAAGTCACACAGCTTGTCGGGATGACCAACACACACAGCCTCAGCGGTTCGAACAATCGGCATCAGAGAACACTCACTTTCGGTCGATAAATTAGGCAAACAAAAACAGCACCCCGAAGGTCCGGGATGCTGCAAAAGAAGGGCTTGGCGCTTGCGGTCAGGAGCGGGCTTGGAGGAGCTTTTCCATCATGTCGTCCCCCGGCGTACTGCCGGAGTAATCCGAGGTGCAGGTGGCGCGCACGATCTCGTAAATCTCGTACCAATACACGTTCGCCTGCTTACCAAACGACTGCGACATCGCAACGAACGGTGAAGCGATAGCCGCGCCCGTAGTCGGGTGCTTGCCAAGCAGACCGAACTTGGAGATCGCTTCCTCGCACTGCACGTAGCGGGCGAACGCCTGAGCGTAAGCCTCAATCAAACGCTTCGCCACAAAGGCCGTGCAGCCGCGCGCGTCCAACCAATCCCAAGTCTCCCGGTACACCAAATCCGCGCCCAGGGGCTTACCGTCCCGCTGCTCAGCAGACAGGTAGCCAGAAGGCTCAGGCATAGGTTCGCCCGCCAGGATCGCGCCGTCCCCAACGTCGACGCCTTCGAAAACGAACGGGTCCGGCTCTGGGGCACTCATCCTTGTTGCGGGTCGGCCCGCTTGGAGCTTCTCGTTTAGTGCGTCTGGTTTCGCGCCAGCGCGCACGCGGCGTCCGCCTCGGTTAGTGCCGTCTTTTGCCACGGGCGTATTCCTTTCTCGGCTGGGTTGCTGCGCCAAGAACAGGGACTGGCGAACTAGGTGAGCGCTTGGATGATGACTCGCGCTGCAAGGACGAGAACGACGACGCCTACAAGCAGGTCGGTCCAGGTGGCCACCTGTTCTTTGAGGTTCCTTCCGGGCTTGGCCACGTGCAGCACGCCCGCAGCCAGAAGGTAGAGGCCCCCGGCAAGCCCCGCAGGGAGTGCCCAACCCGGAACCAGTGCGAGCAAGCCCGCCAGCCCCATGCAAGTGTTCGCAAGTCCAAGCTCGCCCACCAACTGTTTCTCTGAACGCGAGGGTGCTTCCGCACCGAGGATTTCAGCTGTGGGTCCTTTCCCCGAAAGCTGGGCGACGCCAGCGACCAGGAGCCGGGTTCCAACTCCCCAGAACACAAACCATTTACCAAACACCAGGATCGCGTCGCCACCACTGGCGGCAAGTTCAATCCAGCCCGAAATGACCGGGAGGATAAGGGTCTGTGCGAGAACTAGAACCACGTACCCCACGGTTGCCTCCTCATTTCGGACCATTCCAGGTTTCCATGAAACCACCACGCGCGCAGGAAGCGGTCAGTCACCTGCGGCGCGGCACGAAACCAAAGGGGGCGGGGGTCAATACCCTGTTTGATTCGGAAACTTTGCGCACGGAGGGCCACCCCCGCTGACCTGTCGGATGGCCTGTAGAGATTCAGACCGCCCCACGCCTAGCAT
>CAYFUO010000067.1:0-10449 GCA_964346255.1 uncultured Actinomyces sp. | reverse complement strand
CGCGCGAGGCCGGGGGCCCGCCGGGCCCGCAAAACTGCTGCCACCCGCAGGAAGGGCGTCGACCCCCTCACGTTGAACGCGGGAGACTACGTGGTTCACGTGGACCAGGGGATCGGTAAGTTCTTGCGGATAGAAACCCGTAAAGCGGGTCCCATGGAGGCGCGGGTCGACAAAGACTTCCTAGTCATCGAATACCAGGCGTCCCGGAAGGGCCAACCACCCGACCTGCTGTTTGTTCCGACCTCGTCCTTAGACCAAGTTTCCGCCTACTCAGGTTCAGACAAGCCCCGCCTGTCCAAGATGGGTGGGACCGACTGGTCGAAAACGAAGCAGAAGGCGCGCGCCGCCGTCCGAGAGATCGCTGAAGAACTGGTGCGCCTCTACGCTGAGCGGTCCAAAGCGAAAGGCTACGCGTTCAGCCCCGACACCCCGTGGCAAAGAGAGTTGGAGGACTCCTTCGAGTTCCAAGAGACTCCCGACCAACTGTCAACCATGGACGAAGTTAAGGCCGATATGGAGAAGGCTGTCCCCATGGATCGCCTCCTGACGGGCGACGTAGGGTACGGGAAAACTGAGATAGCGCTTCGCGCCGCGTTCAAGGCTGTTCAGGATGGGAAGCAGGTGGCCGTCCTCGTACCTACCACCCTCCTAGCCCAGCAGCACTACGAGACCTTCGTTGAACGGTATGCGGGGTTCCCCGTGGAAGTCGCGCAACTGTCCCGTTTCGCCTCAAAGCGGGACGCGGACCTAGTGAAGAAGGGGCTTGCTGATGGGACGATCGACGTGGTGATCGGCACGCACACGCTTCTCACCGGGACCGTCCAGTTCAAGGACTTAGGGCTGATCGTTGTGGACGAGGAACAGCGGTTCGGGGTGGAACACAAGGAGACCCTGAAGGCTCTTCGGACCAACGTGGATGTTCTCTCCATGTCCGCCACCCCCATCCCTCGAACTTTGGAGATGGCGGTCTCGGGAATCCGGGAAATGTCAGTGTTGCAGACGCCCCCGGAAGACCGGCAGCCGGTCTTAACATTCGTGGGGCAACACTCGGACGCGCAAGTGGCGGCCGCTGTGCGCCGCGAGATCCTCCGCGACGGGCAGGTCTTCTATGTCCACAACCGCGTGGAGAGCATCAACCGCGTCGCAGCCCACTTGCAAGAACTCGTTCCGGAGGCGCGCATCCGCGTCGCCCACGGGAAACTCTCCGAAACCCAGTTGGAGCAAGTGATTGTCGACTTCTGGAACGGGGAGTTCGACGTGCTCGTTTCGACGACCATCGTGGAGACCGGCCTCGACATTTCGAACGCGAACACCCTAATAGTTGACCGCGCGGACGCTTTCGGGCTCTCCCAGCTTCACCAGCTGCGGGGCCGCGTGGGGCGCGGTGGGGAGCGGGCCTACGCCTACTTCCTGTACCCGAAAGACAAGATCCTCTCAGAAACATCACTGGAACGCTTGCGGACTATCGCCGCTCACACGGACCTCGGGGCGGGCCTCGCTGTCGCCCAGAAGGACTTAGAGATCCGAGGCGCCGGCAACCTGCTGGGTAGCGCCCAGTCAGGCCAGATTGAGGGGGTCGGCTTCGACCTGTATGTGCGGATGGTGTCCGAGGCCGTCGCAGCTTACAAGGGGGAGGAAATCCCCGACCTGGGTGACATCCGCGTGGAACTGCCCGTTGACGCTCACCTACCCGAGGACTACGTGCCCGGCGAGAAGCTCCGGCTGGAGGTGTACGGCAAGATAGCGGGCATAACGGACGATCAGTCTGAGGCTGACGTGCGGGATGAGTTGAAGGACCGGTTCGGCCCACTACCTCACCAGGTGGAGCTGCTCATCGCTGTCGCCCGGTTGAGGGAACGCTTGCGGGCGATGGGCATCACGGAAGTGTTCACTGCCGGCAACTTCCTGCGGTTGGGCCCGGTGGTGTTGCCCGAGTCGAAGTCGCTGAGACTGCAGAGGCTCTTCCCGGGGACCCGCATCAAACCTGCGGTCAGGCAGGTGATGGTGCCCCTCGTACCTGGGGGTCGGATGGGGGCCACCGCCCCGAAGGATGAGGAGATGCTCGCCTGGCTGGACCGCCTGTTGAAAGTCGTGGCCACACCCATCAAGTGAGGCTCCCGCCTAGTGGCTGAGCGGGGCGTTGCATCTTGGTGACGAGGGCGGGGCCCGCTGTCCAATCTCCGCCTCGACTTTTGGCTGCGCAGCCTCTTTGCCCTGTCGGTAGAGTGTGACGTGGCGACCAAGGAGGCTCCACCGTGGATGAACAGCAGGCCGAGCAGTGGCTTCGCGACCCCAACCTCGACCCGGCACTGCTCGCTTCAATAGCGGGGGACTTCCCTGCGCTTAGGCCCGTGGTGGCGTCCCACCCACTTCTTTACCCGGAGCTCCAGCAGTGGCTGGCGGACCTGAACGATCCGGCGGTCGACGCTGCGCTCGCGCGGCGCGTCAGCGGGCCCCCACCCCCCACCGCGGAGGATGCGGCCGGTTTCCTCCCTGAGCCCCCACCCAGCCAAGCCCCCATGGTTTTCGAAAGCCAGCAGCCACCAGCGGCGCCCTCGGGCCCCCCAACACCTCAGGTAGTGAGCGGCGACGCCCCGCAGAAGAAGCGCCTCAAAGCGCCCGTGATCGCTGCGCTTGCCGTTTTGGGTGGCGTGGTGGCTGTGGGCCTCGGCTTCCTCCTTTTCACGCTCTTTTCGGGGGGCGAGGACGCGCGCGGCACCGACTATTTCAGTCGGCTCCCCGACAAGGCGACTGTTGTGGATCTCCAACCGTTCGGGGAAGCAGTGACGTTGGCGCCGATCTCCTCTTCTTCCGCCTCATTGCGGGAAGGCGACGTCACGTATGTCCGCTTCGTGGAGGAGGACACGGATCTGATCGCTGCTGTCAACGTCCAAAGCAACGATGCTTATCCGATGTGGGTGACGCCCTTCCCGACAGACGCAAATGACTGTCTCATTGAGGACTCATCACTGCGGTGCGGGTCGGTTTCCATCGACCTGAAGACAGGAGTCCCCACCCGCGCGTTCTCGCCGGCGGCTTCAACAGGGGCAGGAACCCCTGCGACTTCGGGGGAAGCGGTGGCGGGAGAACCAGAAGACCCAGCCGACACTAACTCCGTGGCTGACCCCGACAATGACTCTGATGACGGCTCGAGTGGCGCCCCGACCGGGGACTCGAGCGCCCAATCGGGAGAAGCCGCCGGCGCGCCCGAGCGGGTCAGTGAAAAGCTCGCGGACACCCCAAGTGAGGCCATCCCGTTCGCCCTAGTTGGCGGCTCCCTACAGAACTCCAAAGGCGCGGTCATCGTGGAAGACCTGGGTGACGGCGACTTCTGGGTCTTGAGACTGGGGGAGGGGGGTGACAGGTGGGCGATCTCAGACGGATCAGTAGTGATCGTCATCGAGGGTGGCGAAGAACTTTGGCGCACCGAACTGCCTGAGGGATCCCGCGAGGCGAACAGTTTCGACAGCCCCACTGGCCCCACGTGGGACGGTGACTCTTGGACTCTGATCATGGGGACCCCAGCCTCTATCGTCGCTTGGGACGCCACGTCGGGTGAGGAACGCTGGCTGGTCGAAACTGAAGTCTCCTCCTACCAAGTGGTGGACACCGGCGTCGTTGTCACTTCAGGTCCTTCCCTGGCGGTCCTCGATTTCCCGGACCGGCCCGAGGACGCTGACGATGGTCCCCCCGCAAGGGACGAAGGTGAACCAGCGCAGGACATTGTGCTTGGCGACCCCGGCACTGAGGCAGTTCAGATGCCCACTCCTGAAGAGATCCGCAACTCGACGCTACCCATGCCGGGGTCATGCTCCTGGAATGCTGGGGAGCCCGACGGGTGGTTGGCCACCTTCCGAAACGGTGAGCAGGTGGAGAACCCGTGGGGGTTGAACCGCACGACGCAGATGGGTCAGGTCGAGTACACGGCCCTAAGCGGCAAGCCGGCTGTCATCATCTCTTACGTGTGCATTTTGGACATGGGAACCTCGGTGCCGATTCTGGTTGTTTACGACGAGAACATGAACGTGGTCCAAGACTTAGCTGCAGACGGGAATGAGTGGACGGGCTCTTGGTTCACGGAGGAACCTTCCCCAATCCAAGTGGAGGGCAACACCCTCACCGCCCGCACCTGGGTTCAGCATGCTGCAGTCGACTACGTGATTGAGTGGGTTTGGGACGGGGAAGAATACGTTGTCTACCAAATGGCTACCGAGGCGGGCGGTGTTTTGAGGGTGGCGCCCACAGTCGAAGAAGTGGCAGAACAGTACACAGGGCCGGGCAGGGTCCTCGGTTGCGCCCCAGCGCCCACCACAACCGCCTTCCCCCCAAGTGGCTACACGGATTACGTTTTCGTGGGCGACACAATGATTTCGGGCACCAAGAGCCAAGGATTCTTCGGGGACTACGGGCAGGTGCCTGGAGACTGGGTTTGCGCTACGGACCTGTCGACAAGCGTGGACCATTTCGGCGCTCAGCTAAGCGACTCTTACTTGTTTGTGCGCACCGATCCCGGGGTCCCGTTAGAGATAATCAGTGAGGTGAACGGCTGAAATCTCGACCTCGTGGGCGCCAAGCGGTCAGAATGTCACCGCAGACGCCGTGACGCCACTTTGTATGGCGTAGACTGATTTTTAGTTGCACGCTTACGTGGAGGTTTACTGACACGATGATTAGTCGGCAAAAAAACAGTGTATCGGCGAAACGTCTCGCCGCAGTGTTCGTTGTGGGGGCAGCGCTTTTTGGAGCGGCGGGCTGCAGTGGTGGGGGTCCCTCTCCGGGGACCGCCTTCATCGTGAACGGCACCGCGATGTCCGAACGAGAATTGACAGAGGCAACAGATCAGCTGGCATCGATTGGCGGGGGAGAGGCATACCGCGCTCAGGCGGCCCAGACTCTAGCCACGTCTGAGGCGATACTCGATGCGCTCGCAGAGGGAGGCATAGCTCCCACTGAGCAGGAAATAGAGACTCAAGCGGAAGCATTCTTGGCTCTCACCGGTTCCTCAACGACCGCTGATGAGCTGCTCCCTGCAGTGCGCCGCCTGCTTTATGTCAACGCGCTACTGTCGGACCCCGCTATTTCTGATGAGGTGGGCGCTGAGCTGGTGCAACAGGCGATCGCGACCGCTGACCTGAACATGAACCCCCGATACGAATCCCAATAGTGGGAGCACTGGCGTTCACTGGGAGCGCCCGTCTGTCCGATTGAACAAACAACTCGAGTTCGATGCACCACACCGAAAAGGAGAAAACACTGTGGCAATGATCGAAGATATCGAAGCACGCGAAATCCTTGACTCTCGCGGGAACCCAACAGTTGAGGTGGCCGTGGTCTTGGACGACGGTGCGCAGGGAATCGCGTCCGTCCCCTCCGGCGCGTCCACCGGCGCGTTCGAAGCAGTTGAGCGCCGCGACGGTGACGAAAGCCGTTACCTTGGCCTCGGCGTTCAAGACGCTGTCGACGCTGTTGAAGAAGAGCTCCTGCCAGCCCTGATCGGCTTGGACGCTCGCGATCAGCGCGAGATCGACCGTGTCATGCTGGAAGTTGATGGGACCCCCAACAAGGGCAAGATCGGTGCGAACGCTATCCTCGGCGTCTCCCTAGCAGTTTCGCGCGCCGCCGCGAACTCCGCGGAGCTCCCCTACTACGAGTACTTGGGTGGCCCGAACGCTCATGTCCTCCCCGTACCCATGATGAACATCCTCAACGGCGGCTCCCACGCGGACACGAACGTTGACATTCAAGAGTTCATGATCGCCCCCATCGGCGCCCCCACCTTCAAGGAAGCGCTCCGCATGGGTGCTGAGGTCTACCACACGCTGAAGGGCGTCATCAAGGAGCGTGGCCTTTCCACGGGTCTTGGGGACGAGGGCGGTTTCGCACCGAACCTTGAATCCAACCAGGCAGCCCTAGACCTCATCGTTGAAGCGATTGAGCGCGCGGGTTACAGGCCGGGCGCTGACGTTGCCTTGGCTCTTGACGTTGCGGCCTCGGAGTTCTTCGAAGACGGTGGCTACATGTTTGAAGGGGAGATCCGCTCCACCGACTACATGATCTCCTACTACGAGAAGCTCGTGACCGACTACCCACTGGTGTCCATTGAGGACCCGTTGTCCGAGGACGAGTGGGACGCTTGGGTGAAACTCACCGCTGAACTTGGTGACCGCGTTCAACTGGTTGGTGACGACCTGTTCGTGACGAACCCTGAGCGTCTTGAGCGCGGCATCAAGGACCACGCTGCGAACGCCCTGCTGGTGAAACTGAACCAGATCGGGACGCTCACGGAGACACTCACTGCTGTGGAGAAGGCCCACCGCGCTGGCTTCGCCACGATGACCAGCCACCGCTCAGGTGAAACCGGTGACACCACCATTGCTGACCTGTCCGTTGGAACGAACTCCGGCCAGATCAAGACTGGTGCCCCCGCCCGCAGCGAGCGTGTGGAGAAGTACAACCGTTTGCTCCGCATCGAATCTGAACTGGGTGAGGACGCCACCTACGCGGGTACCGGCGCTTTCCCCCGCTCGGACTTCTAGACTCACCACGCAACTCGGTCGACTAGCGAGTTGACCAGCGATTTTCGGTGGATGGGGGCGGCCCACGTGATTCTCAGTCACGGGGCCGCCCCCATCTTTCACTGTCCCACCCATCTGCTTTTGCGGATGTGGGAGTGTTCATTCGGGATCCTCAGGGTCCCCCGTGAGGGGACGTGCTCAGCGCTTCCTTTCCTGAAAAGATTGTTCCCATGAGCTTCGACGAACCACCCCAGCGTCCCCGCGTGCGACGCATGCTGGACGCGTCGAAGACCCCCGGCATTGACACGCCTGAGCCGGTGGAAACGCCGCTCACCCCAAAACCCAAGGCGCCAAGGGGTGCGCCTTCGACCTCGTACCGTTTCCCGAAACTGTCTCGGCCCACTAAGACAGCAGGTGACGCCGGCGCGCGGCTCGGGGGCAGCTGGTTTCAGCGGCCTCGCCCGGCGGTTTCAGCTTCGACGAAACCCCAAAGAAGACCGTCGACCGCGAAACCTGCGGGCAGGCCAGCCGGGAAACCGCGAAAAGAACGGCGAGGACGCCTGCCTGGAGACAGGGGCGGACCCTTGAAATGGTCTTTCGGGGGGATCACGGTCAGCGTGCGCCTCCTGGTTTTCCTAGTCGTCGTTGGGGTCGTGGTCGTTACCGTGGTCCCCACGGCGTTCCAATGGTTGCAGCAGGAGCAGGCGTACAGGAACGCGGTTGTAGAAGTTGAAACCCAACGCGAATACAACGAAGAACTGTTGGAACAGTTGGACGACTGGGAAAACGAGGATTACATTGCATCCCAAGCTAGGGAGCGCCTCGGCTTCGTGCGCCAAGGCGAAACCCAGTTCGTGGTAGTCGACCCGCCCCAAAGCGCGGATGAAGAAGAGGAAGACACACGCGAAGCCCGCTTGGGACCAGCGAAGCCGTGGTCGTGGGCGCTGTTGGACGCCTTGCAGGACGCGGATGACCCGCCGCCCTCGGACCAGTACATTGACGGTCGAGAACCGACCCCCAAACCCACCACTCCAGGAGACGCCGGATGAGTGAACGAGGCGACGCGCCCCAGCAGGTCACCGAAGCTGACCTGGTTGCGATCAGGGAAGACTTAGGTCGCGATGCGCGCGGGGTAGCTGGCGTGGGAGCAAGGTGTGTTTGCGGGCGTCCCCTCGTGGTGGTCACGTCCCCGCGCCTCCCGAATGGCTCACCGTTTCCCACCACGTTCTACTTGTCCTCACCACCGCTCACGCTGGCCTGCTCGCGTCTAGAGTCCGGCGGCTACATGGCTGAACTTGCTGCTCATCTTGCGCAGGACCCCGACCTCGCTGCCGCCTACGCCCGAGCGCACCAGGACTACCTGCGGCGACGCTCCCAAGTCGGTGAGGAAACTGGGCTGGGTGAGGTCCCTGAGATTGCGGGATTCTCCGCTGGTGGCATGCCTAACCGGGTGAAGTGCTTACATGCTTTGGTTGGACACTCGCTTGCGGCGGGGCCGGGAGTGAACCCCATTGGGGACCTAGCGCTTGCGGAGATTCAGCGTAGGGGCTGGTGGGAGCCGGGCAACTGTTCGTGCCAAAGCCCACGTGAAGGAGCATCCAATGAGTGAAACCGAACCTTTTCGCGCGAAGACTAGTGAGACGCGTCGCGTTTCAGCCATCGACTGCGGTACTAACTCGATCCGCCTGATTGTGGCGGACGTAGGCCCAGATTCAACTGGCGCCCCCTATGCCATCGACGTGCACCGCGACATGGTGATCACCCGCCTAGGTGAGGGAGTGGACCGCACGGGACTCTTGGACGCGGACGCCCTGAAACGGACGTTGGACGTGGCGCGCGAATACAGCCAGGTGATCGAAGCGACTGGAGCGGAGCCACCCAGAGTGGTCGCAACCTCAGCAAGTAGAGATGCGGAAAACAGTGACCAGTTCGTTTCTGGAATGGTGGACACAACGGGGGTAGCTCCGGCGGTCATCAGCGGTAGCGAAGAGGCTGAACTGTCGTATTTGGGCGCCGTCTCTTCCTTGCCCGAGGACGCACAGCCACCGTTTTTGGTGGTAGACATCGGCGGGGGGTCTACCGAGTTCATTTTGGGTGACGGCCAGACGCGTCAGTCTGTGTCTTCTAACATGGGGTCGGTGCGGGTCACTGAACGTTTCGGCGGCGAACCCTGGACGGGGGAGAAGCTCGCCGCTGCCACGGACTGGATCGATGAGCGTCTTGACGAGGTCGAGCAGACTGTGGATCTAGGCGCGGCCAACACGGTGGTTGGTGTCGCCGGGACAGTCACAACCATTGCCGCTTTCTTGGCGGGGGTGACGCAGTACGACCCGGAGGTGACCCACGGGTTTTCTCCCACCTACGACCGGTGGCAAGAGGGCATAGATTTCATGGTGAACGCCCCGGTTGGAGAAAAGGATGCGCTGCCAATCATGCCTGCTGGGCGCGGGGATGTCATTGGTGGCGGAGCCTTGATTTGGAGTGAAGTTCTGAAACGGATTGCGTCCCTCCGTGGGGGAGACTTGCCGGTGGTGGTCACCTCAGAGCACGACATTTTGGATGGGTTGGCGCTCTCACAGGTCTAAGGTGCGGCGCGCAGCATGATGGTTGCTAATATTGTTTGAGTTCGCGGGAACGCGGAGGGGTCGCCCCCATAGCCCAATGGTAGAGGCAGCTGACTTAAAATCAGCCAAGTGTCGGTTCGAGTCCGACTGGGGGTACAAGGGGTGTGGGCCGCGTGGCCATTTGGAACAGTGGCCCCGGAGGCCACTGGGGTTGCCAGTTTGGTCGTGCTAGCTCACTTTTCACCGTCGATGCTGATCCGACCTCTGGCTGAAGCCTCGTGCTGTTGCCCACCGTAATAAACGCCGTGAACCGTCACGTCGGCTCCAACAACGGTGAACGCGATTACTGAGCGTCGCCGGAATCCTAGCGTTCGCAACCCGGGCGATATGTCGTCGCGGGCGTTCCCTCTGAACGGAAAAGCTTTTAGCTCTTCGCATGTGCTGTAGATGGCCAACACGAAACGCTCAGCGGTTGCGGGAGAGCTGCGGTCAGCTATTCAATCGAAAATCGTCTCGAAATCTCTTTGAGCGTTCTTGGATAACTTGGCCTCGAACTTCACGAGGCTTCTTCGGTGTCAGCTTTGCTCTTCAAACCGAGTAGGAAGGCACGCATCTCCTCAGAAGAAAGAGGTTCGGATGGGTCGTTCTCGATTGCTTTGATCGAAGCAACAACTTTTGACTGAAGCCAGTTATCGATTGCTTTTTCACGAGCAAACAGGGAACGGAGGCCGTCGCGGATAACCTCACTTTCCCTCGCGTAGGCACCGGCTGCAACACGCTCTTTAACAGCTTCTGCCATCTTGCCCGGAAGAGTAGTGCTCAGCTGTTTTGTCGTGCGCGTGGGAAACACTTCGCCTTCAGTGGGATCCAATCCCACTTCTCATTGTTGGAGTTGGAAAGGTGCTTGTGAGCCAGAGGTGGGCGGTAGCCCTTGGCGTACAGACATTTTTTCTTGGCGGTCACTGTTCTCCGAGGGGTTTTCCGGGCAGAGGAGGGCGACGCTCGGGCCCTTGCGTAGGCACTAGAACTCTTGGCGGGAGCGTCCTTGCTTTCTGCCCACCTTGTGGCTGCCAGTGTCCTCGGCGATTCTCTCTCCGAGGGAGTGCACGCTGTTGTTCTCGCGAGAACAAGCCGGCACCGTCTACCTGACATTTCGATAGCAATGGTCGTCAAGGCCTCGGAAGGTCCGACAGAAATCCGGCCCAGTGTCGGTTCGAGTCCGACCCTGGGTACGCATCGGACGGCCTTTGCATTTGAGGATCGCCTTTCGCCGGTGTTCTGGTTCACCTCATTTTTCGCACGGTTCCGCGGAAGTAAGCCAACGATTGCAAGCGCCTACCTCCCGACGTGAGTGTCGAATTGAGACGTGC
>CAYFUO010000066.1:0-10477 GCA_964346255.1 uncultured Actinomyces sp. | reverse complement strand
CGCAGCGCCGACATGTTCCTAGGGGTGCCCTTCAACATCACGTCGTATGCGTTGCTCACCCACATGATTGCCCAGCAGGCGGGCCTGGAAGTTGGGGACTTCATTTGGACGGGCGGCGACGTTCACATCTACCTGAACCACCTGCCTCAAGTTGAAGAACAGTTGGCCCGCGACCCCTACCCGTTCCCCACCCTAGAGTTGGCGCCCGCGGACACCCTGTTCGACTACGACTTCGATGACGTGGTTGTCCGCGACTACCGCCACCACCCTCTGATCCGCGGGAAAGTGTCAGTGTGAGCAACGCAGAAGACCCCATCCGTTTCGCCTCCATCTGGGCCCAAGATGAGGACGGGGTGCTTGGGGATGGGAAGCGAATGCTGTGGCGGGTGCCAGAAGACTTCAAACATTTTCGGGCTAGAACCCTCGGCCACCCCATCATCATGGGGAGACGCTCCTTCGAAGCTTTAGGTGGGGCGCTTGGTGGGCGCACCAACATTGTCCTCACCAGCGACCAGACTTTCGAAGCGCCAAACGTGATGGTGGCCCGCTCAATAGATGAAGCGCTCACCCTCGGGCGCAAAGTGGCACGCGAAACGGGGGTGAACACAGTGTGGGTCGCGGGTGGCGGGAAGGTCTATGAGGAAACCATGGACCTAGTTGACGAACTGGTTGTCACCCACCTCCAGTTCCCACCTGGAAGCGCAACAGCGAAGCAGTGGGACATGGCGAGGCTGGTGCGGGCCCCCAAAGTGGATGAAAAGGTTTGGAAAGTCGCCCCAGACCGGACGGATGAGTTTTGGCGCCCCCAAAGTGGGGACGCCAAGTGGAAAGTCGTCACCTACGTCCGCCGGTAACTAAACGCCGACCGTGGGTTTGCCTCTAGTTGGCGAGGCCTTTCCTGTAGGCGACGGCGTCCTCGAACGTGGGAAGGAGGCCACGCGCTTCGGCTGCCTCAAACGTTGGGGCGTCCAAGTCCTTGGGGGAAACGTTCCACTCTAGGGGCTCCCCATCTTTCCCAACCGTCGGCCACTGGACCGCAAGCGTCTCATCGAACGGGTAGATCCCAAACTCTTTGTCCGGGTTGTATCCCTCAGAAACTAGGTAGGTGACGGCCGTATCGTCTTCTAGAGCGACGAAAGCGTGCCCCAACCCTTCCGACAGGTAAACGAACTTCGGCTGGTCCGCGTCCATGGGGACCGCCACCGACTGACCGAACGTTGGGGAACCCAAACGAATATCCACGATGTAGTCGACGATGGAGCCGCGAACGCACATCACGTACTTCGCTTGGCTGGGGGGAATGGTGGCGAAGTGGATGCCGCGCAGCACGCCGGCCGCTGAAACTGACATGTTCGCTTGGGCTAAGTGGAAGGGGTGACCAACCGTGGCCTCAAACTGTTCCAGTTTGAACACTTCTTGGAAGGACCCCCGTTTGTCGCCAAACACTTTTGGCGTGATGATCCAAGAGCCTTCTATCCCAGTTTCTTCCCAAGCCAATGTTCTCCCCTTTGCTGCGCGTCCCACTTGTCCCGCATTCCACAGTGACGGTCCACTTGGCATCATCGTAGTCCCTACTATGGTTAGGTTTGGCAGTGGAGGACCGGAAGGGGAACTCATGGCTTGGCTAGTTACGGGCGGTGCGGGGATGCTCGCCACCGACGTTATAGGGGAACTTCAGGCGCGCGGGCAAGAGTACGTGGCGGTCGACGTGGACGAGCTGGATATCACGGACCCGGAAGCCGTCGAAGAGCTCGTTTCAGAACTGAAGCCGGAGGTCATCGTCAACTGCGCTGCTTACACGGCGGTGGACGCGGCCGAGGAAGATGAGGCGGCCGCTTTCACTGTGAACGCGGTTGGACCCCAGCATTTGGCGCACGCCGCGAAGAACGTGGGTGCCACGTTCGTTCAGATCTCCACCGACTACGTGTTCGGTGGGGACGCCTCCACCCCATACCGGACCACCGACCCGCTACGCCCGGTTGGGGCGTACGGCCGCACGAAAGCGGCGGGCGAGTGGGCTTCCCTCTACGAGAATCCGGGCACTTACGTGGTGCGCACCGCCTGGCTGTACGGGGCGGGCGGCGCGTGTTTCCCGAAGACCATGGCTCGCCTCCTTGAAAGTAACGGGTCAGTGAAAGTTGTTGACGACCAGTTCGGGCAGCCAACTTGGACGAAAGACTTGGCTCGCGTTGTTGTCGACCTCGTCCAACAAGAGGCTCCCTTCGGCGTCTACCACGGCACCAGTGAGGGTGAAACCTCTTGGTGCGGGTTCACTCAGGCGATAGCTGAGTCCCTCGGCCTGTCGCCCACCGCCGTTCAACCAGTGACCTCCGAAGAGTTTGTGCGCCCCGCCCCTAGACCCTCCTACTCGGTTCTTGACCACGACAGGTTCGAGGCTGCGGGTGTCGCCCCGATCGGCCCGTGGCGCCAACGCTGGGCTGAAGCTTCCCCCAGCGTGCTAGCCGGACTGTGAGCGCTACCCGGACGGTTGGGAGCACTTTAATCTGAGTGAACTCTTCGAACCGTCAACCTGAGGGGATCCAACCAAGGTCGTTAGCGTTAGGTCTGGGCGCATACCTGATTTGGGGGTTCTTCCCCCTCTACTTCAGGCTGCTCAGCCCTGCGGGTGCGTTCGAGGTGATAGCGCACCGAGCGTTTTGGAGCCTCCTCGCGTCCCTGACCCTGGTTTTTGTGGGCTCCCGCATCCCCAAACTGCGTGCCCTCCTTCGGGACCGGGAAGCCCTAGGGCGCCTAGCGGCCGCCGGTGGACTGATCGTTGTGAACTGGACGGTCTACGTTTACGCGGTGCTCACGGACCGCACGCTGGACGCGGCCCTCGGCTACTTCATCAACCCACTGGTGACGGTTGCCCTCGCCCGCATCGTCTTGAAAGAGAAGCTGACGAGGGCGCAGGCGACCGCAATAGTGTTGGGGACGGTTTCCGTTCTGGTCCTCGTGGCGGGGATGGGCTACTTGCCCTGGATTTCTTTAGTGCTCGCCGTGTCGTTCAGCCTTTACGCTCTAGTGAAGAAGGGGGTGGCGGGCCGCGTTCCACCCCTTGAAGGGTTAGCGGTCGAAACCGCGTTTGTCACGCCCCTAATGGTCGCCTACTACGCGTACCTGTTGGCCATTGGGGGAACCTCGTTCCATGCGCTCCAAGCCGAGGGGGTGCCTGGTAGTTGGGTGGCGCACTTGGCGTTGCTCGCGGGGGCGGGGGTTCTCACACTGCTCCCCCTACTACTGTTTGCCGCCTCGGCCCACGGCCTACCTTTAGCCGTGTTAGGACTGATCCAGTACATAACCCCCGTGATGCAGATGCTGATCGCCGTCACTGTCCTCCACGAGCCCATGGCGCCCGCCCGGTGGGTCGCAACATTCTTCATTTGGGCGGCGCTGGCGGTGTTGAGCTCCGACTGGGTGCGCCAACTTTGGGCGCCTAAGAACAGGTAGGATATCTTCGCCTAGGTTTTCCTCTGTCCGGTTCTTCCGAGTAACCTGTTGGGTATGGGACTTGCACTGCTCGTGTCGCTTCTGGCGGGACTTGCCACCTCCATCGGTGGGCTCGTGGTGCTCAACAAGAAAACTATGGAGCGGCCTCACTTGGCGGTCGCCTTAGCGTTCGCGGCGGGCGCGATGCTGGTGATCTCGTTCGTGGAGATCGTCCCTCTTGGCTTGGAAAACTTGTCCGCCACCATGAGCCCCCAGAAAGCCGAACTCTGGTTTTGGGTTTCATTCTTCGCTGGTATCGCCGTGGTGCTCACGATTGACCGTTTGCTCCCTGACGTGCTGAACCCGGGGGAAACGACGGGTAAGGAAGTCACGGCCGCCAGCCTCGGCTCTTCGGACGCGAAAGCCCTCATGCGTTCGGGTGCGGTGGTGGGCGTGGTCCTCGCCCTCCACAACTTCCCCGAAGGCATGGCCACGTTCTTCACCACCTACCAGGACACGGCCGTGGGGATCACGCTGGCCGTAGCGATCGCGATCCACAACATCCCGGAGGGCATAGCTGTTGCCGCGCCGGTCTACGCCGCGACGGGGTCAAGGCGTAGGGGGTTCTGGTGGGCGACGTTCTCAGGACTGACGGAACCCGTGGGGGCCGTGTTCGCTGCCCTCCTCCTTCAGTGGGTGATTCCCCCACAGTTCTTCGGTATCTTCTACGGGGCCGTGGCAGGGATGATGGTCTTCTTAGCTCTCGATGAGCTTCTTCCCGGCGCGTGGCGGTACCAGACGGACAAGCACCAAACCATTTACGGGATGCTCGGTGGGATGGCCATCATGGCCGCAAGTTTCATACTGTTCGCTGCGGCCTAAAGCCAAGTGAGCTTGAACGTTCGTTGGGAGAATAGTGTCAGAAAACCAGCCGCACACTGAGCTGTCTCGGGGGCTGACTAGCGCCCAAATCTCCATGATTGGGTTGGCGGGCGCCCTCGGAACAGGTCTGTTCCTAGGCTCAGGAGCAACCATTGCCCAGGGTGGGCCTGCCACCATCGTTGCCTACATCCTCGCCGGGGGGATGGCGTTGGGGGTGGTGTGGGCGCTGGCGGAAATGGTTGTCGCCCACCCAGCCCCCGGCGGGTACGGCGCGGTCGCCGCCAAATATTGGGGGCCCTTCGGTGGCTACATCACCCGCTGGAACTTCGCGATCGTCATGCTGATCGCCGTGGGAGCAGAAGTGACTGCGACCGCCACCTACCTTCAATACTGGTTCCCGGGCCTCCCCCTGTTCGCTGGGACCGTCTTGGCGTCACTACTGATCATCGGGTTGAACCTCATAGCCGTGAAACTGTATGGGGCCAGCGAATACTGGTTCTCCATGATCAAAGTCGTGGCGATCTCAGTTTTCATTCTCTTCGGGTTTTCCGTGATCTTCCGCGGAACCGCTACCTCCCCTCCCACTGGGTTCTCTAACCTCTGGGACCAAGGCGGTTTCGCCCCCAATGGACTGTTCGGGGTGGCAGCAGCGACAGCGCTCGCAGTTTTCTCATTCGGAGGCATAGAAAACGTATCAGTTGCAGCCGCCGAATCAACGAACCCCAGTAAAGACGTTCCCCGGGCGGCCCGCAACATGATTTGGCGTCTCCTCGTTTTCTACGTGGCCGCGATGGTCGTGGTCCTCTCGTTGGAGCCTTGGACCAAGACGGCGGCCAGCGATGGGACCCTACTCACGTCCCCGTTTGTGCGGGTCCTCGCCCTGATAGGCATCCCCAGTGGAGCGGACATCATGAACGGGGTTCTCATCGTGGCAGCGCTGTCTGCCGCGAACGGGTGCCTGTATGCTTCCAGCCGCATGATCCACTCCCTAGCCTTAGATGGCTTCGCTCCGAGAGCTGCCGCGCGAACGGCCGCCAACGGCTCCCCGCGGGTGGCGGTCACTATCGCCGCATCCGGGATGGCGCTGGCCGCTGCCCTCGCTCTGATCAGCCCAAACGGGGCGTTCATGATCCTCTACGGAGGCGCAACTGCCGGCATTCTAGTGACTTGGTCGACGGTGATGTGGACGCACCTCTTGTTCCAGCGAGGGCTCGCCGCGGCAGGTGAGGAGCGGCCGACGAGTCGACTGTGGTTCGCCCCCGCCGTGAACTGGGTGATCCTTGCGGGAGTCGCCGCGATATTTGTGATCCTCTACTTCGTTTTACCGATCGTGTGGTGGGCGGGGATCCCCTACGTGATCGTGCTGACGTCCTCGTACCACGTCGTGGCAAAACGCAAGCGTGCTACGGGGAGCCGATAAGAGGCAAGAAATCCTAGGTGGTGCTTCGAGCGTCCGCTTTGCGTCTGCGTGAAGCCACCACCCACTCGACGAACAGCCAAACGTAGGAAACCACCCAGATGGCTGTGAGACCGATGGCGAGCCACTCAGACCAAGCGTCGGTGGCGGCGTGGACAGCGTCACCATTCGGACCGTAGGAGCCCAACCACTTTTGAAACGTGGAGCCATAGCCCCCATCCGTGCCATCCGGGAAAAAGACTCCCACTAAAACTGATGAGACGGACGTGGCCCACGCTGCTGTGGTCGCCCGGTCGCGCGCGTCCCCAAACAAGTCTTGCTTCCCCAAGAAGCCTTGAGCGGCTATCACGACCTGCACAATGTAGCCGGCTACGAGGACAATGATGGGCCCAAACATGAGGAACATCAGCGTCCATCCGGCGGACACCATTTTGAGGCCGACCCCGACAAGCGGCGCCACAATCAGCGCAACGCCCGTCACAGTCCGGCTGGGTAAACGATAGTGGCTCATGCGCCCAACCTAGAGGTCCAAGCGGGCCACTGCCAACTGCTGCGCTGCGAGTAGCCTAGAGGAATGATTCAAGAGCCACCCATCGATCGCCCAAAGGTCGAACCTGCAAAGGCCGCTGACTCCCGGCAGGTAGCGAACCTGTTCGCCGAAGTGTTCGCTGAGGACCCGGTGTGGACGGCGTTGGCTCCCCACGACGTGAGCCGCGCCAAAATCATACGCACAACTTTCCGTCACGCCTTGAAGAATGGGGGTCACGAGCACTTTGATGTGGTTCGCGACGCCAACGGGGAGGTCCTCGCTGCGCTGAACTATGAGCCCCCTCAAAGTGGGTCCGCGGGCGGCGAGCTGATCGACCGGGTCCTGGGGGGCGCTTCTTGGGCTGTGTCCCCAACGATGAGGCGCAGCTTCAAGCATGACGCGGCGGTGCACAGTCACCGGCCTAAAGGTCCTCACTGGTATCTACGCGACCTCGTTGTTTCCCGTCAAGCACGAGGAATGGGTGTGGGTTCAGCCGTGCTGCGGTCGCGCCTGCAAAAGGTCGACGAGGACGGCCTACCCGCGTTCCTTGAGTCGACCAGCGAGGCTTCTAAGCGGCTTTACGAACGTCTCGGTTTCCAGCATCTGGAGACCGTAGAAGTCGTGCCTGGTGCTAAATCGTTCATCATGGTGCGCCCGCCCATTAATCGGAGTCCACAGCATTCCTAGTGAGAAGCTGCGGTGTCCGGTAGCAAGTGTCCGCCCCCATGCAGGTGAGGTCTATGCCCCGCAATAAAGCCTCGAACTGGATGCTGCTGTCGGGCAGTTCGCTGCTCATTAGCCGCGGGAAGTCTGATTCCAACCGGGAAGCACCGAGCTCACCCACCGCGTTGCCCCAACCCTCTGATTCTCTAAGCACCGCCCCGTACAGCCAAGAGACGATCAAGTCGTGAGCGTTGCGGGCCCCGATGGGGCTTTCTTCGAGTAGCGTCATCACGGCCTCACTCAGTGCGAGAGAGTGGGGGCCCAACACGGGTTGTCGCCTGAGTAAGGAAAGGGTTCCTGGCTTCTCTACGACGCTTCTACCTCGGGCTCGCATCTCGCGCATCGCGCAGTGGCGGCAGGGACGGTTCACAAGCTCGGGTACACCGATCATGCCTAGACGTTCGTCCGCGAGGTCGTGCCAAATCTCTTCGAGGGACGAAAAGTAAGTGTAAATAGTATTCGTGGCGACCCCCAGCTCAGCGGCGAGCCCACGTAAGGAGATCCCCTCCACTACCCCATTTTCTTCCAGCAGCGTCTCAGCGGCTCGAAGTATGCGTTCCTTGTCTATGTCCCCCCGTGGCCCCCGCTTCGCCAAACCAACCACTCCCCTCGCATCCAACGCCCAGCGTTCTAGCGCACTTTGTGTCGGCCCCCATCCTATGCACAGAGAAGTGCGACTTTTCGCATCTTCGCGCAGCATCGGCTCTTGGCTCCTCGTTAAGCGGAACGTGGCCCGCGAGCTCCCGCCTAGGGGGAGTCTCTCACGGGCCACCGAGGAAAAGCCTGTCGGTCAGCCTTTCACTGCGCCGCCAGTTAGTCCTCTCACGAAGTATCTTTGCAGTGAGAAGAACACGATGAGCGGCACGATCATGGACACGAACGCGCCCGCGGTCAACAGGTGCCAGTCCTGCCCCTTCGACCCCGCCATGGACTGTAGGCGAGCCGTGAGCGGCGCCGTTAGTTCTTGACCACCGGAGAACGTCAAACCGACTAGCAGGTCATTCCACACCCACAGGAACTGGAAGATCGCGAACGATGCGATCGCGGGGACCATCAGGGGAAGGATGACGCGCGTGAAGATCTGTGCGTGCCCAGCTCCGTCAACTTCCGCGGCTTCAACTAGTTCTTTCGGGATCTCCTGCATGAAGTTGTGCAGCAGGAAGATCGCTAGTGGAAGCGCGAATGCCGTGTGAGCCACCCATATCGACATGAACGGGAAGCTGCGCCCAAACGTGGACGAGAACACCCTGAGCAGCGGGATCAACGCCATTTGTAGCGGAACGATTTGGAGCGCGAACACGATGATGAACACGAGGTCGCGCCCTTTCCACTGCATGAAGGAGAACCCGTAGGCGGCCATCGTCGCTATCACCAACGGTGCGATGGTGCCGGGAATAGTGATCACCAAAGAGTTGATGAAGTAGTTCCCGAGGTTCCCTTGGGACGCGGACCCGAACAGGACGGCTTCGTAGTTAGCGAGCGTCACCTGCGGGTCAGCGAAGAATGTCCACCACCCCGACGTTTTTATTTGCGCTTCCGGGCGGAAGGATGTGACGAGCAGCCCGAAGGTTGGGATCGTCCACACGATCGCGATCAGCGCTGCGACGAGGGAACCGAACCGGTTGCCTATCGATTTTTTGGCTAGGGTTACCGCGCCCTCGTGTTCCTTCTGCTTTCTTTTTCTCTTGGGTAACACGTCAGAACTTGGAGTGGTTGTTGCCGCGCTCATCCGCGCACCTCCTTGTTCTTCAGCATCTGGTTGATGTTAAACGCCACGATTGGAATGACCAGGATGAAGATCACCACGGCCGTCGCGGAGCCGTAGCCGGCGTTCCCGTAAGTGAAGGACTGGCTGTACATCTGGTTGGCCAACACTTGCGTTTCGAACTTCGCCCCAGTCATCGTCATCGTGATGTCGAACACCTTCAAAGTCGCGATGGTGATCGTCGTGTAAACAACCACAAGCGTGGGTCGGATGGTTGGGACGGTGATGCGGGTGAACATTTGCCACGGGTTGACGCCATCAAGCTTCGCTGCCTCAATGATGTCCTCAGGTATGGCTTTGATCGACGCAGAAATGAGTACCATAGCAAAACCCGCTTGAACCCAGATCATTACCACAATGATGAAGACAGTGTTCCACGGACTGTCCTGCAGGAACCTGACTGGCTCTCCCCCAAGACCGACGATTATCGCGTTGAGCAAGCCTCTTTGCGTCTGTGCTGCGCCACGGTATTCGTACATGAACTTCCAGATGATACCTGCACCCACGAACGAGATCGCCATCGGCATGAACAAGAGTGATTTAGCCTGTTTCTCGAATTTCTTGCCGTCAATGAGGAGTGCGTACAGCATCCCGACCCCCGTGGAAAGAATTGGCACCAGCAAAACCCAGATCGCAGTGTTCAGGAACGACCTTTGGGAGTCCGCGTTGGTGAATACCCACGCGTAGTTGTCGAACCCCACGAACTCTGTGGAGGTTCGGTTGAAGAACGAGAAAATGCTGGTGCGGAAAGCTGGGTAAATGAGCCCCATTGTCAGCAGACCGAAAGTGGGTAGGAGGAACACGAGCACGGAGGCAACGTTTTTCCCTCTACCCTTCATCCGGTCGGCTAGGGAAGCCAACCCCAGCAGGATGAGCACAACAAGTGCTATGACCAAAACGGCCAGAACCATCTGGCCGATCTTTGTTCCTAGTAACCAACTCATAGTTATCTCCCGCGTTGGGCGACGCAGATGATCTTCCCGCGCCGCCCAACGATTTTCAGGAGTCGCTCACCTTAGCTCGTCGGCCAAGAGTCTTCGATGTCCTTAAGAACGGTCACCGAGTCTTTCTGTCCGTCCAGCCACTGGGTCATGCCGGTCCAGAAGGAGCCAGCGCCAACCTCAGAGGGCATCATGTCGGAGCCGTCGAAACGGGCAACCGCGTCCTTGTCCTGCAACAGTTCGATCGCCATGCGGAGAACGTCGGAGGAAGCGAGGTCGGGGTCAACCGCTTTGTTAGCGGAGGTCACGCCACCGATGGCGACGCGGGTGTTCGCCCACGTGCCGGAAGCCATGAACTCTTGCACTGCTTCGACCTCTGGCCGGTCGGCGAAGCGACCAACGAATTCGCCAGCAACCAACAGTGGCTTACTGTCCTTGTCGACACTAGGTAGGTAGAAGGCGTAAACATCACCATCGGGGTCAACCGTGGTGCCTTCCGGCCACTGAGCCTCATAGAAGGAGGCCATCCGGTACATGTAGCACTGGTCGTCCAGGATCGGCAGGCCACCGTCGTTGAAGGACGTAGTCGCGATGGAGCGAGCATCACCGATGCCACCGTTCACGAAGTCATCGTCACGCAGGTAGTCGCCAACAGCGTTCACTGCCTCGAGGATGGCCGGGTCGTCGAAAGCGATTTCGTGGTTCACCCACTGGTCGTAGGTTTCTGGGCCAGCTGTGCGCAAAACGAAGTCCTCAACCCAGTCGGTTGCGGGCCAACCAGTGGCGCCACC
>CAYFUO010000065.1:0-10479 GCA_964346255.1 uncultured Actinomyces sp. | reverse complement strand
TGGTCAACGCAGGGGCATGTGGGATCTGACGCACCCGAAAGGGGGTGGGGTTGCGCGGGCTCCGCTAGAGGGCGGTCACTTTGTGCCGCGGACCATTTCCTCCAAGTCATCCACGGTCATCCCGTCGGCGTCCAGACCTTCCATGATGTCTGTGTAACCCTCGACGTCAACCCCTAGGGCTTGGCAGGTTTCGCCGATCCTCAGGAAGTTGAGGAGGAAGTCGAAGTAGGCTTCTTCGTCCTCGGGAGCGTCTTCGCCTGCCCCAACCAGCGTTGCGTAGTCGGAGGTGAACTGGTCTAAGAGCTCCACCAGTTCAGGATCCTTTGCTTGGTCGAGGGCTAGGGGCGCGCCTTCATCCATGATTTCAGCGGCTTTGGAGGGGTCCGTGTCGGCGAACTCTTGGGCTGCAGCGAAAACTTCACTGAACGTCTCACACGACGCACGGTCTTCTTCGCTGGTGGAGCAGCCCGACAAGGCCGAAACGCCTAGGAGAGCGACGGCAAGACCGCCAAGAACCCGCATCTGTTTCGACTTCACCTGTGATCCCCCGGCTCTAACTTGACTGTCTAAGACTTGATTCGGGCCGCGTCCCCACTCACGCGGTTGTGCGGCCTCGAGGAAAAACTCTACACCCCCGCTGGATCGGAAGACCTGAACGGGTTGGTGAGACGTAGCGCGGTTGGTTATGCCTGACCAAGTCGGTGTGGCCGCTGTCTCGTGGGGCCTGGCCGAGTCAGTGGGGCCCGCATCTCGTGGGGTTTGGCCGAGTCAGGTGGCACGCGAAAGCCCCGGGGTCAATGACCAGCCGGGGCTCCACTAACTTCTGGGGTTGCTCAGAGAGGCGCGCCCAGCTTCTTCAGGAAATCGCGAACCGGCTGGAACTGGATGGCGATGATGCCGCCAAGCGCGATCACTCCGGTCCAGAAAACGAACTTGAAAAACTTCTTCATAAGGTCCCTCCATCTCACATCGGGTAAACCAACACCCCCAAGTCTACGGGTGTTTCACCCCGGCGCGCCTGTTCTGGGTGAAACGGCGAAGGTGGGCGGGGCGCTAGCGCTGCCTAGTTTGAAGGTGTCTCTTTGGGGTCGCTGTTGGCCGCTTTGGTGCTCACCGCTTGGATGCTGGTTGTGAACACTGTCTGTTCCCCGGGCTGAAGGACGATCAGATCAACGCCGGAGTTGAAGGCGTCCGGTGGGCAGGTCATTGGTTCTACAGCGACCCCCATCCTTTCGAAGACGTCCCCCAAGAAGACTTGCGCCCAGCGTGCGGAGGAGCGCATCTCCACTCCCCTACCACTGGCTGGGTCCGCAAGCGTCACTGACCACTGGCCCTCCGGTAGCCCGGTGAACGCGTGGTCCAGTTGCCGCCCTCGCAAATGGGCTTCCCCACGCAGGTCGAGAAGGTCGCTGACGGCGACAACCCCGGTGGGTGTTAGGTTCACGTCGACTTCCGCGACGGACTGGGCGGGGAGGGAGATGGTGCACTCGTCGGCCGGCACCCCGCATGTGAGGTAGGGGTGGAAGGAGGCTCCGTAGGGGGCGGCCTCGTCCCCAATGTTCTCAGTGGTGACTGTGAGGGTTAGGCCCTCATCGGCGCTGAGACTGTAGGTCGCGGTTGCCAGCAGGTGGAAGGGGTAGCCGGCGGCTGGCCCCACTTTGGTTTCGAAGGTGACGTGGGAGGGGCTGGAGTCGGTGAGGTGCCAGTCCTCGTGCGCTACGAGACCGTGGAGGGCGGCGCTGCGCGCGGGCTCGTTGATCTCGAGCTGCTGAGTCTTTTCGCCCCATTGGTATTGGCCGCCAGCAACCCGGTTCGGCCAAGGGAGGAGGAGTTTGCCGCTGTAACCATCGGGGGTTTCGGTGGGCGGGTGGGGCAGCACTAGGTCGTTGCCTTGGTAGGTGAGGGAAGCGAGGCCGGCACCTTCTGAGACAATCGTTGCCTGGTAGTCTCCTGCGCTGATCGTCTTCCACATGGTTGCTTGCCCTTCCTCTGGTTCCATACTAGGTTTCAATGTTTCCACAGTTCGGAAGGTGCGTCTGCGAAAGGGGCTGCGGGGACTGTGTCCCTAGAACTGAGCGCTTAGAGCTGGGCCCTTAGAACTGCGCCCTTAGAAAATGAGGGAACCCAGCACCAGTCCGAGACCCGCGGCTGCGACGCTCAGCAAGTAGGTCGCTAGGGCATAGGTTGCGCCTGCGACCTTGCCCGCGTCGAGAGCGATGCGGACGCTGTTCAGGCTTGCTGTGCTGAAGGTAGTGTAGCCGCCTAGGAAGCCGACACTCACGATGGCTCCCCAAGGTACGAGCGAGAGTGGGCCCGCGAGGAGCCCCAGGATGAACGACCCGGTCACGTTGATGATCGCGATGCCCCAGCCTTGGGTGTGTTTGAACCTCTTTGCGAGGGTGGGGGTTCGGAGCCATCTTGTGAGGCCCTCGTCGGCTAGAAACCTCACCGCGGCTCCCGCGCCACCTGCTACAGCGACCGCTAGAAACAGTAGTGGCGTCATCGTTGGCGCGCCTTTCGCCACTTGACACCCACCCAAAGCCCAACGCCGGTCGCGAGCGCGCCAAGCACCAAGGTGAGGCCGCCGTAGGTGAGGGCAAGCGGTAGGTCTCTCGAAAGGCACCCGGGTCCCCCTGCTAAGTAGAGGGAAGCAGAATCGAAGGCGAACGTTGAATATGTGGTGAACCCTCCGAGCAAACCCGTCCCAAAGAACAGGTTCAGGTTCTGCTGCTTCGAACTGGGCTGGGCGCCCAGCGCAGGCATCAGCATTGCCGCGAGCAGAGCCAACGCGAACGCTCCCACCACGTTAACTAAGAGTGTTGCGGGGAGATTAGCGGATCCGAAGGCTACGGCAACTGCGGCCCGCAGCGCGGTTCCGATGGTTCCGCCGGCGGCGACCAGTGCGAGCTTGGCGGGCAGCGGGGTTTGTGGGCTCAACGGCTGATGTTCCACTCGGTGTGCGTCCTCGTCCTAAGCCTGCGGGCCCTAGGCGGAAGCAGCTGACTTGAAGGCCTGCGGAGGGCTGAGACTTTCATCCGAGTTCCTCCGCTTCGCCTTATGTGGTGTCCCGCGACCACGTTACCCGCACGTAAGCATCCAGTGTCGCGGCGCGGCATGCCAACTCCAGCAGCTGCTCTCAATCGGTTAGGCAAAGCGCTCCGCAACGCGCCTAAGTCCGGAGCCAAGCGGCGTCGGATGCCGCTTGGAACCTAGGTCGACGCATGATGACGGAACGTTAGCTGTGTCCCCAAGTCGAGATCTTGGGGTCGGCAAGCACCATCGCGGCAGTGACACCGTAGTTCCGTGACAACGACATTGTTCTGCTCGATAATGGAGGTGTGATTGTTGTGTCTATGGAACTGGTTGGCATACTGGTTAGCCTTGCAACCCTGCTACTTACGATTGGTGGTGGAGGGTGGGCCGTGGTGCGCTCGATCCGCTCGGAAATCAGTGAGCTAGGTAAGGAGCTGAAGAGCAACGATAGGGAGCTCCGTCAAGCCGTCGGAGATCTCAGATTCGAAATGCAGACCGGAGACGAGAACCTGCGTGCCGCAATGCAAGCCGGAGACGACCAACTCCGCACCACGATGGCTGACTTTCACGCCGAGACGAAGGCCGAACTGCGCAGCCTCAACACGCGTTTGGACACGATCAACACTCGCTTGGATGCGACCAACACCCGCATTGATCGGCTATCAGACCGGCTAGCTACCCACCCAGAGCCGGCATACATGGAGCCGGCAGGCGCCTGATCCTCGCCGCTCCCACACAGCCACCCGGAAACGAGGTTTCAGAAAGCACGGCTTGTGGTGAGTGCGTCCGCGTCGGGAGAAGAGCACGTCAGGCGAGGGAGGACGAAAGGACCTAGGTCAGCGGCGCGGATGCGTTTGTCTGAGCACGTCATAGTAGAGCCGTCCTTACAGCAGACGTGGGAGCATTGATTATCGCCGCCGCGCGGCTCAAGAATGAGGAGAAGATAAAGAATGGCTCTGTTTTCAAGACAGCTCGATGAAAAAGCAGCGATCAAAGCGCTCAGTTCAATACGGAAAATGGAGTGGACGGACGTAACAACCGCTCAGTCCTCATACGCCACCGCGGTCTACTCGGGGCTGATCTTAGAAGAGCTTAGAGAAGTAAATAAGAAACTGGACGCTCTTCTAGAGCAACGACCGCGTTCGTAGCCCAACCGACCACGGATCAAGAGCACCTAGACCACCCACCCCGTGTCGATGAAGAACGACCTGGGTCCGTCGGGCCTAAGTCACCTAGGACGCTCACCCGCAGACGACTCACGACGAACGACAACACAGGTTCTTCCGTGGAGATACGTGGCCGACTCGGAAGACCCAGCCGGAGGCGATCCTTGCTTGGCGCTTACCCCACCCTGCCGACGCACACCCAGCTGGGCGCAGCGACTTTGTGCAGATCGACGACGACGAAGACCTGACCTGCCGAGTAGGTATTACGATGACATCCACGGCTATTTGAGGGCCTTGGGCGTCTACGGGATCTGACGGTAGCGTGGCCTGCCCGCCCGCGCGTTCCGCGGGTGTCGGCTAAGAAAATCGTTCGACTCCGGGAGCCCGGAGGTGTCCCTGATGGAGGCCCCATGAAAGCCAATGCCACACTGCAAGCCATCTACTCCGTGTTTCTTGGGCTAACTGTCGTCGCCTTCTTCGGAATCGGCATGGCGACCTTCTACCCCGCCCCGGAACAACCCGAAAGCATGGACTGGGAAAAGTATCAGCCCCTGTACATACAGTGGAACATCTACACGTCGGCGGCCCTGCTCGTGTTCGCCGTCCTCGTGCTTCTGATAGCTCTCTTTTGGGTTGCGAACGTCCCGGTCGTAGCAAATGGGCTTCTTCTCGGGGGCCTGTTCACCTTGTTCTTGGCCGTAATGCTTGGCATGGACTCAGGGGTGTCGGTGTTTCGCTTCACGCTGATTGCTGTGGTGCTCGTGCTGGTCGTAGGGGTCGGCTGGTATCGCTTCGTGCGGAAAGGAGCGCCCGCTGTGGCTGGAGCGGGAACGACGGGACGCACGGATACAGTTGCGGCCGCTCAGCCGAGTCTCGAGCCGACCGCCCGACCGTGTCTTGAGCGAGGCACTCTGCCGGACGACGCACCAGACCAGGGATTGCAGGAACTTGCCGCGCGCGTCGCGCTCCTTGAAGACCGACTGGACGCAGCGGGGAAAGCGCTGCACTCTCCGGGCAAGTGACTTCTGGCGCGTAGGGCTTGAGGCGCCGTTCACCGCACATGAGGAAGTTGCCATCAAAAGGGGCTTTTGGACTTGCGCCTGGCAACTTGCACATGTTTGGAAGCAGTTGCGGGCACCGGGGAACGCGAAAACCCGATTGGACCCGGTTGGAGCCGTGGGAACGTCGGCCCGGAGCCGCGGGGATACTGTTGGCGGCTACGAAAACTCGATCCTAAACTGCTCACCCGTTTGGCGGGCTAGCTTTATCCACTGTTTGTGAGCGCTCGAAAGCGCAATGCCCTCGGGCCGAGCGATCCTCCACCTATGAACGGATACTCGAACGGCCGAGTAGAACCCTTGGGTCAGGCTGACCCCTTCGACCGCGCAGATCGGTTCCTAGTGTTCCGTGATGGTCGGAGCAGTGTCCGGCCGGCTCGCGCGACGGACAGAGGACTCGTGCGGGTAGATCGCGGGGCCTATCTCGACTGGCCGGCAGTGACGCGGGCGCTCGGGCCCGACCCCGCCGCGTGGCAGGTTCGGAAGCTGGTCAACTTGGCGCGCCTGTACTCAACCTCCTACCGCTTCCGCGAACAAGGGCCGATTGCGTTCACAGGGGCGTCGGCGCTGGTGGCCGTGGACGCGGGCGTTTGGAACCGAGACCCCACCGTGACGTTCCGCGGGGTTAACGGCGGCCAGTCCAGGCGGGGGCTGCTGCCCGCAGTGGAAACCCCCGTGACGGTCGTTCGTTCCGTGCCCTTCAGGCGCCTATCCGGAGGGCTCAACCGAGGGAAAGTAGCCACCCAGAGATCCCATATGCAGCCCGAACTACTCACCACCGACTTTGTGATCACCGCAGCTGACCTCACCCGCACGCAACCGCCTTTCGAGGCATTCGTTGATCTGTGCATGCTACTAGCCAGCCTGAATCACTTCGGGAACTTTGAGAGCGAGCAGCGAGCCTTTCTGTGTTCCAGGCTCGTTGAACAGGTGACCTACGGACTGGAGGGTCTCGAAGGCGGGGCCGGGACACGCCGCCTCCGACGCATGCTGAAGCACGCTCATTGTGGGGCGGACTCTCCCGGCGAGGCAGTGCTACTTTGGATGGTCAAATGCTGGTGGCAAGAGCCTCAGCGGGTGGTGGCCCAACAGCCAGTGGCAACGCCGCGAGGGAGGTATTTCTTGGACGTGGCCATCCCCCACCTGAAAATCGGGTTTGAATTCGACGGGGCCACGAAACTTGGAAACGACGAGAGCGGCTGGCTGCGTCGTAGCGGGGCGTTCTTGGAACGGCAACGAAATCTCCTAGATGCGGGGTGGAAGCTAAGCCGGTACACATTCCAAGACACTCTGGATCCCGCGCTGATGATGCGAAAGGTCGGCGAGGCATTGGAAGGCCGGCCGGGCGCGCGGGGAGAACCCGGCGGCCCACTGTGGCACCCGCTGAAGTGAAGACGTGAGCACCGGCGGCTGGGACACTGCTTCGGCGCCGTCAGGGTGTCAACGACGGACATCAGCGAGGGGGAACGAGTTGGAGTGCCGACGAATGTCAGCGGGCGCCAACGGAGGGTTGCCAAGAGGCACGGCACCGGCGGGGACGCTCAGGGGCGCCAATGCAGGATGTCAGCGCGGGATGTCAGCGGGTGGAGGCACCAAACATGAGGAAGTTGCCACGAAATGAGTGTTCAGGGACCTTGGCTGGCAACTTGCGCATGTTTGGTGGGACCGAAGGCTGTCGCGCGGGGATCGTAGACAGAAACCGCGAATACAGAGTCACCTTCCGGTTCGCAGCCACGCGAAAACCCGTTGGGGTTCTCTGGCCAACTCAAAGTAGGAGGTGAAACCAACTTCTTCGACTCCAAGTCGACCACTCGCCTCCTGGAACCACGGCTCCTCCTCCATCTGTGCTGGATCGCGGAAAGGATGGACCACCAAAACAGCTTTGCTTCGCCTCCGGGATTTCATTCCCACCGCGAACCCAAGGTCCACGAAGTCACTGTCAAAATCGGGAGCCAGCTCGCGGGCTAGGGTTGCTTCCAAATCGCGGAAGGAATCCAAGTGCGGCTCTTCGCCAAGGAGCACACGGGACAGGTCTTCCGCCAACCTCCAGTCCAAAAGCGCCTGCCAAGGCCAGTTCAGGTGGTCGCGCAGGCAGCGATGGCAGCTGGAGTCGCAGGCGGGCCCGCCGCGGTGTGCATTCCTGAAATACCCCGGGACGCCCCTCAGGTACGTGGTGATCTCTTCACTGACCTTTGAGGCGTACCCTGCCCCGTTCTCAATGGTGTCCGCCAGAAACAGGCCGCCCACCAACCCGCCTTCGCGGCGGACAGGAGCCAAGCCCACCTCAAACTCGGACGGCTCCACGTCAAGCCGCATGGAGCCAAGGGAACGTAAAGCGAACGCGAGAGAAGCCCACGCCGCCCTGCCCACGGGCCTCTTCGGGTCAATGGTGAGCCCGTCCGGCAACTCTCTTGGGGTTAGGAGTAGAGCATCCGTTACGCGCTTGGCTATATAGCCAACCTCAAGTGTTCCGTCCCCGTCAGCCTGCCACCCAATGGTGCCGGTCTTAGCCTTATCTTGCGGCCTGTCCAAGAAGCGCCTGTCGATCCAGCCGTCCAAAGTCTCAGCGTTGTGCCGTGCCTTGGACAACTTGAAAGGCTTCCCGCCCTCGGAGGAGACCGTGTAAACACTTGTTTCCTTCAGCAGCGGCGCGGACGCGTTCCCGACGAAGCGTGGCTCATGCTTGCCGAACCCGATCTTGGGCAGGTTCTTTCCCACCTTGGTGCGAAGGTAACGATCGTAGGGCCGCCCCCGATAAGACGTTCTGTAAGCAAGAGGCTCAACCACTTGCATCACTTGGAAGTTCTTACCGGACGCTTTGCACACAGGGCAACGCTCCACTTTCCGACCCGATGCAGAACCAAGAGCTCGCACGCTCACCGTCAGACACGAGTGGCAGATGCCAGCCTCCAAGCGTTCCTTGTACGCGCGCCCAACGCCCCCCATTGCGGAGGGCTCATAGTCCCCCGTGATGCCCACCACCGTGTGCACCTGCTTGTCTTTGACGAGCTCAGAGCCCGGTGCGAACTCGTGGACCGCGATATTCGCCGCGCGGTTCAAGGGATCGTCTTGGAACCACGGCTTGGGTCGCGCCGTATACAGGTTCCGGATGTCCGTGGGGAACCCGTAGAGGGGAAGGACGCCGTTCTCGGCGAGAACCTCAGAAAGAGCGTCGCTGGGCTGAGCGGTAGCGCATGCCTCGTCGATGCGCTCCAAGAGAGTGTCCTTGATGCGCCTAGCAATCTCATCTTGGTTTTTCGCCGACGTATTCGACACCGCTTGTCGGAGCAGTTCCCCATCCGCCAAAGCGTCTGCCACGAGCTCGCGTGCGGGTCCGGGGACCCCATCCTTCACCCACTTGTCCACGGTCCCATACTGGCCAGTCACAGCTCGCCCTCGCCCAACCTTAGAGTCACTGGAGGAGAACACAAGGTTCAAGAACTCGGCTTGGGTTGCGCGCAGGGCAACCACATCGCTCTCCATGTCGATCGCAGGAGCGGGGATAGGCTCGCCAACTAGGTCGGCGAAGTTGGAGAAGTAGTATTTGTCGTGGCCCCGGTGCATCTGAGCGATCGTCACCGCGTAGGACAGAGCAGTGTCCCTACGGCCGGCGCGACCCGCCCTTTGTTGGTAGTTGAAACGCTGCGGGGGCACGTTCGCCAACAAAACCGCCTTCAAAGCGCCGATGTCTATGCCCACCTCCATGGTGGTCGTGACAGAAAGAACGTCGATCTCTTGGGGCGCTGGGGCTTTGGGTGGCCGCAGCATGATCCCTTGGAACTCGGCTTGCCGGAATTGTCTTTCACCGCGGTCCGTCTGGCCGGTGAGCTCCTCGACACGCAGCCTAGACACGTCCTCCGGTTTGGCGGCTCTTCGTTTCGGCCACGGACTGGGTTCGCTCAGTGGCTTCCGACAGTTGATACAGACGCCGGCGGACGGGTGCGCGTGAGAGGTGAGGCATTCGGGGCACTCCCAATGCTCCTCCCCCGCGTCCACCACCAAAAGCCTGTTCGGGTTCAATATCAGGTCGTCAACTACCTCCAAGGCAGCACGAACTTCGTCCGCCAAGACCCCGGCGCTGACACCGTGGTGAGCAGCGACCGCCTCCAGATAATCCGCTACGAGACGCGGCAAGTTGGAAGAGTGCCGATACTCCGATTGGCCTTTGACCCGGAAAGCCCTACCCATTAACCGGGTCGAGGACGCTAGCACTTCCTCTGCAACATCGCGGGGAAGACTGTTGATTCTCTCTGCACCCGGCACAGTCACATAGGCGATGCCTTGGCTTTCCACGTCCCGGTCACCACGCGCGAGAAGTATGCGCAACAAGGCCTTCGCGGACTCTTCCCGCATCGCTTTGTGAACGGCCAAGGCCACCCCGTCATCGCGGACGGGCTGCGGGGCACCCTCCGTGTCCCAACGGTAGAAGTCAAACCACTGCTTCCCGGCTTCATACGCTCCCACGTCGAAACCCACCCGAGCGGGAGAAAGGCCAACGCGGACAAGACGTTCTTGAACCCTCTCCAGCAGATCGGGGAAACCAATCCGATCACGAGAGGCATCAAAGGACTCAAGCAGTCTCACATCATCCGAACCGGGTGCCTCACCCAACTGGGAAGCGATGAACACCGCCTGCCACGCCCGCGCGACGCTAGGGTGCGCGGCCTCCAGCTCTTTGCGTTGGTCAGCCGTAAGCACGGTAGGTTTGCCTTCAGCGCCCAGTAGTTGAGGGAAGGATGCTTGGTCGGCAAGCGCCAAGAGGGTAACGGCGCGCAACACTTTCTCTTGGTGGGCTTGCTCAAGCTCAGCTGCTGCCCGCGCTGCCCCCTGCCTACTGTCTGAGAACAGCACCAACTTTGAATCGTTGGCACCCAAATACTCACGCAAAACCTCCGTGGTGAGCTGGCCCAACGAGCCGCCCCGCAGGACCTGACTACCTAACGGTGAGCTAGAACTTGCCACGTCGAGGCTTCTGCCGTGCCTCTTCCAATCCGCACCGCACCTGGGGCAAAGCGTAGGCATGCCAGGGGTGTCTCGCGTAGCGGGCTTCGCCCGGAGAACGTATCCCGTGCGTTCCCACCCCCACGGTCGACGCACACCACGCAACTGGCCAGCCTGTGGGTTGTAAGAGATAGGGCGAAACTCGAGAGTCACCTTCTCCTTCTTACCGGTCTCCTCGTCAGCCGCAAGCGTCCCGGTCGCTTTCCCGTGGGGGACGTCCG
>CAYFUO010000064.1:0-10638 GCA_964346255.1 uncultured Actinomyces sp. | reverse complement strand
TCAGCGGAGGCGTACTCCAAGCACGGGTTCAACATCTCCGGCGTGGTCTTCGATGAGCTGCACACCCAGCCCAACCGGGCGCTCTTTGACGTGATGACGAAAGGCTCTGGAGACGCAAGAACCCAGCCCCTCTACTTCTTGATCACCACCGCTGGCACCGATACTCACTCGATTTGCTACGAGCAGCACCAAAAGGCCCTGGACATTCTTGGGGGCAAGAAGACGGATCCGACGTTCTACCCCGTGGTCTACGGGGCAGGCACGGACGAGGACTGGACCAGCGAGGAAGTCTGGCGGAAGGCCAACCCGTCGCTCGATATCACGGTGCCAATCGAGAAGGTGCGTTCGGCGTGTGAGTCCGCGAAGCAAAACCCCGCCGAAGAGAACACGTTCAGGCAACTGCGGCTCAACCAGTGGGTGAAACAGTCGGTGCGGTGGATGCCGATGCACACCTGGAACAACAACCAAACCCCCATCGACCTCTCCGACCTAGAGGGCCGCGCCTGCTACGGGGGCCTTGACCTGGCATCAACGACCGACATCACCGCGTTTGTCCTCGTCTTCCCACCCGTTCGCGGCGACGAGGCGTATGTGGTTGCCCCGTGGTTTTGGATTCCCGAAGACAACCTGAAACTCAGGGTCGCTCGCGATCACGTGCCTTACGACCTTTGGGAAAAACAGGGGTTCCTGAAAACCACGGAAGGCAACGTCGTCCACTACGGAGCCATCGAAACCTTCATCGAAGAGCTGGGTACGCGGTTTGATATTCGCGAGATCGCGTTCGACCGGTGGGGGGCCGTCCACATGTCCCAAAACTTGGAGGAAGCAGGCTTCACGGTGATCCCGTTCGGACAGGGCTTCAAAGACATGAGCCCACCGAGCAAGGAGCTAATGAAGCTCGCCTTGGAAGGCAGGCTGCAGCATGGTGGGCACCCGGTGCTTTCCTGGATGGTTGACAACATTCATGTTCGAACCGACCCCGCGGGGAACATCAAACCCGACAAGCAGAAATCGACGGAGAAGATCGATGGCGTGGTGGCCACCATCATGGGCCTAGATCGGGCGATCAGAAACGGGTCTGCGCCAAGCACCTCGGTCTATGACTCGCGGGGCTTGCTGGTCCTTTAGCAGTGCTTGGCGTCGGAGTCTTCGATCGCCTCATGCGGAGCTGACGTGCGACGCTTGAGTCCGGTATTCTCCATCTCCTTGACGGTCCAGTGGGTTGCGATCCGCTCGGGGTCTTCACACAAGGAAAAACTTGCACGATGTTTGCTCGCTATTTCGGTGACCGCATCGGTGTAGTCAGCGAGCACGTACACCGACAGGAAGCAACCGACTGCAACGACTGGTACAGAATCGTCAGCACAACAGGACCTCCAGCCGAACGGAATGCTCCGGATTGCGGAGATTCTTCGCTGGGTAATGGCAGTCGCGCCCGGCTTGGCCAGCCAATAGGGATCGTCCTCTCCAGGCGTTGCGAAGTCGCGCCGTTCACTTTCGAACTCGTGGGTTGAACATCCAAGGCAGGTGCCGTCGAGTAAGTACCGGAACTCTACTTTCTCGATACCCTCCCAGGTTGCTTCTGCGTCGGCCTCGATCATGCGCGGTTCGCCCACCGAAGTCTCTTGTTCGGGCATGAACGCGCGGACGATCACCGTCGAGTCGGCATCACCTTCAAGCGCCACTAGCTGACGAAGCAGCTCCTGGACTCGTGCGCGCACGAAACCAATACTCGGCACCTCCGCCAGGGCCGGATAGCAGTACGCATGTCCCATTCCCCAAGGCTAACCGCCCGCTCCGACGTGTGCGCCGGCACAACAACAGGAAGGAACCCCATGGGTTTTCGTGATTGGCTCACCCGCCGCAGGGCCACGGATTTCGCGCCGGTTGGTTCTTCGCATTCGTTCTTCTTCGGACCTACCTCTTCAGGCAGGCAGGTGACAGAACGCTCCGCGATGCAGATGACCGCTGTGTATTCGTGCGTGCGGATCCTTGCCGAGGCCGTCGCGGGCCTGCCGTTGCATGTTTACCGGGACGGGGCTGATGGTGGGAAAGAGAAAGCCTCAGACCACCCGCTCTACAAGGTGCTGCACGATCAGCCGAACCCGGAGATGACGTCCTTCGTGTTTCGCGAAACGTTGATGACGCACCTGTTGCTTTGGGGGAACGCTTACGCTCAGATCATCCGTAACGGGCGCGGTGAAGTGATCGGCCTCTACCCGCTGATGCCCTCAAGGGTGAGCGTTGGCCGCCTGGATTCGGGTGCCTTGTTTTACGACTACCAAACGACGCCCGGTGAGGTTCCCGGAGACACGGGCCTGGTGCGACTCTCCGCCGCGGAGGTGCTTCACATTCCCGGCCTGGGTTTTGACGGGCTGGTGGGATATAGCCCGATTGCGATGGCGAAGAACGCTATCGGCATGGCGCAAGCCTGCGAAGACTACGGAGCGTCCTTCTTCGCCAACGGCGCTGCCCCTGGTGGTGTTCTGGAACACCCGGGGACGATCAAGGACCCGACCCGGGTGCGTGAGTCTTGGCAGGCGACGTTTGGTGGGGCGAAGAATGGCAACAAGATCGCGGTGCTGGAAGAGGGCATGAAGTACACGCCGATCTCGATGAGCCCGGAGCAGGCTCAGTTTTTGGAGACCCGCAAGTTCCAGATGAACGAGATCGCCCGTATCTTCCGCATTCCACCCCACATGATCGGCGACCTGGATAAGTCTTCGTTTTCCAACATTGAGCAGCAGTCGTTGGAGTTCGTGAAGTACACGCTGGACCCGTGGGTGATCCGCTTCGAACAGGCCATCACCACCAAACTCCTCTCTGAGGCTGAGCGCAGGAGCGTGTTTGTTCGCTTCAGCCTGGAGGGATTACTCCGAGGCGATTACGCGTCGCGCATGAACGGGTATGCGGTTGCGCGGCAAAACGGGTGGATGAGCGCTAACGACATTCGGGAACTGGAAAACCTGGACCGCATCGACCCTTCCGAGGGCGGCGACCTGTACCTGGTCAACGGCAACATGCTGCCCCTGGCCATGGCTGGCGCTTACGCCGGCAACCAAACAGAAGACCCGGCAGAACCCGCCCCGCCACCACCTGACCCATCACGAGACTTTGGAGGTATGAGACGTGAGTAGACGATTCTGGAACTGGCAGACGCCAGACCCAAACAACCCGAACCCTGATAGTCCAGGCGTTCGGGTTTTACACATTAACGGGCCGATCGCTGAGGACTCCTGGTTCGATGACGACGTGACCCCGGGCCTGTTCGCCAACGAACTAGGTAGTGGCTCGGGTGAGGTGGTGATCTGGCTCAACAGCCCTGGTGGTGACGTGGTTGCTGCCGCCCAGATCTACAACATGCTCATCGACTACCCGGGACATATCACCGTCAACATTGACGGCATCGCCGCCTCCGCTGCTTCCGTGATCGCCATGGCGGCCTCGACGGTGGCGATGTCGCCGGTGTCGATGATGATGATCCACAACCCCGCAACGTTGGCGGTTGGGGACGAGGCGGAACTGGGCCGCGCTATCGACATGCTGGCCAGCGTCAAAGAGTCGATCATCAACGCTTACGAACTGAAAACCGGGCTTGAGCGCAAAAGGCTCGCGAAGTTGATGGACGCGGAGACGTGGATGGACGCGAACGCCGCCATGGAGATGGGCTTCGCCGACAGGATCATCGCGCCCACCAAACAGTCAACTGCCGAAGAAGACCCAGGCGAGGCCGATGAGGCAGGTAAGCCGACGGCTCACGCGGGCATGGTGTTCTCCGCCCGCGCCGCTGACCGCCAGTTGCTCAACAAGCTCACCAGCCACCAACCCACGTCCGAGCCTACCGAGCCGGAGGCGCCGGGTCGGAGGTTGGTGGATCTATATGCCGACCTCACCAAACGATGCAAGTAAACCCAATATTTCTGGAAGGAAATCACTGATGTCACTAACTGCTACTGACTTGCGCACCCGCCGGGCCGAGACCTGGGAGAAAGCGAAAGCGTTCCTGGACGAGCGCCGCGATGCCGAAACCGGGTGCCTATCCGCTGAGGATGACCAAACCTATGCGCGGATGGAAACTGAAATCGATCAGCTAACGAACGAGATCGCGCGCGCTGAGCGGGCAGGCCGTTTTGAGGCGGACATGGCTCGCGCTCAAACCACGCCGCTGACCTCCATGCCCGGCATGAGCCGCGAAGACACCGGTGAGGTGAAGACCGGGCGGGCCGCGGATTCCTACAAGCGGGCGTTCTGGGACGCGATGCGCCTCAACGCCTCACCCATGGAAGTCCGTAACGCCCTCAGTGAGGGTGTGGATTCTGAGGGCGGTTATCTGGTGCCTGACGAGTTCGAACACACTCTGGTTGACGCGCTCGCCGATCAGAACGTGATGCGAGGCCTGGTGAAAGTCATTCAGACAACTTCTGGGGATCGGAAGATTCCCGTTGTCTCCACCCACGGGTCCGCTTCTTGGTTGGATGAGGGCAAGCCGTATGTGGAGTCCGATGAAGCGTTCAGCCAAGTGTCTCTCTCGGCGTTCAAGCTCGGTACCTTCTTGAAGATCAGCGAGGAGTTGCTCAACGACTCAGCGTTCAGCGTCGAGACGTATCTCGCTACCGAGTTCGCCCGCAGGATTGGCGCGGCTGAAGAAGAAGCGTTCCTGGTTGGTGACGGGAAGGGCAAGCCCACGGGCCTGCTTGCCGCTACGGGCGGGGCGGAGGCTGCGGTCACCACCGCGAAGGCCACCGACATCACCGCCGATGAGCTAATCGATCTGCACTACGCGTTGCGTGCTCCGTATCGGAAGAACGCGGTGTGGCTGACGAACGACTCCACCGTGAAAGCGATTAGGAAGCTCAAAGACGGCAACGGCCAGTACCTCTGGCAACCAGCGCTGACCGCGACTACGCCCGATACGGTGCTGGGCCGCCCGGTCCACACCTCCGTGTTCGTGCCTGAAATCAAGGCGGGCGCGAAGAGCGTGGCATTCGGGGACCTGGGGTACTACTGGATCGCTGACCGTCAGGGCCGCTCCTTCAAGCGCCTCAACGAACTCTTCGCCACCACCGGGCAGGTCGGGTTCCTCGCCTCCCAACGCCTCGACGGGAAACTCATCCTCCCGGAAGCCGTCAAGGTGCTCACCCAGAAGGCTGGCGCCTAAACAGCAGCAACTAACGGAAGGAGGTGGCACACATGACCGCTAAAGAGACAGCAGCAGGGCCCGTGACGCTCAAGGACTTGGTTGCTCAAACGAAGGCGAACCTGGTCCTCGAACACGATGAGGACGATGGGCTGCTGACCGAAATGGTGGCAGCGAGCATCGCGTATGCCACCTCCTTCCAACACCTGCCCGAAGACCACTACCAGGGCGCGGTGATGCCCGCCTCGACCCGGCAGGGCGTAGTCATGCTCGCCTCCCACTTCTATGAGTCCAGGGACGGGTCAACCGGCGGGTTTTACGCAGACAACACGAACGCTTCGGCTGCCGTGTGGGTCGCCGTGAACCGCCTCCTGGTCCTCGACCGCCACTGGAAGGTCTAAGCCATGTCGTTTGGAAAAATGAACACGCCCATCACGGTCCTGGAGGCCGAGGTGGTTACGGACGCGTCTGGCTTCCAGGAAACCCGCTACTTGCCGATCGCCACCACGCGTGCCTTCGTGGAGGCCCGTCACGCGACCAGCGCCTGGGTAAACCGAGCGGCTTTCTCTAAGGCGACGCATTTGTTTCGGCTGCGCATGATCCCTGGCCTGGAAGTAATCACCGGCCTCTTCATCGAGGCGGGCGGGAAGCGCTACGCCGTGGAGTCCGTGGAAGACGTCAGAGGGCGCGGACGCTACTTGGAGGTCCTCGCCAAGATCACGGAACCATCTGGGAGTGACCGTGGCTAGGGCTGAGGTGAAAATGCCCAACCAGATCATTGATGACCTCACCCGCCTGGGCGGTGACCTGGACCATCTGGCCGAAGAAACCCTCAAAGCCGGAGCCGCAGTCGTCGCCCCGAAACTGGCCTCGAACCTGGCGGGCGCAATCGGGCGCGGCACCAAAGGCCCCTCGAAATCCACCGGGGCGCTCGCTTCCGCCCTCGGCGTCACCCCGGTGAAGACAGGCCGGGGCGGTGACCACAACTTGAAAGTCGGGTTCGCTGAAAACCGCGCCGACGGCAGATCCAACGCTCTAGTGGCGAACGTCCTCGAATACGGACGCAGCAACCAGGCAGCCCGCCCGTTCCTCGCACCAACAAGGTCGCAAACTCGGTCAGCGTGCATTGAAGCCATGAAAACCCGCCTCGCAGCACTGGTAGATGAGGAGTTACCGAAATGAGTGAGCCACTGCTCGAAGTTCTCACCCGCATCTGCGCCTCGCTTGGCCTGTCGGTAAGTGTTGGCAACCATGCCGCCACGCCCGCACCAGACACCTACGTGGTGCTAGTTCCCTTGGCAGAAACGTTCGAGGTGTTCGCTGACGAGCTGCCTGGCGCGCAAGTGATCGAAGTCCGCGCCAGTTTGTTCACCAAAGGCGACTACCAGACACTCTCTCGGGCGCTCACGAATGAGCTGCTCTGTGAGGGCGTGACCATTACCGCGAGGCGCTACATCGGTTTTGAGGACGACACGAAATACCACCACTGGGCGGTAGATGCCGCTCTGCCTGAACCCCTCTTCTGAAAGGAAAACACCATGGCAACTATTGGTTTGGACCGGCTCTACTACGCGCCGATCACAGAAAACGCGGGCGGCGAGGAAACCTACGCCGACCCCAAACCCCTCGCGAAAGCGATCAGCGCGGAACTCTCCGTGGAACTGGCTGAAGCGATCCTGTATGCGGATGATGGGGCGAGCGAGATCGTTAAAGAGTTCAAATCAGGCACCCTGTCCTTGGGTATTGATGACCTTGGCAGTGAGGTCGCTGCCGACCTGGTTGGGGCGCGCCTGGATAAGAACAAGGTGCTGATTTCCACCAGTGAGGACGGCGGCGGCAGTGTCGCGGTCGGGTTCAGGGCGCGCAAGTCGGACGGGTCTTTCAAGTATTTCTGGCTCTACCGCGTCAAGTTCGCGGTTCCCGCCACGAGTCTTGCCACCAAGGGTGACTCCATTACCTTTTCAACGCCGACGATTGAGGGGACGATCCTGCGCCGCAACAAGCCCGACGCGACCGGTAACCACCCATGGAAGGCGGAAGTCTCCGAGTCCGAGGCCGGATCCTCCGCGGTGGTGTCCGCCTGGTATGAGGCGGTTTATGAACCCGCCTATACGGGCGCACCTCAAAGCGCTCCAGCCACTAAGGGAGAGGGCAAGTAAGTGAGCCAAGAAACCAAAGACAAGACCAGCGACCCGGTTGACGCGACGGAGCGGTCCGCTTCGATCATGATTGGCGGGCGTGACTACGAGCTGCTTCTGACCACACGGGCGACCAGGGAGATCGCGGGCCGCTTCGGGGGCCTGGAGAACCTGGGCGAGACACTCATGGCTGCTGAGAACTTCGAACAGTCCCTGGTCGACTTGATCTGGCTGGTCACGGTGCTGGCGAACCAGTCGATCCTCATCCACAACCTCACTGACCCAGGTGACCAACAGTCGCTGCTCACTGAGGAAGCAGTCGAGCTACTCACTGTTCCAGGTGACTTGGTGGACTACAAGGACGCCATCGCCGAATGCCTGGCGCGCGGAACCCGCCGCAACATCGTTAGCGAGGCCGACCCAAAAGCAGAACCGGCAGCGCAGGTGTAGATGGGGACTCGGCGGTGTTCACCAGACTGCTCTACCTCGCCAGCGCCCACCTGGGCCTGACCGTAGAGCAGTTCTGGTCCACCCCGTTCGGGCTGCTGCTGGATCTAGTGGAGTGCTGGAAGCAAGAAACCGGACGTGCGAAGCCGTACCGGGAAGTGTTCATCGACGAGATCATTCCGCCCGGAATCTAGGTGCCGCTTCGGCGAATCGCTCGGTCCCGTAGAAGTCGATTTGTTCGTCTCCCCACCAAGTGAGGAACGTGGCTGCGTCTTCTCCGTTGTGTTCGATCTCGAAAGCACTATCGAAAGACGCGATGATGCCGTCAGTTGCTTCGGCTAGTGCTGCTGCAACCAGTCCATACCCGGTGGAGGCCACGCCAGGGCCGCCGAAGTTGCGGTACTCGAACCAGTAGTGGTCCTGGGCGAGCACAGCTTCGAGCCGTTCTTGTGGAAGTACCCGCTCAAACTCGTCAAAGATCCTTCGTTTACCAACGTCCGCTGGGTCGCAGGCGAAGGGTCCAGTCGCATCTTCCAAGGTGACGAAATCATCGGGTTCGACGCCACAGCACTCGGGCCAGGTGTTGGAGTCCCAGACGCCATTCAGGTAGTAGGCAAAACCGATGTCCAGGCCCGGTGCCCAGCGCAAATCGGGTTCCACATAGCGCAGTGGTTCCTTTTCGCTTGGATAGAACGCTTTGACCGTCACCTCCGAGCGCACGCCATGCCTGTCGAGCAACTCCTGAAATAGCTCCTGGGTTCTCGCTCGCGTCTGATCCACTAGCGGCAAAAAGTCGATGGCCGGGTAGACGTTAATCGTTGTGGACATGTTTCCAGGCTAAACGTCGCCTCCGACAAGTGCGCTGCACCCAATCCGTTGCGGCCCAGTTGTCAGCCAGCCTCGGAGTAGTGTGAGTCGGCTTGCTTGCCAATGGTGTCGAAGTCGATCTCAGGGTACTCGTCCCGCGCGAGGGTGACGAACGCGTCGTGCGCTTGGACCATCTGCATCCTGAGCTTATCTACTTCGGCTCGGATGCTGTCCATCTCAGAGTCCTCATGCTCTTTGGGTGCCCTCACAAGGGGACCGCGCGTGTCGAGGTAGTGTTCGATGGTCAAGTCGACGATGCGTGACAGGTAGTCCGCGAACTCGTCTGCTTTGAGTTGGAGTTCGGGCGGCATCTGCGCGTGAGGATTCCAGCTTCGGTGTTGGAGATCATCAAGGGCCAGACTGATCCGACGGTCCAGAAAACCAGGAAGTCTGACGGCGGAATCTGCGATCATCGCGGGCGGCATGTTGGTCAGGTAGCCTTCCACGTTCCTGCGGCTGTTCTCTCGGGAGGCAGGTGCCAGACATCGCGTCTTCCATTCCGGCCGTGGATCGTGCTTGTGGATCGCAAGGATCGCATTGTAGATGGTGTCTTCAGTTTTGCTGTCCAAGGCCGCAGTGCGGTACCCAGCGACATCAAAAGGAAGACCGTCGAAGGAACCCCCGCAGACCAAGACTATCCGTGAAGAACCCAGGAAAGCTTTTGCGTAGCCGAGCTCGTACATGACGTTCGAGTTGCTGTGAAACCGGCGTCGCTCGTTCCGCTTCCACATGCGCCTGCCAAAGAGGGTCCGTCGAGGCGAAGTCTCCGCGACAAGTGTGACGTCAGCGATGACTATCGCAGCATCTTCGATCTTCTCCATGATCGCGGTCTTTATCTCTGGCGACCCGGGGAGCTTCCGTGTTGCTTCGTCCCGTTCGTAGTCTGTGTTGTACTTCTGGTTTACTCGCTCTATCGCCTTGTCAATTGACCGGCGCAATTCTCTCGTCTGTGCTCGATCGTCGGACTGCCACGAAAGAAAAATTTTGCTAGCCATCATCCGACTATAGCCTTGCGCGCCAAGGCACACGGAAATGGACAATCAATTGAAAGGCGGTATTCGTCGTGGCTGATTCGTCTTTTGGTTTGAAGATTGGCCTTGAGGGTGAGCGCGAGTTCAAGCGCGCGATCTCGGACATCAACCGGGAAATGCGTGTCCTCGGGTCCGAGTTGAAGCTCGCGGCCACCAGTTTTGATGGGACCGATAAGTCCGCTGCGGCGCTCACCGCGCGCAGTGCGGGTTTGGTACGTGAGATCGACGCCCAAAAATCGAAAATCACCGAGCTGGAGCGGGCGCTGGCGAACGCGTCGGAGTCGTTTGGGGAGTCGGATCGGCGCACCCAGAACTGGCAGATCCAACTCAACCAGGCCAAGACCGCGCTGTCGGGGATGGAGAAGGAACTCTCCGCTAACGACAAAGCGCTCCTCTCAAACGCTGACCGCTACGACGCGCTCGGTAAAGAGATTGAGGACACCGTCAAGGCGTACGTGGCGGTGAAGAACGAGTACGGGGAGAACTCTGCCGAGGCGAAAACCCTAGAAGCCCGCCTGAAAACCCTGACTTCTGAGCAGGAGGCGGCGGGGAAGGCCGCGGATAAAGAGGACGAGCAGGTCCGCGAAGTAACCGAATCCCTCGGCCAGTACACGCGCGGCACCAAGGAAGCCGCCGAAGAAACAGGTGAAGCCACCTCGAAGATCAAGAACGTCACTGGCGCGTTCGCAGCCGTCGGCAAAGTTGTCGCAGGCGCGTCAGTGGCGGTGGGGACGGCTGCGGTTGCGGCTGGCGCGGGCATGTTCAAGCTCGCTACTGACGCGGCGTCCACTGGCCGCGAGATCAACAACACCAGTCAAAAGCTGGGGCTCTCGCGTGAGGGCTTCCAGGAATGGTCTTACATTCTGCGTAAATCCGGCACCAGCATTGACGTGCTGGGGATCGGCATGAAGACCCTGCAAAAAACCATGGGCGGGATGACCGAAGACGGAGACTCCGCCTCCAAAGCCTTCGAAGCCGTGGGGCTCTCCTTTGATGAGGTGAAGGGCAAGAGCCCCGA
>CAYFUO010000063.1:0-10641 GCA_964346255.1 uncultured Actinomyces sp. | reverse complement strand
TGCACGGTCATGACGAAGGTGAGACCCAGCCACAAGGCCATCCCAGCGATGAACGCTTTCCTCCCCGTGGTCGAAGCCCAGGGAGTGGTGCGGGCGGGGTCGTCAACATACTTGGTGAGCAGGAACGCTAACACCAAGGACACAGCGATCAGCACTAGCCCTTCGGGGACACTCAGTCTTTCCTTTTCACGTGCCGCCAGATACAGCACGAAGACCGGCCAGTGCACTAGGTACACGGCGTACGACATGTCACCGAGCCCCACCAAGGGCCGCCAGCCAAGGAAACGGCCAACCCCCACGGGATCATCCTGGGAGTAGAGGAGGATCGCGCTGGTAGCGAGCAGAGGCACCGCAGCCATCGGCCCCGGGTAGGTCCCAATCGAAACTAGGGAATAAACCACTATAATCACGAGGGCGACGTTGGCCAACAGTCGTTCTGTTGGGCGCTGGAAACGCAGGCTCGGGGCGATCGCGGCGATTGCGGACCCCAAGGCGAACTCCCAGATGCGCGCCCGAGTGTCGAAGTAAATGCCCTCTGGTGGGGTGTTCACCGTCACCAGCCACAAAAGTGAAACGGCCGTGATCGCTGCGAAACCCCAAAAGACCGTCTTCCTGAGGGGCAGTTTCCAAGTGCGGGCAACCGTCACCAAGAACGCCATCACCACCGGCCACAACAAAAACACCTGCCCCTGCATGGACATGGACCACAGGTGTTGCAGGGGGCTGGAAAGCGCGTGGTTGTCCGCGAAATAGTCTGCCGAAACGTGTTCGAGTAGCCAGTTCTGCCAGTAGGTGAGGGACGCGTAGCTCTGCGTGACTAGAGAACCCCAGCGGTTAGCTGGCAGCACCGCAATCGACGCGAGCAGTGTAACCACCACCACCACGGCAAGAGGGGGCAGTAAGCGTTTGAAGGTGTTCGCCCACCGTTCCAACACGGCGGGCATCCGTCCCGCCTCCGCCCTCCGCACGAATGAGCCTGTCATCAGGTAGGCGGACACCATGATGAACGCGTCAACGCCTATCGGACTACCTACACTCCAAGCGTGGAACAGCAGGACTTGGATCATTAGGATGGCCCGCAAACCCTGAATGTCTTTGCGGCGCTTCGTGTGTTTCACAGTGGACGTTTGTGCCTCGGCTCAGCGTTGGGTTTCGCGCACTCGCGCGAGGAACTCTTTTGTCTCTTTTTTCTGCGGGTGGTCGAAAATCTGTTCGGGAGGACCAATCTCGATGAGTCGCCCCTTGTGGAGGAACGCAACCTGGTTGGCGACTTGTCGCGCGAACTCCATCTCGTGGGTCGCCATCACAATGGTCGCCCCACCTTGTTTGAGTTCTTGGACTAGGTCCAAAACTTCCCCCACCAACTGGGGGTCCAGCGCGGAAGTGATCTCGTCTAGCAGCAACAGTTCAGGGTCCGTTGCGATGGCACGCGCGATAGCGACTCTCTGCTGTTGTCCGCCAGAAAGCCTGTCAGGGTAGGAGTCCGCTTTGTCCGCCAAACCGATGCGCTCCAACAGCTCCATTCCCCGCAGGTCCGCTTCAGCGGTTGGAACCTTCTTCACTTTGCGTAAACCTAAGGTGACATTGCCGAGGACGGAAATGTGGGGGAACAGGTTGAAGTGTTGGAACACCACGCCGATCCGTTCACGCACCTTGTCCGCGTTCACCCCCGGGTCCGTAATGTCTTCACCGGACAGGAAAATCTGTCCGTCATCCACCGGCTCCAACAGGTTCACTGTTTTCAAAAGAGTGGATTTGCCGGACCCGGAAGCACCAATCAGCACCACCGACTCATGCTTGTTCACATCCAAGTCCACGCCCTTGAGGATCTGGTGATCCCCGAACCACTTGTGAACGTTGACGATTCGCAGAACCTGGCTCACACTTGACCCCCAATCTGTTCGCGCTTCTGGGCGCGCGCCGTGTACCAGTCCGTGAGCCTAATGAACGGCCACGAAAGCAAAATAAACAGGATCCCAGCCACCACGTACGGCGTCTGGTTGTAGGTGGTGGCGGCCGCAATCTGGGCCGCGCGAATAGCGTCGACCGCGCCCAACACTGAAATCAGTCCCACGTCTTTCTGCATGGAAACAAAATCGTTCATGAGTGCCGGCGTCACCTTACGGACCGCTTGCGGCAAAACCACGATGCGTAGGGTCTGGTTGTAGGTGAGCCCCAGGGAGCGCGCCGCCATCCTCTGGGAGGGGTGGATCGCCTCAATGCCGGCCCGCAGAACTTCGCCAACGTAGGCTGAATAGCAGAGCAGAAGCGCTATCGTCCCCCAAAAGTAGGCGGGCATGCGCGGGAAAATGTCGAGGGCCGGGATCCCATAGCCAACCAGGTAGAGGACGAGCAGCACGGGCAGTCCCCGGAAAATGTCCGTGTACGCTGCGGCCAGCAACCTGATGGGGGTGAAAACCGCGCCGCGCAGGGTTCGCGCCACCGCAAGTAAAGAGCCAAAGAATGCGACGCCAATGCTGGCGAAAAATAGCACCCGAATGTTCAGCCACAGGCCGGAAAGGATGCGGGGGAAATATTCGGCGCCTATCTCAAAGTTGAAAAACGACTTTTGTACGGCCTCCCAGCCAGGGGAGGAAACCACCGTGAAACCTAAAACGAGGGCGAACAGGAGGGTTGATCCGACGGAGATGAAAATCGACTTGGCGCCCTGTCTGCGCCGGAACTCTCGACGCTCTATCTCCACTTGGCTTGGTTCGCCGCGCACCACGTTCTTCTTGCTCATAATGCCTTCCGTTTCAGGTGGCTTTTCGCCGAGCGGGTAGCAGGTGAGGCGGACACTTTGATCGTGTCCGCCTCAGCCAACTATATCCACGCGGGCCTACCCACTTCGGGTTTCCGCAAGCCGTGAGAGTGTTGCTCGGGGGCCGCGTGCGTCACAGTTCCCCTACTTGAGGACTGGTGCACCCGCTGCTTCTGCCAGCCACTTCTCTTGCAGCTCCGCCAGCGTGCCGTCCTCGGCGAGAGCGTCGACCGCTGCGGTCACTGCGGGAGTCAACTCTGAGTCTTTCGGCAGCAGGAACGCGAACTCGTCCCCGTCGCCCTCGATCGGCTCAAACTGTCCGACCACCACGCCGTTGTCGAGGACTGCGGCCTGCAGGTACAACACGGTGGGTAGGTCAGTGACTACCGCGTCGATCTGCCCTGACTGCAGTGCGGCGACAGCGTCCTCGTTACTGTTGAACACGGCGATCTCTTTAGTGGGTTCCATGTTCGCTTCGATCACCTCCGCGGCGTTCGAACCGGCGGCGACACCGAACTTCACGTCCTTCAGCTCTTCCAAGGAAGTAGCGTCGGCCCCGTTGTTGCCTTCTTCAGTGACGATCGCCTGAGTGGTCACGTAGTAGGGGGAGGAGAAGTCAACGGCTTCCAAACGTTCTTCACTGATGGAGAACTGTTGAATGTTGACGTCGAAATCTTTCGGTCCCGGGCTGATCACCGTGTCGAACTGGGTGCGGACCCACACCACGTTCTCAGGGGCGAAACCCATTTTCTCGGCGACCGCGTAGGCGACAGCGGCCTCCAGCCCCTCACCGGACTCGGGGTCATCGTTTTCCACCCAGGGGGAGAAAGCGGGTTCACCGGTGGCGACCGTCAGCTTGCCGGGCGTGAGGGTTGGAAGCGCGTCCGCTTCCGGAGTGTTCTCTGATTCGGCGACGTCTTCAGACACTTCCCCGGATTGTTCCTCCGACGTTTCATCACTCTTCTCGGTGCCGGAACCGCAGGCGGCCAAAGAGAAAGCTGCGACGGCTGCGACCATCCCCACACCGAAACGTTTCCAGGGGGACGCTAACTTGGTTGAGCGAGACATTAAGACTCCTTATTGCTCGGATCATCTTTCGTGGCGCCTTATCACGGGCGCCGAACGGACAACACTACTAGGTTAGGGCACGGCCAGCGCCTAGTTCCCACGCGACCATAACCAGTGGGTCACAGACACGCAGACGCCGCAGGCCTAAGCCTCCGCTCAGGTCACTGACCTCGAATTACGTGGTGGGGCGCCTCGTCCAATAGGCTGTGGGAATACTTCAAGGATTAGGGGTGTGATGAGCGAAACGGGTGAGCCAGCAGGGGGAGAAGACCTTGTTGGCATCGTGGTGTTTCAGTCGGACTTCGGGCTTCGAGATGGTGCCGTGGCAGCCATGAAGGGGGTGGCTTCAGGGGTGGACCGCAGTCTTCAACTTTATGACTTGACCCACCAGATTCCCCCGTACACCATTTGGGATGGCGCCTACCGCCTCTACCAGACCATCGAATACTGGCCGGAAGGCACCGTGTTCGTTTCGGTGGTTGACCCGGGTGTTGGGTCCTCTCGTAAGTCGGTTGTTGCCCGCACCGGCAGTGGACATTACGTGGTCACCCCGGACAACGGGACGCTCACCCTGATCGACGAGGTTTACGGGGTGGAAGAGATGCGTGAGATTGACGAGGCCGTGAACCGGCGCCTCGACAGCCACAGCCCCTACACGTTCCACGGGCGCGACGTTTACGCTTACACGGGTGCGCGTCTCGCCTCCGGGAAGATCACGTTTGAGGAAGTGGGACCACTTTTGGAGCCGCACCCTCACGTCCTCGAATATCAGCGTCCCTCCATTGAGGGTGACATTCTGAAGGGCGCAATTCCCGCTCTCGACATCCGTTTCGGCAACGTTTGGTCGAATATTGGTGAAGACTTGGCGAAACAGTTCGGCATGGAACTTGGGGAAAACTACAGGGTCGAAGTTTTTGAGGACGATGACCTCAGGTTCTCCGGTGTCGTCCCATACGTGAAAGTGTTCGCTGAGGTTGAGGGCGAGCAGCCCCTCCTCTACTTGAACTCCCTAAACAAACTGTCCATCGCAACGAACTTGGGGAGTTTCGCCCAAGAGTACGGCTTAGACCACGGGAGTGAGTGGACTCTCACTGTCTCCCACGTTGAAGACGGTGAGGACGCGTTGGACGGAGAGGAATGGGAGCGGCCGTGAGTGCCCTCGACGTCTTAGTCTTCTACGTGCCGGTCGACGACACGGACACGGTGTTGGACGCCGTGTTCAAAGTTGGGGCGGGGCAGGTCGGCGACTATGACAGGTGCGCTTTCGTGATGGCTGGCCGAGGACAGTTCCGCCCGCTGGTCGGCGCTGACCCCACGATAGGTGAAGTGGGGAAACTGGAGTTCGTGAAGGAAAACCGGGTGGAGGTCACCTTCAAACGGCACCTGCGTTCCACGGTTGTAGCCGCTTTGAGGGCGGCCCACCCGTATGAGGAGCCAGCCTTCCACGTCCTAGAAAACTTCGCCACCAACTAGTGGCCGACCTCGCCCGCCAGAGACAGACGGGTTGATCGTGCCACTACCCTCGCTGAACTGCTAGCCAAGGAGGGCCCGGGACCCTATTGTCGGGGCATGACTGACCAGTTCTTTACGCCGGACGACGACATCCGGATCGTGGTTTCCGACATGGATGGGACGCTGCTCGACGGCAACTCTGAGCTGCCTGAAGAAGTTTGGGGTGTGCTTGACGGGCTCTCTGAGCGGGGAATCGCGTTTGTTCCCGCCTCCGGGCGCCAGCACGGGTCCCTCACCCGACTGTTCTCCAGAGACGACCTAGGTTTCATTGCAGAGAACGGCAACTTCGTAGTGCTGGGTGACGAAGAACTGTTCCGGGCGGCCCTCGACCGGGACGTCGCGCGCGAAGCGATCCGCGCCTTCCACGCGCTTCAGGGACGTAATGCAGCGATGGTTGCGTGCGCCCCACACATGGCGTACGTGGAGCGTACCAGCCCAACCTTCCTAGATGAGATCGGCAAGTACTACGCGAACTATCAGGTGGTGGAAGACCTAGCGGATGTGGAAGACGACTTCGCGAAAGTTTCCGTGTTCGACTTAGATTCCGCCCAGGAAGTGCACGCTCACTTCGCACACTTGGCGGACAGGGCTGAGGTGGTTACCTCCGGGCCGAACTGGGTCGACATTCAAAGGCAAGACGTTGATAAGGGGAGGGGCGTCCGCGTCCTCCAAGACCATTTGGGGGCTGGGCCTGAGAACACTGTGGTGTTCGGCGACTACCACAACGACCTACCCATGTTCCCTGACGCGAAGCACACTTTCGCCACCGCGAACGCACACCCTGACATCAAGGATGCTGCGAAGTGGGTGATCCCCTCGAACGAGGACGCTGGGGTCATTCAGGTGTTGAAGTCCCTGTTAGAGACAGTGCCTCCGAAAACAGACTGAGGAACTCTTCCGCTTGGGCATCCCCGATGATCAGTGGGGGAGCGACCCGAACCACGTCGGGCCTAGGTGCATTGATGATGAGTCCCAGTTCAAGTGCTTTCGCCACGATTTCTTTCGCAACCGGCTCCGTGAGGGTGACGCCCAGCAGGAGTCCCCGCCCCCGCACCCCCCGAACCAGCGGGCTGCCCAAGGTTTCGATTCCCGCTTTCAGCTGCTCACCGCGTAGCGCAGCATTTTCAAGCAGCCCATCGTTTTCGATCGTGTCTAGGACGGTGAGTGCGGCCTCGGAGGCCAGTGGGTTCCCGCCGAACGTGCTCCCGTGAGACCCGGGGTAGAAAAGCCCCGCGGCCGCCTCGAATGCCACGCACGCCCCAATCGCGATGCCCCCACCCAAACCTTTCGCCAAGGTGATGATGTCCGGGGTGATCCCCGCCTGCTGGTAGCCGAACCAGTCGCCCAAGCGGCCCACACCGGTTTGAACCTCGTCGATGACCAGCAGCGCCCCATGCATCGAAGTCAGTTCCCGCGCTTCCACCAACAGCTCATCGGGAAGTGGGATCACGCCCACCTCCCCCTGAATGGGCTCCAGGAAGACCGCTGCCACGTCGTCGTCAATCGCTTCCCGCAGCGCGCGAACTGTTGGTGGCACGTGGGACACGTAGTCAAACAGAGGTTCGAAGGGGTCACGGTGCGCCTTGTTGGACGTCAGAGACAGGGAACCCATGGTGCGGCCATGAAAACAGCCCTCTAAGGCAACCATCTTCGTTTTTCCCGTTGCGCGGCCGTGCAGCAACGCGAGCTTCAAGGCAGCCTCGTTCGCTTCCGCCCCCGAGTTGGCGAAAAACACGCGACCCGCGCCCCCCGCCCCGCTCAGGTCGAGGAGGCGAGCAGCCAAATCGAGTTGGGGTGGGGTGACAAAAAAGTTGGAAACATGGGCGAGGGTCGCAACCTGCTCGCTCACGGCCTTCACGAGTGCGGGGTGAGCGTGTCCGAGTGCGTTCACCGCGATTCCGGAGAGGAAGTCCAGGTAGCGTTTCCCGTCCTCGTCCCACACATAACAACCCTTACCGGCCACCAGCGTCAGTTGGGCGGCACCATAGTTGTTCATCAGGGTCGCTTGGCCCAGTTCGATTCCAGAAAGTTCACTCACTGTCATCCCTAACTTCCGTTCCTGCGCCCCCATCAGTGAACAATTCGATGAGCACCGAGTGGGGCACGCGACCATCGATCACAGTCGCGGTTCTCACTCCGCCTTCCACGGCGTTCAGGCACGCCTGCATTTTGGGGATCATCCCCGACTCCAAGTCGCCCAGCATGTTCCGCAGGTCTTCCGCGGAGATCTTGGCGATCAGGGTGTCCTCGTCCGGGTAGTCAGCGTAGAGTCCCCGCACGTCCGTCAAAAGTAGAAGCTTTTTAGCGCCCAGTGCTTCAGCTAGTGCTGAGGCGGCGAGGTCCGCATTCACGTTCAACACTTCACCAGGGTTGTCCACGTCAGGTGCAATGGAAGAGACGACGGGGATGCGGCCAGCCTTCAACTGGTCGAGGACGGGCGTGGCATCCACGTCCACCACCTCACCCACTTGACCCAAGTCGACTGGGCGCCCGTTCACTTCAGTGCCCATCTTTCTTGCGGAGAAGATTCCAGCGTCCTCACCACTGAAACCCATTGCTTTCGAACCCCAACTGTTGATCAGCGACACGAGGGCGGGGTTGACTTGGCCGCGGAGCACCATCCGCACCACCTCCATCACTTCAGGGGTGGTGACCCGGTAGCCCGCTTGGAATTCGGAGGGAATCTCTAGGCGGCCAAGCATTGAGGAGATTTGGGGGCCACCCCCATGCACCACCACCGGGTTGATCCCAGCAAAACGCAGGAAGGCGATGTCTTGGGCGAAGGCTTGCTTGAGTTCTTCCGTGACCATCGCGTTCCCACCGAACTTGATGACGACCACTGAGCCGCTGTGTTCCTTCATCCAGGGGAGGGCTTGCACGAGGGCGTTAGCGAAATAGGCCGCCCCCTCAGGGGTTTCGGACCGGTAAATAGCGTTCACGAGGAGTACGCGCTGTTCTCTGTCACATACCCTTGAGTCAGATCATTGGTCCACACTGTCGCCTCCTGCGGTCCCGCAAACAGGTTCACGGTCACGTCTACTTGCTTCGGTGTCATGTCCACTTCTTCAACGGGGCGGTCTGGACCGCCCTTCGTGCACACCCTAACCCCGTTGATCGTGACGTCCACGTTATCCGGGTCGAGTGCAGCATCGGTCGTCCCGACCGCGGCTAGGATTCGCCCCCAGTTCGGGTCGTTCCCGAACACGGCGGCTTTGAACAGGTTGTTGCGGGCGATAGAGCGAGCTACTTCTAGCGCGTCCCCAGTACTTTCGGCCCCAACCACTTTGATCGCGATGCTGTGGGTTGCGCCCTCGGCATCATCTTGTAACTGCAAAGCCAAGTCTAAGCACACGGCGTGCAGCGCTTCCGTGAACGAGTCTTGGGACGGAGCGACGCCAGAGGCCCCCGACACCATCAGTGTCACCTGGTCGTTCGTTGACATGCAGCCATCAGAGTCGAGCCGGTTGAAGGTGACGTCTGTTGCGTCCCGCAGCGCCTGTTGCGCGTCGAGACCCGCAAGCTCGGCGTCCGTCGTGATCACGACCAGCATGGTTGCTAGTCCCGGAGCCAGCATTCCTGCGCCCTTCGCCATTCCTCCGATGGACCAGCCTTCAGGGGACTTGTACGAGGACGTTTTCGGGCGCGTGTCGGTCGTCATGATCGCTTTTGCAGCGTCCTCGCCACCCGTGGTGCTCGCTGCTGAAACCAGGCGGGGGAGGGAGGAAAGGATGGCCTGCCGGAACTCTTCGCCCCCGTAACCAATCAGCCCCGTGGAGCAAACCTGGACCTCGTCCGGATGCGTGTTCAGGAGGGCAGCGGTTTCCACAGCGGTTTCCACGGAAGTCTCAAACCCGTACGGCCCCGTGTAGCAGTTGGCTCCCCCGGAGTTCAAAACGATGGCCCGCGCTTTCCCACCACTGTCTTTCAGGGCCCTTTTGGACCAGCGGATCGGATTCGCAGTCACCTTGTTGGAGGTGAACACGACGGCCGCCTCTTGGCTTGGACCGTCATTGATGACGATCGCTAAATCCAGTCTTCCGTCGCTCTTGAGGCCCGCGGCTATCCCTGCAGCGCGGAAACCTTTTGGCGTGGTTACGGTCATGGTGCCACTCCATTCACGGTGAGTCCTGAGTCCTCGGGTAGGCCTAGGGCGATGTTCGCAGATTGGATCGCCGCGCCAGCCGTGCCTTTCGCCAGGTTATCGAGGGCTGCGATTACAACGACCCGTCCAGCGCGCTCATCAGGGGTGACGCTCATGAGGAGGGTGTTTGCGCCGACTGTTGAAGCAGTCGCTGGATGTTGGCCTTCGGGGAGAACTTGAACGAACTTCTCGTCCTCGTACGCTTGCAGCCACGCGTCCCTTAACTGTTTTGCTGTCACCCCTTCTTTGATGGGGGCGGTGCAGGTGGCGAGTATCCCGCGCGCCATGGGAACGAGCACGGGGGTGAAAGAAACCCGCACGTCCGCTGTTTCGTCCTCGCCCGCGTCCTTTAGGGCTTGCTCTATTTCGGGGATGTGCCTGTGAACGCCGCCCACCGCGTACGGGCTGGCGGACCCGAGGATTTCGGAGGCAAGCAGGTTTTCTCGCAGGGCCTTCCCCGCGCCCGACGGCCCCACGGCGAGAACCGCGACAGTGTCGGAGGGGTCTATCAGACCGGCCCCGACCCCGGGGGCTAAAGCCAACGAAACGGTTGAAGCGTTGCAGCCAGGTGCCGCGATTCTCTTTGTGCCCCGAAGGTTTTCTCGCTGCTTTTTTCCGTTGACGGTCAGTTCGGGGACACCGTACGTCCACGGTTCATTGAAGTTGCCTCCGTAGAACTCTTCCCAAGCGTCTGGGTCGCGGAGCCGGTGGTCAGCTCCGCAGTCGACAATCAACGTGTCGGGGGATAGGGCTGCTATCTCACTTGCCAGCTGTCCCGACTTGCCGTGGGGTAGCGCAAGGAAGACGACGTCGTGGCCAGCCGAGTTTTCTGCTGTGGTTTCAACGAACACCTTGTCCGCTAGCGAACGCAGGTGCGGCTGCACGGAGCCAACGGTTTGCCCTACCTTGGAGTGGGCCGTGACCGTCACAGGTTCAATAGTGGGGTGCTGGGTGAGGAGGCGTAATACTTCACCGCCCGCATACCCTGAGGCCCCGGCGATGCCAGCGGTGAGAGTCATGATCATCCCTTCTAGTGCGGATGCTCGGATTCCCGGCGTTTTTCGTCGGGCCCGGCGCAAACAAAACGTAAACCTATCATGCACCGGTTGCGGCTGGCCGCGTGCTGGGCCCGACGGTTTTGGACGGGCCCCGGTGAACG
>CAYFUO010000062.1:0-10737 GCA_964346255.1 uncultured Actinomyces sp. | reverse complement strand
CGCAAGCTCGTCCTCGCGGGCCGCGTTCACTGCAGGTCCAACTGGTGGTCCTCATAAGCGGGGTGGTCGCCCTCGTTTCCCTCATTATTGGCATGGTGACCGTCACGGCCGTGCGAAAAGATTTGGTGGACCGTGTCGACCGGCAGCTCCAAGTCGCTTTGCACGCCACACTAGGGTTGGAGGGCCCCTCGCAACTTCTGGAGGCACCCCGGCCCATGCCCACCCAAAACGTGGACGAGGCGGGGAGCCCCCGCATCGGGTCCCTCATGTTCCTCGCGGTCTCCGACGTGGTTCTCCGGTCCGAAGCGATGACTGACCAAGGCGAAGTGGTGCAGTTAAGCGACGAAGAGTTAGCCCACCTCCTAGAACACGCCAACGACTGGGCGCCGACCACCGTCAACCTGGGGAACCTAGGGACCTACCGGGTCCAGTCGAGGACTTTCACCCAGCCAACGAACGCCCTCTTAATAGTCGGACAGTCTCTCGCCGACACGCAGCACACGGCCCGCATCCTGTCCCTCGTGTTCGCTGGGACCGCGGCGGTTGGTGTGCTACTCGCTTCCGGGGTGAGCACGCTCATGGTAAGGCGCGCACTGCGGCCCCTAGAAAGCCTGCGGCAAACGGCCTCCCGCGTGAGTGAAACGCCTCTGAGCAGCGGCTCCGTCACCTTGCCACCGAGGGAGCCCATAGGGGAACCCGATTCTGAGGTGGGGGACCTTTCGGAATCTTTCAACCAGATGATGGACCACGTGGAACGCGCATTGCAGCGGAGGGAAGCCAGTGAGGCGAAGCTGAAGCGTTTCGCTTCGGATGCGAGCCACGAGCTGCGGACACCACTCGCAACAATCAGTGGGTACGCCGAATACGCGCAGCGGGACAACGACGCTCTCTCCCCTGACGTCTCCCAGTCACTTTCACGCATCCGGTCAGAAACGTCCCGGATGGCGGCCCTAGTGGAAGACCTCCTCCTACTGGCACGTTTAGACGCGCAAGGCCCCACGGACACCCACGCCACACTGATCGCCCCAACTGTGATAGAAAGCGTGGCGGACGCACGGACATTAGCGCCCGACAAGGATTGGGTTGTGGAGATCGGCACTGACGAAGCGCACTTAGAAAGCTCTATCAGCGAGCCGGCGCTGCGCCGCGTCCTCACCAACCTCTTATCCAACGCCCGCGTTCACGCGACCACTGCGACCCGGGTCACCACTAGGCTGACCCGCCTACCCAATGGGGACGCACTACTGGAGGTTGAGGATGATGGGCCGGGCGTGCCCGCAGATTTGGCGCCGCACGTTTTTGACCGGTTCGTGCGGGGAGATGAGGCGCGCACCCGGTTCGAGGATGGCGGGTCAGGTTCCACTGGCTTGGGTCTTTCCATTACGGAAGAACTTGTGCGGGCCGCAGGCGGATCCCTTGAATTGGAGAGTCGGCCGGGGCGCACCGTTTTCTCGGTGACCCTGCCGAAGGTCGGCCCAGCTGGAACGGAAGTTTAGCCGCCATCCGCAATGGCTGGCGGGTTCAGCAGTCCTCAACGCCCCCACACTGCCAGTGCGGCCACTGTCCCAGTCCGCCAAATGCTTTTTGGGGGAACCGCAGGTCGGGGGCCCCCGCGGAAGGTCCGGCTGCGAATCTATCTCGGCCCACTGAGGCCTATGAAGCACGCGGAGGAGTGTGCGGCAGTGCGCACGCTACCAGGCTCTTCCCCCAACCGAGCGCACGCTGCCAGGTTCTTCCCCGAACCGAGCGCACGGCAATAAAAACGCCAGGATAATAGCGCAAACCGCGCTGTGTGTTCGGTCGGGGGCATGAAGCGGTGCGTTCGGCGGCGGCCCCGCCCCGGTCCACGACCAAGGCTTGAACTAGGAAGCCAGCCCGGCTGCACTGTTTGTCAGTGGCTCGCCGAAGGCTGGCATCCAAGTTCTAAAGTGAAGCATCCGGTAGGGGCTTCAAGTCATTTGCGCGGTTGTTGTTCCTCTGACTCCAAGTAAGTCGCGATGGTTTCCCGGTCAGATTCCACCGTTTCAGGATTCAACAACTCTGAGGCCTCTTCCTCTAGAAGGTCCGCGCACCGGTTGAGAACTGTGAGGGCGAACCCGCTTTCAATCAGTTCCTCACTCAGGCTTTCGTAAGCCTCTTGGTACATTTCGTTGAACCGGGTAGAAGCTGTGAACCTCTCTTCTAAGACGTTCGAGCCTCCCAGCCCTCCCATGTTCTGGCGTCCCGTTTGGCGTTCAGTTCCTTCTGGCATTTCTATCCCCTCCGGTAGTTCCATTCCTTCTGGCATCTCCATCCCCTCGGGGAGCTCCATCCCCTCGGGAAGTTCCATCCCGCTGGGGGGCTCCATTCCCCCCGGGGGCTTCATTCCTTCTGGCATTTCCATTCCCTCCGGCATTTCCATTCCCTCCGGCATTTCCATTCCTTCCGGTGGCTCCGTCCTGTCGGCCATGTCCGTTCCGTCACCCGGCCCGCGGCCCCCGCCACCTCCGGGTCCCCCAGCTCCGCCGGGGCCCCCAGCCCCGAACCCGCCAAAGACCATGTCGTGGTCCCAAGCGACCACCGTCATCAACCCCGTCTCGGGGTCGTAGTGCAAGTAGCCGTTGTTGCCGGGACCGGAAATAGTGTCTGTGTTGCCTATCAGGCTCTCGACAGCCAAATACTTCGCGAACTGCTCGACGTCCAGCTGGTCTTCCAGTCCCTCTTCAAACTCTTCGTCCGAAGAGTTGTTGATGAAGTCCATGAACTCCACGATCGGAGTCATGTCGTCCTCGCCGGTGCGCTGTTTCCAAATGTCCTCATAGTCAGCGCCGTCCTCCCCGTGGTAGTCCCAGTCGCCGTCCGAGTCCGCTTTCCAAGTGCTACCCGAATCTCCGAACCACTCCTCGTTCCACAGCTCATCGTCAGGGACCTCAGACACCAGTCGCAGCACAGGGTCGCCGCCATCAACAGAGAACGCCGTGAAACCGACACGGTGTGCGGGAAGACCCGCCTCTTCCAACATCGCGACAGCGACAGCCTCGTTCAAATACGATTCCGTGTCGTTCCCTCGCACCACGAAGTCATGGCGGCCCAAATACTCTTGGCCGTCCACGTACTTGTCTAGCCGGATCAGCCAAGGAATCGTCGCCGGGTTCGCGATGTCGCTGGAGTCGGAGTTTGACGTTCCTTCCTCACCCTCCAGAGCGTCCTCGTCCAGTTTGATGCCCCGGTCGGTTGCGAGCGCCGTCCGCAAAGACTTGTTGCCTTTTAGCCGCAAGCCGACGTCCTCGAAGGTTTCCCCATCGATCGTTACCGTCACAGACAACCAGTTCTTGTCACCCGTTTCTGCGTAGGCGGAAAGCATTTCCTCATAGTCGTCCTCGTCCCAATCCACGTCGATTGTGTGGACCCGGTCGGTGGTAAAGAAGGTCTCCTCTGACCCCACCTCCGAGAAAGTCCCAGCCGAACTTTCACCGGACGCTTCCCCACTCATTTCTGCTGTTTGCGTCGCCGAACAGCCCCCTAGAACGAGGGCGGCAGTCAAGAGAAGTGCGCCGGCCCCTCTGGCCACGTGCACTTGTCCGGACTTCTTTTTAGTCGTGTTCCTCATGACTCAAGAGAACTAGGGTCCGCTTTTGGCAACGTGTGCCGATGCTGTGAGCAGCCTGTGTGGATGCGGGCACCCCAGCCCCCGCGGGCGGAGGCAGCCAATTTCGGGTTGCTGTTAGACTCATCCAACCCGAGTGGGCGCAATATGCGCTGCAGAAAGGCAAGGTCATGTCCTCCAAACGTAAAGACGACCCGGCAGAAATGGCGCGAATGGTGCGCTGGTTAGAAGCAGTGTGTGAAGAGGTTGGGGTGGACCCCTCCGTGATCGACCCCGTCCAAGCACCCATGCTTGACCTGATCCGCCAGATCGCCCACGGCCCCAGCCGACCTGGAGGCCCGATGACGTCATACATCATTGGGATCGCTGCCGCCGAGCAGGGGAAACCCGCCCCAGAGCTCGTGCAGCAAGTGTCTGAGTTGATCGAAACCTACACTGACCCGGAAGACTGACAACCTGGCTGTGCAAGATGAGGTCTTGGGGTCCCGCGAACACTGCGAAGCTCCCCCACGTGACCTGAAGAAGAAAAAGCCCTCCCCGCTGAGCCGAAAAGTTGCTGGCCTAACCCGTTGTGGTTGGCTGTCCAACCAGCATGGGGCGTGGGCAATGATGGTTGTGCCACTGTTCGTCGGCTCCTACCTAGGTGGGTTCTCTTGGTGGCAGGCCCTACTGACCGCCGCGTGGTTCGCGGCGTTCTTTTCCTTCAACGCCTTCGGACTGTGGGTGAAAGTCTCCGCGTCCGCACGTAAACGCGCCCAAATGCAGCACCGGGGAGAAGGGAAACCGCTCCTCAGCGAGGCACAAAAGAAGTCCGTCCGGTCTAGGCAAAGTCGTTTTGTCCCACCGATGGTCACTTACGCCTCAGTTGCCGCGGTCTTGGCTGCCGTCATCCTAGTAGCGCACCCTGGGTTGGTGGTGTGGGCGCCGGCCTTCTCGGTGTGCGTGGCCGTCGCCGTGTGGGAGATGTGGGAAGGTCGGGAACGGAGCTTCCTAGCGAGAGCATCCGCAATAGTCGCCTCAGGCCTACTCACACCAATCGCCTTCAGCCTAGGCACCGACCCGCATGACGCGGCGCGAATGTGGGTCGCCTCCGCAGTGCTGATCCTCTACTTCATTGGGACCATCCCGTACGTGAAGACGCTAATCAGGGAGCGAAACAACCCTGTGTGGCTGCGTTTCTCGCTTGGCTACCACGCGGCGCTACTCGCCTTAGCGGCAGCCCTGTCTGTCACCGGGGTCCTGTCTTGGTGGGTGACGCTCCTTTGGGTGGTCCTGTTAGCTCGCGCCGCCCTGTTCCCCTACTGGTCGAAACGGTCCGGGCCCCTCAAACCGCCTGTGATCGGCTTCAGTGAGTTCGCGTTCTCCGCGATGGTTGTGGCGGCCGTGCTGGCCCCACCCCTCTTAACCTAGAAACCACAATCGGGGTCGAGAGGCCCCAATGAGGGGCTTCGTGAGTCCCTCATTGGGGGCGACCCGTTCACTCACCCGAGCAGCGGCCACGCTCATAGTCAGTCATCAAGTCGATGCGCCTCTGATGCCGTTCCACGCCGGAGAAGCTCGTGTTCAGGAACGCGTCAACAATCTCCAACGCTTCCTCTTGGGAGTGTTGGCGTGCCCCAATGGCAGCGATGTTAGCGTCGTTGTGTTCCCGAGCCAGCTTTGCCGTGTCCTCATTCCACACGAGGGCGGCCCTCACACCGTCAACTAGGTTCGCAGCCATCTGCTCACCGTTCCCGCTTCCCCCGATCACGACCCCCAAGTCGCCATTAGACGCTGCGACAGCCTCACCACAAGCGATGCACATCGGGGGGTAGTCGTCGAGCGCGTCGTAGGCGTAGGCCCCGTGGTCCACAACTTCGAAACCTTGTTCCTCCAAGTGGCCTTTCAAGACTTCTTTGAAGTCAAACCCGGCATGGTCTGTGGCTACGTGGACTTTGGTCATGGATTCACCCTTCTACGTTGATCCCCGCGCCGCTGCGCTTGCGGGCTGGAGGTGGCCCACCCAGCCTACAGCGCCGAATAACTCACGCGGATCGGACCGGATCAGGAGTGGGACTGTCCACGAACCGCCCCACGTGCAATGATCAGGGCATGCAGTTTCTATTCAGAACCATTGGCAACATGGCCGGCATTTGGGTGACCACGCTCATGATGACGGCGATTCACTTCCGGACGTCGGAGTCGGGTTTGACGACCGTGCTGTTCCTGTTCTTCATCGCCGCGATCCTCACGTCCGTCAACTACGCGCTACGGCCCCTCCTCAAAGTGTTGACGTTCCCCCTCTACCTAGTGACTTTGGGTTTGTTTACGGTCGTGATGAACGGGCTCATGTTTGGTGCCACCTCTTGGATTTCGCACCTGTTCAGGGTCCCTCTGGTCGTCGATGGAAACTGGTCTGCGATCTTGGGTGGAACAATAACCGCCATCGTCTCCTCACTGGTCACCAACCTGCTCGGGAAAATGTTCAACACGAAACAGACGATCTAGGGAGGCACGTTTCTGGGCGTTCCTCTACTGGACCCTCGCTGTGTCGAAGTACAGCACCTCCGTTTTTGTGCCCGCATCCAAACCCATGTTCTCTTTCCTCCGCTCACTCCACTGGTCGATCGGTTCGCTGAGCGCACTATTCTCCGTTTCCATCTTCTCTAAAGCCCGCGCATAAGTTTCCGCAGCGTGCGCGTGGTCGTCTTTCCTAGTGTCAACTTTGCGGGGGTCAAAGTAGGCGGTGACCGCGTTCTTACCCACGGGGGCTGCCGCCCCATCCAGTGCGGGGACCGCGTCCGCTAAGTTCTCCACGTTCAAAACAGACAGGGACTTCGGTGGGGAGGTTGTGCCCGTGGGGGCGCCCGCGGTGAGGACCGAAACAAAATTGTATTTGGGGGCGAGCCTCGCACTGGTCGCCAAGGACAGTGCGACCGCCCCACCTTGAGAGTGCCCAACCACTTCAACCGGCTCCCAAGGTTTGATTCCCGCCAAATCCATTGCCGCCTCCGCGCTCAACTGTTGGTCGGAAACTTGGCGGGCCACCACCTGAAAGTTGGACTCCATGTCCTGCGGGTTCCGCGTTCCCGGCACCCATTCTTGAGTGCCCTTCAAAACCACCGACCAAGAGATGCCCCCGTCCCCCGCCACGTGCTTCAAAATTTGGACTTGCCCAGCCTCCCCACCAGCGCGGGAGTCCTCCACTCGTCGAAGTAGTGAAGCTGAAGTGAGCGGGACGGGGATGGGTGTGCCCGAGGCCGCGCCACCAATATTGACACCCGAGTCGACCCTGAGTGACGTCAAAAGTTGGAGGGTCCTCTCCAGTGGGGTTGCGGGCCCCCCACCCGTTTTTGAGCCCTGTGATGGTCGGAGGATTCCGCCCGGCATGGGGGACACCGCCCACGCCGCCTCCCCACCCGAACCCATGACTACGACGCCGGGCGTCCGCGGGCGAGACAAAGTGCCGATCGACCTCCAGAGGAGAGCAACTGTCGCGGCGGCGCTCACAACAGCGTCGTCCGAGGCCGGGTTGAGGAAGGCAGCGGCCGTCCCCATTTGTGCTTGCGCGTGCAACCCGAGGGTTGGAGTGGCCTGCAAGTCGCCCTTGAACTGGCTGAAATAGTCTTTCCCCATCGCGACCCAACCAACCCAAGATGTTGGTTTGGAGGGGGACACGCACCCCACTGACGCCAAAGCGTCGCACACGGTGACTAGACCTTGAGCCCCACCTTCCGCCGAAGCGTAGATTTGGGCCGCTTGGCTGAGCCACGACGAGTACTCCTCCATCCGCGCCGCGGCCGCCTTCGCCGCTTCGGAGGCGGCTGTGACCATGGGCCGCACTTGCTCAAGGAGAGCCAAGTATTGGAGGCCCTCAGCAGTGGTGCGGGGATCGGCTGAACCGGCTGCCGCGAAATAGGAGGGGTGACCCCCGTGGTCCATGACCAGCAGGTCACTGGCGCTGAAAACGGATGAGGCGGCGGTCTTCGTGTTCAAACTGGCCGTCACGAGGTCGGCGGTATCCACCCTCGTGTTGCCGTCCCTGACCCACAGCCACTGGTCCGTCACCACGCCCCCGCCCACTGGGCCGCCGATATGCTCTCCATGTCCTGCAGGATCACCCTCAACTGGCAGATGAGGACCCGAAGGTCTTGCAGGTCAGCGAAAATTGCGGAGCGAGTGCCGCAAGCGGCGCTGGCGCTCGCCCCAACCCAACTGGATGGCACTGAGGTGAGCAGTAGTGAGGCTGCGTGCTCCAAATACCCGATTGCAGCGTCCGCCGAAGCGCTGGTCATTGATGCGATCATGAGGCAACCGTAGTTTCGCGTCACCCGCGCCTCTCACGCCGATCCCCCTCAGATGTGGAAGGCGCCGGAGCACCCAAGTTGTTGAAATTCGCCTTGCCAACAACGGGTGGGGTGGGCTCCCCTCCTCTTGCCTTATGGTTGAGGGCATGAGTGAGGACGTGTTCACCAAGCATGCGCCCCCAACCTGCCCCGGCCAACCTTTCTATGAGGCTGCTGGCTTGAAGTGGCTGGGTGAGGGGGGCGCCAAAGTTCCGGCAGTAGTCGAGGTGACCGGAACCGAGTTGCAAACAGTTCGCCTGACACCGTCCTCCTCTTCCCCCACGGCAGCAAAAGAGTTGGGGCGCATGCTCGCCCACCTCCACGCCTCCGGGGCACCAAACTTTGGCGCGCCCCCACCCGACTATTTCGGGCCCGGTTACATGGGGCTCGCCCCACTGCCCCTCATCACCCCCCGCTCAAGAGCCGCCCACGAAAACTGGGGGGCATTCTACGCGAAAGAGCGAGTGCTCCCCTACCTCGACGACACGTTCACACCCTCAGAACGCCAGATCATTTTAGAGCTCGCAGACGCACTTGAGAGCGGGGAACTTGACCACCCCCAGCCCGCCCTCGTACGAGAAAACGGTTTCTCCGCGGCGCGCATCCATGGGGACTTGTGGTCGGGGAATGTGATGTGGACGGGTGGGGGCGCGTACCTGGTTGATCCGGCAGCTCAGGGTGGCCACGCTGAGGAAGACTTTGGTGCCCTCTCCACATTCGGTGTCCCCCACTTCGCCGAAATAGTTGAGGGCTACCAGCAGGTGTCCCCTTTCGCTGCCGGGTGGGAGAAGCGCCTGCCCCTGCACCGCATGCACATCCTCATGGTTCACTGCTACCTGTTTGGTAGGTCCTACGTTCCACGAACACTCATCGACGCGCGCGCCGCCTTGGAGGTAAGCAAATGAGTCCTGACACCACAGCGTTCCCAACGGATGCTGCCCTCTCACCTTTAGATGGGCGCTACCGGCCGATCACGGCCCCACTGACCCTGTATTTGTCGGAGGAGGCCCTCAACAGGAACCGCCTGTTCGTGGAAGTGGAGTGGCTGATCTACTTCGCGAACCTTCAAGCCGTCGCGGGTGGCCCCCCACCCCTGTCCGAGGACGCCGCAACCTACCTGCGGGAAGTCCCCTCCCGGTTCGACGACGACATGCGCTCCCGGCTGGGAGCCCTAGAAGCGCAGACCCGCCACGACGTGAAAGCCGTCGAATACTTGCTCGTGGAAGAAATGGGGGCAGTGGAAGGCGACTTGGGTGAGGAGCTGGCCGCCTGGCTGCAAGCCGTGCACTTCCTCGCCACGTCCGAGGACGTCAACAACTTAGCGGTCGCCCTCGGTGTTCGGGGCGCGATCATGAAAGTGTGGCTCCCCGCAGCGCGAGGCCTAGTCGAAGACCTCACGGCCATGGCTGAAGAACTGAAAGACGTGCCCATGTTGGGGCGCACCCACGGTCAACCCGCCACCCCCACAACCGTGGGTAAAGAACTGGCGGTGTTCGCCTACCGGCTGCAGGGGGCATTGAAACGCGTTGCGGACGCAGAGTATTTGGGGAAGTTCAACGGCGCCACAGGAACCTACAGCGCACACGCCGCAACCCTACCCAACGTGGATTGGGTGGCGGCAAGCAGAGGGTTCGTGGAAGGTTTGGGTCTCACATGGAACCCGCTGACCACCCAGATAGAATCCAACGACTGGCAGGTGCGCCTCTACTCTGACGTCACCCACTTCAACCGGGTCGCCCACAACTTGGCGACCGACATGTGGCTGTACATCAGTTTGGGCTACTTCAAACAGAAGCTGACTGAACACGGGTCCACCGGGTCCTCCACCATGCCACACAAAGTGAACCCGATCAGGTTCGAAAACGCTGAATCCAACCTGGAGCTCTCCAACGCGATACTGGACGCCTTGCGCGAAACCCTGGCCACCTCCCGCTGGCAGCGAGACCTGTCGGACTCCTCCACGAAACGGAACATTGGGGTGGGCCTCGGCTACTCTCTGGTCGCCCTCTCTAACCTGCGTGGGGGCCTACGCACTTTGCAAGTGAACGAGGACGCCACGCACGCAGACTTGGCCGCGCACCCGGAAGTTTTAGCGGAAGCGATCCAACAGGCGCTCAGGGCGGGGGAACTGAGCGCCCCAACCAAAACCGATGCCAGCCGGGTCACGGAGCACGTGGGACCCTATGAGCGGCTGAAAGACGCGACCCGCGGCAAACGAGTCACGTTAGAAGACCTGCGCACCCTACTCAACGGTTTGGACGAAAACGAACTGCCCACAGCCACCCGAGAACGGTTGGCCACGTTGACGCCCGCCACCTACACGGGGTTAGCAAGCGACCTCATCGGTTTCCTTCAGGTGAACGAGGACGACTGAAACCTGAACCCCGTCTGACCCGCGGATGAAAACGTCTTAGAGGTGAAAGTTCGGGTCGGCTGCTGGCGGCCCGAAGCGTTCGTAGAGGTCATGGACGCGCGCTATTTCGTCCTCGAACCCAAGGTCAGCCAAGTCCATGACGACCGTCGCTTCCGGGGTGTCTGGGAGGCGCCCCCGCGTGTCGATGTCTTCCTCTTCCAACTCTTGCGGCGACTGGGCCGCAACGACCCGCCCCCGCACTGCCACGGGAGCCACCTCCGGGTTGTTCCACAGCGCTTCCGTGAGGCTCTCCAAAACGTCTTGGAGGACCGCGTCAGGAAGGCCGCCACCCTCACAGTCCCTAGAGTCTTTGGGGATGAGAACATCAAAGTTCACCAGCAAGGGTTTACCGAACGACTCGTTGACGTCCACCCGATAGTGGATGTCCCCGCACTCTTCTAGGCGGGCCGCGA
>CAYFUO010000061.1:0-10865 GCA_964346255.1 uncultured Actinomyces sp. | reverse complement strand
CGTCACGCATGGCGGCCGCAAGCCGAAGGGGGTCGTGAACGCTACCGTTTTCGCCGCTACGCACTTGGCGCAGCAAAACTCTTGCTCCCATCGCTGCTGAAGCCTCAACTAAGTCGTCGACGTCCTCAACCGTCGTGGGATCCGCAACCACTATATCGAGTTTGAGATCTGGGGACGCTTCCGAGATGACCCTCACTAAGTCCGCGGCCGAAAGCGTCTCTGTCTCTCCCTCCTGGGGGGTCAGGTTCAAGACGAGGGCGCGGTGAGCGGGACTCGTCACTATCGCCTTATGCAGTTCGTCCACCAAAAGGTGGGGGATCACAGAGGTGAACCAAGATCCGGGACCCAAAACGAGCCACTCAGCTTCAGCGATCGCGTCAAGCGTCTGCTGAGGGACGGGCGCGTCGCTGGGCTCCACACGCAGCGCCTCAATCTCTCCCGTGACGGTAGCAACCGACGTTTGTCCCTCAACCGTCACGAGGTCGTCGCCCTGCCTAACGTCCGCCTCAATCAAGAGAGGCTCCAAAGTCATGGGGAGGACGCGCCCGTGAGAGTCCAGCAGCCGACCAAGCCAGTCAAGGCCGACCACCGGGTCTTCAAACATCTGCCAAAGCCCCACTATGAGCAGGTTGCCGAGGGCGTGGTTGTCCAAGTGACCACTGGTTTCCAACCGCAACTGCATCAGGTCCCGCCACGTGAGGCCCCACTCTGAGTCATCACAAAGACTGACGAGCGCCATCCGGAGATCCCCTGGAGGCAGGACAGCTTTCTCTTGACGGATCCGCCCTGAGGAGCCACCGTCGTCCCCAACTGTAACCACTGCCGTGATCTGGTGAGTGACGTGCCGCAGCGCTTTCAAAGTGGCGGACAGACCGTGGCCCCCACCGAAAGCGACGACTTTCTGGCCCATTTGCGCGTCCTTGCGCCAGCTCTTGTCGTGGCAATCGAACTGCATGCTATTTCCTCCCCATGTCCCGGTGCAGTACCCGCACGGGCACTCCCATCTCCGCTAGGCGCGCTCCAACCGCCTCGGAGATCGCAACTGACCTGTGTCTGCCACCCGTGCAACCAACCGCGACCGACACCACCGGTTTCAGCTCACGCTGATAGCCGGGGAGGGTCGCTGCAATCAAGGAAGCGTACATGTCGACCACGTCCTCAGCTCCCTCTTGGGAAAGGACGTAGTTCGCCACCGCCTCATCCCTACCCGTAAGCGCTCGCAGCTCATCAACCCAATATGGGTTCTTCAAGAACCGCACGTCCAGCACTTGGTCCGCGTCCATTGGAAGCCCATGCTTAAACCCGAAAGACATGAGGGTGACCCTCACAGGCCGGTCGCCCTCGTCCGCTATCACGTTTCGCATGAAGCGCGCGAGGTCGTGAATCGACAGGTGGGAAGTGTTCACCACCTCATCAGCACGCTCCAAAAGGGGCGCAAGCAGTTTCTTCTCCGCTTCTAGGCCATCCAACAGCGTCCCGGTGGACTGCAAAGGGTGGGGCCGCCGCGACTTCTCGAACCGCTGCACCAGTGTTCGATCATCCGCGTCCAAGAAAACGATCCGGTACTCGATTTTCAGCGCCTGCAGTTGATCCAAGACTCCGACAAGGGATTTAAAGAATTCCCTTGACCGCACGTCTACAACCGCCGCCAACCTGTGCACCCCATCCCCTGAGGGCGTCAGCATTCCAGCCATAGGAAGCAAGAGAGTGGGGGGAAGGTTGTCCACCACGTAGTAGTCGAGGTCCTCTAAAGCATTCGCTGCTTGAGTGCGCCCAGCCCCGGAACGGCCGGTGATAATGATGATCTCGGTGCCCGACTTAACGCCTGTGAAGGGAGCGGACTGTTGCAGCCGGCTCCTCTCCTCCAGCACCGGGATCTCATTGGGCGCGCGGAGCTCTTCATCAGGAACGCTCGGGGCCGACAGTTCCTCATTGGGTGTGCTCATGTGAACAGCTTGCCACCTTGAAGGGGCCCTTGCACCCAGAGTGCACGGAGGCCCGCTCCGGCCAGAACGCTCCGCCGGGGTGCGACCTGCCACTTTCCCTCACGGTGAGCTCCGCTCACGCGTCGGTGCCCCGGGGGTCTTCAGTCTCCACAGCGTCCTGTTCCGCGACGTCCTCCCCGTCGGCTTCCGCTCCACCGCTCTCCAAAGCCAAGAGGGCGTTCTTCACGATCTGCGCCGTCTTCTCACCAACCCCTGGGACGCTCGCGATCTCTTCCGTGCTCGCATTCGCCAACCGTTTCAACGAACCGAAATGCTCCAACAAAGCCTTCTGCCGGACCGGGCCCAACCCAGGGATCTCATCGAGGACGGACGCCGTTTGAGCCTTGGACCGACGGGAACGGTGAGCACGAAGGGCGGTCCTGTGAGACTCGTCGCGCAGATGTTGCAAAAGGTAGAGGGCTGGAGAGGAACGAGGAAGCATCAGAGGCTGGGGATTCCCGGGGATCCACACTTCCTCAAGACGCTCAGCAAGCCCAATGAGTGGCAGGTCGACACCCAGCTTCTTCAATGCTTTCACCGCTGCGTTCACCTGCGGCACGCCACCGTCCACAACGATCAGGTCAGGTTCGTAAGCGAACCGCTTAGGAACTGTTGCCCCCTGTTGGATTTCTCCTGATTGCACAGGAACTTTCCGTTCATCATCCTTTTTGGTGAACCGGCGGGTGAGCACCTCAGCCATGGCCCGGGTGTCGTCCTCTTTCCCATCTTCCGCTTCCCCCCGAATGTTGAACTGACGGTAAGCGTCCTTGCGTGGCGCCCCGTCCTCAAACACCACCATGGACCCCACCCTCAGCTGACCGCCCGTGTGGGAAATGTCGTAGCACTCCACTCGTAGCGGAGCCCGCTCCAAATCCAAGGCTTCCATGAGTCCCTCAAGCGCCAACGCCCGGTGAGTTAGGTCCCCCGCCCGCTTGGTTTTGTGGCGGCGTAGGGCCTCCTCAGCGTTCGCGGTCACAGTCTCCATGAGCGCCTTCTTACTTCCGCGCCTAGGCACCTTGATCGACACCTTGTGTCCACGCATTTGCTCTAGGACGCGCTTCAGGGAAGAAACGCCGACGGGTTGGATGGACACCAAAATCTCCGGCGGGATCGCCGTGACGGGCATGTGAGCGACGTCGTCAACAGAAACTGGACCCTCCGTCTTGCGGGTCTGTTCGGTGCGGCCCGCGTAAACCTGTTCAAGCAGGTCGCGCATCAACTGGTCCTCGCTACGACCATCGACACGCTCAAGCACCCAGCCTCGAGTGCCTCGGATGCGCCCCGCCCGAACAAAGAACGCTTGGACGGAGACGTCCAACTCCTCAGCCACCATCGCGAAAAGGTCAGCGTTCACATCCAACGGGAGCGCCACCGTGTTCTTCTCTTGGACCTTGATCAAGGCTTGAAGCTCGTCCCTCTTTTGCGCGGCCCTCTCAAAGTCCAAGTCGTTTGCGGCATCTTTCATTTCCGCTTCCAACTTCGATAGGAAGGGTCCCGTGTCGCCGTCCATGAACTTGCACAGCTGTTCAGCAAGTTCCCGGTGAGCTTCAATCGAGATGCGTCCAACGCAAGGGGCAGAGCACCGGTCAATGTAACCAAGCAGGCAGGGCCGATCCTGCGCTTGAGCTCGCCGGAGGACGCCGGCGCTGCAGGTGCGGACCGGGAAGGTAGGAAGCAGAAGGTCGATGCTTTCCCGGATAGCCCACACTTTCGTGTAGGGCCCAAAATACCGGGCGCCCTTCTTCTTCGCGTCCCTAGAGATCGCGACCCTGGGGATCTCCTCTCCCATCGAAACCGACAAGTAGGGGTAGGACTTGTCGTCGCGGAACATGATGTTGTAGCGGGGGGCGAACTGTTTAATCCACTGGTACTCAAGGGTGAGTGCCTCAACCTCGTTTCCCACCACCGTCCATTGCACCGCCCGCGCGTCCTCCATGAGCAGCGCCGTGCGCCTATGCAGGGTTTCGGGCGCAGCGAAGTAAGAGGCGAGGCGCGACCGAAGGTTGAGGGCCTTACCCACGTAGATGACGCGTCCTTCCCCGTCCATGTAGCGGTAAACACCGGGGGAAGTGGGAATGTCGGAAGTTTTCGGGCGCCAATCGTAGCGATCCATGTCTGTCAAGTCGGCCCCCTCCCACCAGCTGAGAAAACGCGTGTACCTAATCAAAGCTTAGGTCAGCGAAAGTGGCTTAGAGGTGCGGGGTACTTGACACGCGCGTTCGCGACCAGCACATTTGGGCATCATCTGCGAATCAGGTGTCGAAACCAAGGAGGTCCCGTGATGGAGCAGCAAGCGCCAGTGCTCAATGCAAGACAGCTCCGGTACATTCCACCCGTCACCGACGACATGACAGTGCCCGGCATGTACCACCACCGAGCAGCCACGCGGCCTAGGTCAGTGGTCGCCCAACGCCGAACTGAAATCGGTGGCTGGAGAGACGTCACCATCGAACAGCTACTGGCCGAAGTCGAGCTGTACGCTCGCGGGCTGATCGCCTTCGACCTGGAGCCAGGCCAAACCGTGGCAGTGCTTGCCTCGAACTCGTACAACTGGATGGTGCTGGACCTAGCGATCATGAGCGCCGGCTGCGTCATGGTTCCCATCTACGAAACGGACTCCGCCAAACAAATCCGCCACATCTTGGCTGACGCTGACGTCCAACTTGCTTTCACCGACACCATCCAGCAAGCGGATCTGATCAGGTCCGTCGCCCCTGAAACCCTGAAGGAGATCCTTGTCCTCAACCAGGGCGCGCACAGAATCCTAGAGGAGAAAGCCCGCTACACCGCGCCCATTGAGGTAACGAATAGGCTGGAACAGATGAGCGCAGACGACTTAGCGACCATCATCTACACGTCTGGCACCACGGGCGTGCCCAAAGGCGTGGAGCTCACCCACCGCAACTTCGTCGGCACCACCCACGGTCTCCAAAGGGATGTTTACGCTCTCGCCCAAGACAAGCGCACGAAGGTGCTCCTGTTCCTACCTTTGGCTCACGTCCTCGCCCGCTTCGTCATGCACGGGCTGGCAACGGGTGCCGGGACGGTTGGCTTCTCTCCGGACACAAAAAACCTGGTTGGGGACATCGCCTCATTCAAGCCAACCGTTCTGCTGGTCGTGCCCCGCGTTTTGGAGAAGGTCTACAACTCCGCCCAAGCGAAAGCGGGTGGGGGCGCTAAGGCGAAAATCTTCTCTTGGGCGGCTCACCAAGCCCGTGAAAAGACCGCCGTCAAACAGGCTGGGGAGGGGAGGCATAACCGGTGGTCTTTCGCGCTCGCGGACGCCCTCGTCCTAAGAAAAGTGAAGGACGTGCTCGGCCCAAACCTGAAGTACGTCGTTTCGGGTGGGGCGCCGTTAGCGAAAGATCTAGCCCAGTTCTACCGGGGGTTGGGCGTCACTCTCATGGAAGGATACGGCCTGTCAGAAACGACGGGGCCAATCACGGTTCAGCGGCCCGACTACACGCCTCCCGGCACTGTTGGGCCCGTCACCTGGGGTAACGAAATCAGGGTGGGCGAGGACGACGGGGAGGTGCTTCTCAAAGGGATCTCCGTGTTCAAGTGCTACCACAACCTGCCTGAGGAAACAGCGGAGGCTTTCACCGAGGACGGCTGGTTCAAGACCGGTGACATCGGGACCCTCAGTGAGGGCGGCCAGTTGACCATCACGGGCCGCAAAAAGGGCATCATTGTCACCGCGGGCGGCAAAAACGTGTCGCCGGAGGTTTTGGAGGACCGGCTCGCCACCCACCCCCTCATCGGACACGTTCTAGTCGTGGGTGATAAGCAGCCGTTCGTTGGCGCCCTCGTCACATTAGACCCCGAAATGTTGCCCGTGTGGCTGACCACTAAGGGGCTGGGGGTCGTGGACCCGGTGCAGGCGGCGGCGCTACCGGAAGTGAGAGAATCCCTACAGCAGGCGATCGACCGGGCGAACTCTCACGTGTCCCGGGCGGAGTCGATCCGCAAGTTCGCAATAGTGAACGCGACATTCACCGTGGAAAACAGGTACCTAACCCCGTCCCTCAAGCTGCGACGCAATAAAGTCTTAGAAGACTATGAGGATGAGGTACTCGCTTTGTACGAGGACGGTGGGGAGCGCCCCTCCAACTGAGTCTGAAACAGGCTAGGGTTGCCACCGAACACGAATGTCTTCAGCATATGCGTGAGGCATTCACTGTCGAGGTTGCACAGGTGGAGGGCGAATGCTGCGACGCTCCGATAACGTTTGGGAAAATCCAGCGCGGATCCGCGTGAGTGAAGATCTGAACATACCGAAAATGATCTTGGAACGCGCCGCACGGGACGCTGATAAGGCGGTCGCGGAAATGCGTGTCGACGACGCTTGGCGTGAGGTGAGTGGAAGTGAGTTCATCTCTAACGTCTTAGGGTTGGCGCGTGGGCTGTACTCCCTCGGTGTCCGCGCGGGCACTCGGGTGGCGATCCTCGCCCCCACCTCCTACGAGTGGGCCGTTTTCGACGTGGCGATCCTGAGCCTCGGAGCGGTTACGGTCCCCATCTACGAGTCAGACTCCGCAGCGCAGATCTCCCACATCCTTTCCGACTCCAAGCCCCTAGTCGTGATCACCAAGACAGCTCAGCAGGCGGACTTGGTGAACTCCGTGAAGAAGAGGGGGGTGCGCCACGTCCTCGCTTTGGAGCGAGGTGAGGGGCAGAGCCTGTACGCGGCGGGCCAAGACATTGATGTGCAGGTCGTGAAGGACTCCTACGAACAGATAACACTCTCCGACTTAGCCACCATTGTCTACACGTCGGGCACCACGGGCGCCCCCAAGGGTGTCCTGCTCACCCACGGGAACTTTGTCGCCCCCGTCATCCAGTCGTACGACATCCTGCCCAACCTGATCAACGACCCGGATTCGAGGGTGCTACTTTTCCTTCCGGTCGCCCACGTCCTCGCCCGCTTCGTGATGCTCGCCATCCTCATGGGCCAGGGCCGCCTCGGTTTCGCCCCCAACACCCGGCACCTAGTCCACGACATCGAAACCTTTGAGCCGACCCTCATGTTGGTGGTGCCCAGGGTGCTGGAAAAGGTGTACAACACTGCGGCACAGAAGGCCGGCAGCGGCGTCAAGCGCACACTGTTCGGGTGGAGCGCAAACCAGGCCCGCGCCGTTTCGGAGGCGACCGCTTTCCCCCGCGCGACCAAGAAACGCCACAACATTCCTCTCCCCACTGAAGACGCACAGTGGGAGAAAGCCAACCTGAAAACCTCGGACGGGCCGACGTTTGGGACCCGCACCAAACACAAGGTGGCGCAGGCACTGGCGCTCAGGAAGGTGCGCGGAATATTCGGGGCGAACCTCGACACGGTGATATGTGGAGGGGCGCCTCTGGGGAGGGACCTCGCGAACTTCTACAGGGGCCTCGGCATCACCCTCCTGCAGGGCTACGGGCTCTCTGAAACGGCGGGGCCGATCGCGGTGCAGATTCCCACCGACAACCCACCCGACTCAGTGGGGTACTTGTGGCCAGGCGACTCCCTCAAGATCGCACCCGATGGCGAACTGCTTTTGAAGGGCATTTCAGTGTCTCCCGGCTACCACAACCTAGCGAAAGCGACTGCACAGTCCCATAGGGACGGCTGGTTTCACACAGGAGACTTGGCGGAGGTCGATGATGAGGGGCGCCTGAGGATCACTGGCCGCAAGAAAGAGCTAATAGTGACGGCGGGCGGGAAGAACGTTTCCCCCGACGTCTTGCAAGATAGCCTCGTCAGTCACCCCCTCATTTCTCAGGTGGTGGTGGCGGGAGATGGTAAACCCTACATTTCAGCCATGGTCACTTTGGATGAGGAAATGCTGCCCATCTGGCTCAAGAACAAAGGCCTAGCAGTCCTCCCCGCACCGATGGCAGCGGACCTACCTGAGGTGCGAGACTCCATTTCTAACGCGATCGAACGCGCTAACAGGCAGGTCTCTCGGGCAGAGTCGATCAGGCGCTACCGCATCTTGGATCAAGATTTCACGGTCGAGAACGGGTACCTTACTCCCTCACTGAAACTGAAACGCAACCGGGTGCTCAAAGACTTCTCAGCGGAAATCGACGAAATCTACTCCTCATCCGAAGAGGAGTTGGCAGCGTTCGGGGCCTCCATCAAGAATGGGAACGCCGTAGCGGAGTAGTGGCTCAGAGTGGCTCGCCGCTCACCTCAGGAGGCTAAAGCGCTGCGCAGGTACTGGCCAGTGTAAGAGCCAGCCGCCTTCGCCACGTCCTCTGGTGTGCCCTGGACGACCACCTGGCCCCCAAAGCTTCCGCCCCCCGGTCCCAAATCCACCACCCAGTCCGCGCTCTTAATGACGTCTAGGTTGTGTTCGATGACGATCACTGTGTTGCCCTTGTCCACGAGGCCCTGCAAGACAAGCAGTAGCTTCCTAATATCTTCAAAGTGCAAACCGGTCGTAGGCTCGTCCAGAACGTAGATGTTCTTCCCATTTGAGCGCTTGTGTAGCTCCGAAGCCAGCTTCACCCGCTGCGCTTCGCCACCGGAAAGTGTCGTCGCGCTCTGTCCCAAACGGACGTAGCCAAGTCCGACTTCGACCAGCGTGTTCAGGTGGCGGGCGATGCGGGGGATCGACTTGAAGAACTCTGCCGCCTCCAAAATGGGCATATCTAGGATCTCGGCAACGTTCTTGTCCCTATAGGTGACCTCAAGGGTCTCTCGGTTGTAACGCTTACCGCGGCAGACTTCGCAGGGCACGTAAACGTCGGGGAGGAAGTTCATTTCAATCTTGATGGTCCCATCGCCCTTGCAAGATTCGCACCTCCCACCTTTCACGTTGAAGGAGAACCTTCCGGGCCCATAGCCACGCAGCTTCGCCTCAGGGGTCTCGCTAAGAAGTTTGCGCACGTGGTCCCACACGCCTGTATACGTGGCGGGGTTCGAACGGGGGGTGCGCCCGATCGGGCTCTGGTCGACGTGAACGATCTTGTCCAAGTGTTCGACTCCGCGCACCGACGTGTGCCGTCCAGGCACGAGACGAGCCTTGTTCAGTCTGTTCGCGAGGGCTCGATACAACACTTGGTTCACGAGAGTGGACTTGCCCGAGCCGGAAACACCCGTGACAGCCGTAAACGTCCCCAGAGGGAACTCGACCGAGAGGTTGTCCAAGTTGTTTTCGCGCGCACCGACCACCTGCAGAGTGCGGTTTCGGTCGACCGGCCGTCTTTCCTCGGGGACCTCGATTGTACGTTTGCCCGACAAATACTGGCCGGTTATTGATCTGGGTTCTTCCAGCAACCCTTGCTTGGGTCCGGAGTACACGATCTCTCCGCCCCGCTCCCCCGCCTTCGGCCCGATGTCCACTACCCAGTCGGCCGCGTCAATCGTCTCCTCGTCGTGCTCCACAACGATCAGAGTGTTTCCCAAGTCCCGCAGCCGCTCCAATGTCCCGATGAGGCGGGCGTTGTCCCTCTGGTGCAAACCGATTGAGGGTTCGTCTAAGACGTACAGCACCCCAACCAGTCCCGAACCAATCTGGGTCGCCAAACGGATCCTTTGGGCTTCCCCACCGGAAAGTGTTCCTGCGGCGCGCCCCAAAGTCAGGTAGTCCAAACCAACGTCCACCAAGAACTTCAACCGGGCCCTGATCTCCTGCAAGATCGGCTTAGAAATCTGAGCTTCCCGCCCAGTGAGCTCTAGGTCATCTATGAACTGTTTCGATTCCGAAATGGAAGCGTCCGAGACTTCGGCGATGTTCTTGCCGCCTACCGTCACTGCTAGAACCTCAGGACGCAGGCGAGCCCCCTTGCACGCTGGACACGGCTCAGACCGCATGTAACCCGCCAGTCGGTCCTTTACAAAGTTCGACTCCGACTCCTGTTGCCTACGCAGGATGAAGGACACTGCCCCCTCAAACCCAGTGTGGTACGACCTCTCTCGACCCCACCGGTTCCGGTAGCGAACGTGGACTTTGTGGTCGAGGCCGTTCAGCACCGCGTCCTTCACCTCGTCGGGTAAATCGCGCCAAGGCGTGTTCAGGTCGAACTTCATCTGCTTCGCGAGGCCCTGCAGTAAGCGCTGGTAGTACTTGTTGTTCGCGCGCCAAACGACGACAGCCCCTTCAGCGAGAGACAGCTCTTCGTCGGGGACGACCAGGGAGGGGTCCACCACCTGTTTCGACCCGATCCCTGAGCATGTGGGGCAAGACCCGTAGGGTGCGTTGAAGGAGAAGGTGCGTGGCTCAATCTCTTCTAAGGCGAGCGGGTGATCGTTGGGGCAGGCCCGTTTCTCTGAGTAACGCCGCCTGCGTCCCGGGTCGTCTTCGGCCAAGTCGACGTAGTCGATGGTGACCAGCCCGTCAGAAAGCTCCAGGGCCGTCTCAATCGAGTCCGTTAGCCTACGCGATAGCCCTGGCTTCAAGACCAAGCGGTCCACGACCACGTCAATGTCGTGCTTGAAGGTCTTCTCCAACGCCGGGGGGTTCTCCAAACGAACCATGTCGCCATCGACTATGGCGCGCGCGAAGCCCTTGGACTGCAGTTCTTGGAACAGTTCGACGTGTTCGCCTTTCCGCCCTCGCACGACTGGCGCCAACACTTGGAAGCGTGTCCCCTCCGCACCGCTACTCACGCGGTCCACGATTTGTTCGGCGCTTTGAGCGGTGATCTGCTCGCCACAGACCGGGCAGTGGGCCACCCCGGCTCGTGCGTACAGCAGCCTCAGGTAGTCGTGGATCTCAGTTATGGTCCCCACCGTGGAACGAGGGTTCTTGGACGTGGATTTCTGGTCGATGGAAACCGCGGGTGAAAGCCCCTCAATGAAGTCGACGTCCGGCTTATCCATCTGGCCTAGGAATTGGCGTGCGTAAGCGGAGAGGGACTCCACGTACCGCCTCTGTCCCTCTGCAAAGATCGTGT
>CAYFUO010000060.1:0-11146 GCA_964346255.1 uncultured Actinomyces sp. | reverse complement strand
AGCCCAACGGTGGCACTCCAAACGTCAAACCGCCACCGCGACAAAGCAGGGCCCAAGCCCCCAAAGACTCGGACACCCAAGGCCTCACGCGCAGTCTGTGGGCAAGCGCCGAAACGTGGGGCCCGCAACCGATATAGGCTCAAGCTATTCGTTGTCGGGCTGGAGACAAGAGGTGGTAAAGGTGAACGACAGCTCCGAGGGCATTGATCCCCAAGCCGAAGCCGCTTTCACGGAGGCCGCCCAACAACTCCAAGACGCTTTCGCATCCCTCGAGGACCCCAGATACTTGACTCTCTACCAACAGCGTTTCCTCGCCCTGAAGCCGAAAACGCTTGTGGAACTAGGAGAAACCCTCGGCGTCAGTGGCGCCAGAGTCCTCCAACTGGAAGGGCCAGCCAAAGAGGCCATCCGCACCGCCCTCGGCGACGAAGGAAGCGAAGCGTTAGAAGCCGCCCGCGACCACCTCTTCCCGGGGGGAGCCGTGGCTGTGAAACTGGAGGAACTCGGAGAAGCGTTCCCCACGCTGATGATGCCCGTTCCAGCCGTGGGCATTCCTCTTCACCAAGTCCTCGGCCGGCTAGGGGACCACTGGGAGGAGGAGAACGGTTGGCTCGTGAAACCCACGGCAGCCAAGGCCCGCGCCGCAACCGAAAAGCACCTCCGCAAACACGCGGACAAGTATGGGGTGGCTGACAAATCTGAGGCGACCATGGTGCACTCCCCAACAGGGAGGGAAGAGGACACAGACGAGTGGCTGGACGAATGCGGGATACGCATCCACGGCAACAAGGCGGCCCTCGACACCCGTTCCATCAAGGACTATGCGGCAGCTGTCCTCTCAATCGAGGGCGAACCCCTCACGAAGGGTGAGCTGCTCGACCGCTTCCAACACGCGCGCCGAAGAAACGAGCGGTCCCTCGGTAACGCGCTGACCTCCGACTCGCGGTTTCACCGCACCAGCCGAACCCACTGGGGGCTATCCGAATGGGACCACGCTGGCTACAGCTCGATTCGCACCCTGATTGGCGAAATCGTTGAGCGGGAAGGCGGCCAAGTCCCCCTCCAAACCCTGACGGAGGAGCTAGTCGAAAAGCATGGGGTCAGCGCAAAGTCTGTTGCAACCTACTGCGCGGGGCAATGGTTTCAGTCCCGCGACGGCATCGTAAGTAAGACAGGCCGCGCCAGCGCGGGATCCGACTCCCCTTCCGTTGGTGGGCCCCCGGTTTCCATCCCGGAACTTCTAGACACGAGGCGCCTCTACCGCTCAAAGGACGGCTGGGTTTACAGGGTTCCGGTGACCAAGAACCATTTGCGGGGCAGTGGGGCGATGGTGCCGCAGGCGGTCGCCAACGCTTTGGGAGTCGCCCCCGGCCAACGCGTAGCTTTCACTTCTCCCCTGAAGAACCACCACGTGTCTTGGAGAGGAGCTCAGCCCGCCATTGGTACCATCAGGGTCCACTTGGAGGACGCCGGATCGCAGGAGGGACAAGAAGCCCTCCTCTGCTACGGGGACGACCGCACTTTCAAAGTTCACCCGGTGCAGGCTCAAACGGGTGACGCGCTGGTCGACGCTGTCGCCCTCGTGAGCCCCGAAAAGCCTGAGACAAGCGTGGAGGCGACCCAAACCCTGTTCTTAGCTGCCACCGGCAAAACCGAGCGCTTCACAGGAACCCAAGACGACTTAGCCCGAATGTTCGCAGACAAGGGGGACGAGGACGTGGCTGGCGTGCTACGAACTCCCCACGGCGGTGCGCCCCGCGAGGAGTGGTCTAGCCGCGAGGGTTCTCCGGACCAGTAGAGGCAGGCCAAGCCCGCGCAGCAGTTTTGGCGATCTCGGCGCGCAACGCTTCCACGAGGTCGAGGTTTGCCGCATCCCCGTCAGTCAACTCGTCGTCTAGCGTCGCCTGCAATAGTAAACCTGCGGCCCGGGGGGACGGGATCCTCTCAACCAAGAAGTGTAGGAGAGCCTTCATCCTCTGGAGGTCTAACTTTTGTGCTTCTCCTTCGGGTTCCCCCGTCACGCGGTCAAGGGAGAGGATGGCGTGCTCGATAGCTAACTCGTGCATTCCCTCCGCACTGTAGGAAAAGGAAAACTCAGTTTCGGCTCTCGAAATTCCGCCCGCACCCAAACCTTCCGCTTGGAGGTAGCGTTCAAACTCGAGCGCCAAAGAGGAAAGCGACGGTCGCTGTTCAAACACCGAGCCGGAATACTCAAACTCTGCCAGCGCCCGCTGCAACACCTTCCACCGCTGTTTGCGGGCGGCAGCGACAATCCTGTGGTCCCTCCCGAACAACTCGGCTTGGAGGTACAGGGCGCGGGAAAGGAGTTCGCCAACCTCGATCCAACGCTCCTGCGCAGAATAAATCCCGACTAGGGCTCGTAGGGTTTCAGCGCTCCCCTCTTGGTAGGGGTGTTCGACGTGGGCGAGGACGGAACGCAGAGCCAACAGTTCTGGTATGGCCGCCTCAGTGTCTCCCGACTTTGACAGGAGTGTGGCGTAGCGGCGCCTCGCAAGCAGGGTGTCCGGGTGGTTCGCGCCCAACAATTGGCGGCGCCGGAGCGCCAGCGCCCAGTAGGCGCCAATAGCGCTCAAGGTTTGACCGCTTCTCCGCAGGGCCGCAGCTAAGTTCGCGAGGGAGGCGATAGTGAGGGGGTGGAGGCGCCCAAGAGTTTCGTTGGACCCGTCGAGCACTGAGCGCAAGAGCTTCAGGGCCTCATTGGTCTCCCCACTTTCCAGCATCCACGCCCCCAAAACCGCTTTCACCGCTAAAACTTGGTGGTCCCGCTCTCCGAGGCGTGCGCCCCAGTCCGCAATGAGCTGGGAGAGGCGCGCCATTCCAGCACTCGGGTCGTTTCCATACAGTTCGCGGGTGGCAGCGACCTCTTCAGCTAGCGTGGGTTCCGTGCGTCCCTCGATTGGCCCGTAGGAGGAGGCGTGCAGTGACGCCTCACCCCCACAGTCGTTGAGGTGCACGTCCGCTAAGTGGCGGAGGGTCAGCACGTAGTGGCGCTGGCAGTACGACTCCTTCACCGAATGTTCCCCCCGCGTCACCGTGATCTGGTGGGTGGGGGACGCAGTGCAGACCGCCCGGTCCCACATACAACCTTGGGGGCGGCCCCCACCAAACTCCAAGTCGATGCCGGCGAGATCGTCGCGCACCCCAGTCTCAACCATCACTGCCCTCTTCCGGGATGGCAGCCTCATCAGCGTAAACGCGCAATTCGAAGTTCAACTCGGCGGCGCGGGTCTCCACCTCAAGCTCTTCTGGGCTCAGGTAAGTCTCGTCATCCAACCAGCGGCCCCAGCGCCTCGCGAAAGCGTCCTCGTCCTTCCCCAACGCGGTCGCCTGCTCTATCGATTGAACCGTCAAATGCACTAGCAGCCCGTCGTCATCAACGTCCACCCTCACGTGGCTGAAATCTTTGGGGAACACGAGGGCGTAGTCGGTGCCCACGACGTGGACAACCCAGTAGGCGCCTAACGACCTTTCCCGCGAGAACTCTTCGTCACCGGGGGAGAGGACGACACCCTTCGCTAAAAGGTGCTCGTAGGAAAGGGCGAACGCCCTAGACGACAGCACCTGGGAGCCGGACATGCGCATGGTGCACGTCTGTGGGGGCAAGTCGTGGTTCCCAGCGGTTTGCGCGGTCCACCAGAACCTCGGGTGCACTGGGTACGTGAACAGCGTTGAAGTCCAACCGGTCGCCTCATTGTCCTCCCACCCCATGAACACTAGGGGGTCCCCCAAGTGGGGGCGGAGCCTCTTGGGGGCGTCAACGGTGAGGGCGTGAACCTCCACTTTCACCGTGGTGCGCTCCAACGCTTCTTCGAACCAGGACTGCAGCTCTGAGGGGTGAGCGTAGTTCTGGGTGGCGGTTGGCGAGGAACCATAGAAGACGATGTTGAGCTCAGCCCTCTTGAAAGCTGTCTCAATGTCGTCGCCCTCAAACGGGTCGTTGCGGGAGGCCTCCCGCCCCAACGCGTCCTGCTTCGCGACGTAGTCAAACCAGGCGTGAACAGGAGCGACGGGGGTTTCCTGAACGTGCGAGAAAGGGTTCACGTAAGTCTGCTCCTCCCCATCCACGTGCAGGAAAGCGTGCGCCGGATGAGAGGTCGGGTCGCCAACCAGTTCAAGCAAATACGCGACCGGGGAACCTGTTTCGTTGCGCGCCTCAATGCTCCAGCCTCCCGCGACGGGCGTGAACGCTTCCGGGGTCACGCTCGTCCCGTGGGGAGGCGTGTAGTCGCTAGGCAGGTGAGAGCGTAAGGGGTTTGAAGGGCCGGGGGAGACGAACTCTTCCTCCGACCGATTCGCGGGTGAACGCGGGCGCTTGAATTCCTTGCGACCCATAGCTCTCCCCTCTCAGGCTTCTTCCCTTGACACCAGAATACCGGCGCGGGCGCGCCTCTCTTCGGGTGGACTCAATCCTTTGGAGCGGTCGCCTAGCGTTCCTCCACACTCTTCACGACGTCACTTTGGGGGAGGGTCTGTTGGCAGGCTTCAAAGAACTTCATGATCGACACTGTCGCCGCGTGGATCACGCCATCAAGCTGGTCGTCAGTGACCCCACCCTTCAAACTGAGCACCCAGTCGCCCCGAATGTAGCCCTTCCCGTCGCGGCCCTGCAGGTACGCTTTCGGCATCGCGTTTTCGGCTTCCCACTGGTTCGCAAGATCCATGGCCGCCGGAATGGTTTCTTGGTCGAGGACGCCCTCCCAATACCCGGCGATCAACAGGATGGGGGCTTCCCCCAACAGCAGGTAGTAAACCCTACCCACGTCCCACGCCGAACCGATGTCCCCCTGGTCGTCAATGAAGTAGTTCCACTCGTTCCTAGTTAGGGACTCTTCCACGCGTTCCCGGGTTAGGGGCCTCAGAATGTCACTGGTTTCAGATTGCTGTTCGCCCATCGGTTCCTCTTCCTTCCGCCGTCCGCCGCGTTCCACCCGCGTCTTGTCCTAGTGTTGAAGGCTACCAGCAGCGAAGTTGCTCCGAGTGGTGTCGCCGCCAACTGTCGGTGGGACGCAAACGCGCAACAAAGGGGTTGGGCGCCGGCGACACTGTCGGACCGGTTCGCTAAGCTTGGATGCGCAAAGCGCGTTCAGCGCTCAACAAGTCAGCTAACTGAAAGGTGACTGAAATGGCAGAACTCAAAGATAATGGTCCAAGCCCATTTGTTGTAGATATTGAAGAAGTGACCCTGGAAAACGATACTTTCCGGACGGCTCTGTGGACGGGTGAGAAGATCCAGTTGACCCTCATGTCCATCCCCGTTGGCGGGGATGTTGGCCTTGAGGTGCATAAGAGGGAAGACCAGTTCCTGCGCATTGAGAAGGGCCGCGGCCTCGTGCAGATGGGTCCCGCCGCTGACGAAGTGACATTCGAAGCAGAGGTTGGGGATGACTGGGCGGTTCTGGTGCCCGTTGGTGTGTGGCACAACATCCTAAACATTGGGGATGAGCCCATGAAGATCTACTCGATCTACGGCCCACCGCACCACGCTCACAGCACCGTGCACCAAACCCAAGCGGACGACCACGACGATCACGACCACGACCACTAAGAAACGCGGTTGAGCAGCCCCACCGGCGACGTTGGGGGAGGAGGTCTACGTGACCTTCCACCTGCTCGACTTGGCAGTGGGGTTGTTTTTGTGGCATTTGGGCGGGGGCTCAGCGATTGTTGACTCCCCGCCCACTCTCACCTTTGGTGGCGCACGAAGTTGCGTGGCCGAACCTGTTGGGAGACGGAAGTAGAGAAGTGCAAACGGGCCTGAAGGGAAACAACATGTTGGAAGAGGAACTGTCCGAACTGCGGCTAACGGAGAAACAGCCAAAGTTGCGGCTCGCGCCCGCGAACTCGGGGGCGGTCGTGACGCTTGGTGACGCACGTTTCACTGTCCTCGCTGACGGTCTGGTACGCATGGAACATTCGCCTTCCGGAGCGTTCCGGGACGCGGCCACCCAAGTAGTGACCAACCGCGACTTTCCGGTACCGGACTTCACGGTGCGGGAAGTAAACGGGGTCACAGAGATACGCACCCCCAACTTGCGGGTGCGCTACGCGGGCGGTCCCTTCACGTCCTCGTCCCTGAATGTGAGCATGCGCGTCGCCTCCCAAGGCAACCACGTGACCACTTGGTACTACGAGGAGCCTTCGGGCCAAGCGCTCCCAACCATGGGCAACCTAGGTGGAACCGTTCGAACATTGGATGAGGTGGACGGCGCTGTCCCCCTCGAACCTGGCCTCATCTCCGCGGTCGGATTCTCCGTGCTGAACGACTCCGACTCTTTAGCGATGACCGACGACGGTTGGGTCACCCCTTTCGGCGAGGACGAAACGGACCTGTACTTCTTCGGTTTCGGCACCAACCATCAAGAAACCCTGCGCGCCTTCTTCCACCTCACGGGACCCTCACCTCTGCTGCCCCGCAAAGTGTTCGGGAATTGGTGGAGCCGCTACCACAAGTATTCCGCTGAAGAATACTTGAACCTCATGGACCGCTTCGCTGGCGACCGTCTACCTTTCTCTGTGGCGGTCATCGACATGGACTGGCACTTGGTCGACATTGACAAAAACTTGGGGACAGGGTGGACGGGTTACACGTGGAACAAAGAGCTGTTCCCCGACCCTGAAGCGTTCCTGCGAAACCTGTCGGACCGGGGCATGCTCACCACGCTCAACGTTCACCCGGCAGACGGGGTGCGTAGGCACGAGGACGCTTACGAGCAGGTGGCGCGCGCCCTCAACGTTGACCCCGAGTCGGGGGACGAGGTCGCTTTCGACATCGCTAACCGCACTTTCGCGGACGCCTACTTCAAATACCTGCACCACCCCCATGAGGAGGCGGGCGTCGACTTTTGGTGGGTGGACTGGCAGTCCGGGGAGAACTCCTCCATCGAGGGCCTAGACCCACTGTGGATGCTCAACTATTTGCACTACGAGGATAGTGCCCGTGAGGGGCGTAGGCCCCTCACTTTCTCCCGCTACGCGGGGATAGGGTCGCACCGGTATCCCATTGGGTTTTCGGGGGACGCACTGATCACGTGGGAGTCGTTAGCGTTCCAGCCATACTTCACGGCGGCGGCCGCGAACGTTGGCTACTACTGGTGGAGCAACGACATTGGTGGCCACATGTTCGGCTACAAGGACAACGAGTTGCAGACACGCTGGGTCCAGTTCGGGGTTTTCAGCCCGATCATGCGGTTGCATTCCACGGTTGGACCGTTCTCCTCTAAGGAGCCAAGGGAGTACGGCCCTGAGGCTGAACGCATCCAAGGGGAATTTTTGCGGTTGCGTCACCGTCTCATCCCGTACCTCTACTCGGCGATGTGGGAAGCGAATAAGTGTGGGGTTGCGCCGGTGCGCCCCATGTACCACGACTACCCGGAAGCCGTTCACGGCGTTGAGGGGCAGTACATGTTCGGACCTTCCATGTTGGTCGCCCCGATAGTGACCCCGCGCGAACCTAAAACGGGTTTGGGGTCCGTCAACGTCTGGCTTCCGCCCGGTGAGTGGGTCGACTTTCTTACGGGTCTTAGATACGAGGGCGACCGCACGATTCCCATGCATCGAACTCTCGAAGAGATCCCCGTGCTTGTGAAGGCAGGTGCGGCGGTGCCACTGGCTGGAGAGGATCTTGGCCCCGTCACGGACCACCCGACCGACTTAGAATTCCTTCTGTTCCCGGGACCCGACTTTGAGGGGAAGATAGTCGAGGACGATGGCGCACTCAACCCTGAAGTGACCACTATTTCCTATTCCTCCCGGTGGGAGCACGCTTCTGCGCGGCTGGAGTTGCGCGGAGATTTCCCTGCGGGAAGCGAACAAGCAGACGAGCACACACGCAACATTTCGCTACGCCTCACGGGAATCATTTCCTGCGCTTCCGTGAAAGTGGACGGTGTTGAGTGGGGCGTCGAACTTGAGAAAACTGCTCTGGGACTGCGTATCAAGCTGGGTGACATAGACGTTTCTGAGACGGCGAACGTGCAGGTCGACGGCCTAGTTGCTGACGAAGGTCGCGCGCGAGAGTTGGTCTTCGATCTTCTCTGCAAGGCTCAAGTGGGCACTTTCGCTAAAGAGAAAGCGTGGGAGGCCTACCTGCAGGCTGAGAGCGGTGGGGACCCAAGGCGGGCCATCCCCGCTTGGGAAGCGCTGGATCTGCCCCGAGCTTTGAAGAGCGCTTTGGTTGAGGTGGTAACAGCCTCTTGAGCGTCCTCGAAAGCCCTATTTCGCCAGCGGCCCCCAGGAGACGTTGGCGCGCGGGGAGCGCTGCAGGGGTGGGTGTGAATGTTGGTGCGCCCTCCTAGGGCCGCGGAAGCAGGCTGGGAGTGGGTGATAGGAAACCATGTCAAGGATGACTCGGGTTGCGGTGGCGGCCGCGTTGGGGACGCTGGTGGCGACTGGCCTTTCGGGCTGCCTGCAAGATGGGCCCGGTGACGTGGAGGCGTGCGAAACGCTCAGTGAAGCGTTCACCTCTGCCGCGTTCACTGTTGGTGACGAGTATGAGAAACAGGTTGCGGAGGGGGCACTGGAAGCCGCCGGGCGGGCGGAAAGCCCCGATCTGAAAACTCTGTTGGAGAACCTCGGGTCAGCAAGGCTGGACGCTGAAGACCCCCAGTTCGCCGCAGTCGAGTTCCTAGTGAATCTCCTTGACGTTGGGGAAGCGTGTGAAGCGCGGGGGGTGACGATCGAGGCTTATGAGACCGTCGTTGAAGAGCTGCAGGATGAGGGGATGACTGTCGCTGACGTGCATGATCTTTACGGCACGCTGCAGGGGTTCCAAGAAAGTGGCCTGCTAGGGGAGGGTGAGGGACTCGAAGAGGCCCCCACTTTCGGCTTGGACTATGAAACTAAATTCGACGAAAAAGTGCTCGAAGAGGAGGCCGGCAAGTCGGAAGAGTTAGAGGTCCTCTATGAGGATTGCGCGGGTGGGGACATGGAAGCCTGTGACAGTCTTTATTGGGAGTCTCCAATAGATTCCGACTTGGAGCTGTTCGCCACCTTATGTGGTGGGGAGAGAACAGCGGACGACGTCTCCGCGCAGTGCGTGGACGTAGGAAGGTGAGGGCGCGCCCTCAAGCGCCCCGTCTCCACTTCACGTCTGACGCCGGCCGCTGCCTTTCCACTACCAGCTGGTTGGGACGGGGCGCCCCTCCTGGAAGCCCGCGGTTGTTTGCACTCCGACTATGGCCCTGTCGTTGAACTCACGCAGGTTCCGTGCGCCCGCGTAAGTGCAGGCGGAACGCAGGCCGGACGTGATGTCGTCAATCAGGTCCTCAACGCCGGGACTCTTCGGATCCAGGTACATGCGGGAAGAGGAAATGCCCTCCTCGTACAACGCTTTCCCAGCCCTGTCGAGAGAGGAAGACATGGAGGTCCTAGCAGCGACAGCACGCTTCGACGCCATCCCAAAACTTTCCTTGTAGCGGCGCCCCTCATTGTCCAAATGAATGTCTCCGGGGGATTCGAATGTGCCAGCGAACCAAGATCCAATCATCACTTGGCTGGCGCCCGCCGCGATCGCTAACGCCACGTCTCGCGGGTGGCGGACCCCACCGTCGGCCCAAACGTGTTTGCCGAGCTCCCGGGCGGCACGCGCAGTTTCCAACACGGCAGAGAACTGGGGGCGGCCCACAGCGGTCTGCATGCGGGTGGTGCACATGGCTCCCGGCCCCACACCCGCTTTCACAATGTCGGCGCCCGCCAAAATGAGCTCCTCAGCGCCCGCAGCTGTCACCACGTTCCCCGCGACCACCGGCACCCCGGGGTCGAGGGCACGCACCTTTTTGACGGCCTCAATCATTTTGGCTTGGTGCCCGTGAGCCGTGTCCACAACCAACACGTCGACGCCCGCCTCAAGTAGGGTCCGCGCTTTCGCGGCGACATCCCCGTTGATCCCCACTGCCGCCCCTATGCGCAGCCTCCCCTGCCTATCTAGAGCGGGCGCGTAAATACTGGAGCGAACCAGCCCCTTGTCGGTGACGATGCCAACCAGTTTGCCGTCCCTAACGACGGGGGCGCGGTGCACTCGTTCGGACGCCAAGTAGTTGAAGATGCGCTCTGGGGCGTCTGCTTCCCCGGTGACTTCCCGGATGTCGAGCACTACGGGGTCCACGCTCATCACGTCTGCGACCGCCGTGTACTGGTCCACTCCACCGCAGTCCCCGGCTGTGACGACCCCGATGGGTTTCCCGCCGTCGACCACGATGGCGGCCCCGTGTGAACGTTTCGGGAGGAGGCTCATCACCGCGTTCACTGGAGTCAACGGGTCCACGACGATCGGTGTTTCCACCAGTGGGTGGGAATTTTTCACATCTTTGATCACTTGGGCGACGACGGGGGCTGGCACGTCTTGAAAGATGATCGCTATGCCCCCACGTCGCGCTACCACTTCCGCCATGCGTTTACCTGAAACCGCGGTCACGTTTGCCACAACCAGTGGGATTTGGGTGCCGGTGCCGTCATCGCTGGCTAGGTCAACGTCGAACCTAGACTCAACGTCGGACTTGGAAGGTACTAGGAATGCGTCGTCGTACGTCATGTCGCGGGCGTGCTCTTGCCCCTCTAAGAAATGAATGCCACCAGTCTAAACAAAACGCTCGTGCCGCTTATGTGCCTGTTCGGCGGAGTGAGGACGAAAAGGCCACGTGTCAGCTACGTTTGCGGCATAGGCCACTTTGGGTGCTTGGTGTGGATCTTGGTGGTCGCCGCGCCTGCTCGTTGAAGAGGCCGAGCGGTGGAAGACACTGCGGCGATCAGGAGATTTACCTCAGGGGAGAGGAGAGGGGACAAATGTTCACCAGAATGAAGCGTTTAGCTGCGGGCGCGGCGGCTTTGAGTTTAGCCGTGGCTGGTCTCGCTGGCTGTTCAGGGGATTCTGACAAGTCCAGCGACACGGGATCCAGTAGGTCCAGCTCCACAAGAGTGGAGAAGTCTGACCGGAAAGACAGGAAAGCTGAGAGGAAGGAAAAGGAGAAGGAGGAGGAAGAGGTCGTTGAGACAGGCGATGAGGAAGCCTGCGAACTCTTCAGCGACACTCTCGGCCTCTTAGACGAAGAGGATGAGGTAGCGGACCCAGACAAATACGTGAAGAAGATGCTAGCCGCAATGGATTCTGCCGCGGACCTCGCTGAAACGC
>CAYFUO010000059.1:0-11149 GCA_964346255.1 uncultured Actinomyces sp. | reverse complement strand
AAGTTTTAGAGCTGGAAGAGGAAGAGGTCCCCAGCTCCTACACAAGTGAAGCGGTGACACCCGCTGAAGGGGCGGGCAGCTCCATCATTGCTCCCGGCGTTGGGCTTGGTAGGCGGAAGCGCGCGATCGCGCGCGTGCGCCTCGTTCCTGGCACTGGCCAGTGGAGGATCAACGGGCGCACGCTGGAAGAGTACTTCCCCAACAAGTTGCACCAGCAGCTGGTCCGCTCCCCCCTCGTCCTGTTGGACTTGGGAGACAAGTTTGACGTGATCGCACGGGTGCACGGTGGTGGCCCCTCCGGTCAGGCGGGCGCCATGCGGCTCGGTGTCGCGCGCGCTTTGAACGAGATTGACCGCGAAGCGAACCGTCCGGCACTGAAGAAGGCTGGGTTCCTCACTAGGGATTCGCGCGCTGTCGAGCGTAAGAAGGCTGGCCTGAAGAAGGCTCGTAAAGCCCCCCAGTACTCGAAGAGGTAACAACAACTTCACGCCACCCAGGTGGCTGCGCGACGGCTCCCGCTCACTGCGGGGGCCGTTTCGTTTACTCTGCCCCCTCGCCGGTTCCTCCTAGCGCCCCCTAGGGTGGGTGGACGTCTATTTGGTGAGGAGTGGGCATGGCTTCCAGCCCCTACTCGTTTTTCCGTGGAGCAGCGCGGCTCATGGCGTTCGACCTGTCCCACCAAGAGGAGACGGGCGCCCAAGTGGTGATCTCTGGTGACGCTCACATCAACAACTTTGGTTTGTACGCGTCCCCGGAGCGCCGGCTGGTTTTCGATTTGAACGACTTTGATGAGGCCGCCCCGGGCCCCTGGGAGTGGGACGTGAAAAGGCTCCTCACTTCAGCTGTTCTCGCGGCGCAAGAAAACGGGTTGTCGAAAGCCGTGACGAACCGGATCGTGCGAGACGCAGCCCGCGTGTACCGGACCAACTTGAAAGAGCTCTCCTCTCCACCAGCGTTGGAGCGGCTCTACATTTCAGTTGACACTGCGGTCCTCGCCGCGAATGTGTGGGACGAGGGCGTGAAGAAACTGAAGAAGGTGACAAGTAAGGCTCTGCGCCGGGACTCGGACCGCGCCATCCAACACTTGATGGGACCCGATGCGGACGGGAACCTGCGGTTCCTTGAACAGCCACCCATTCTCACGAAGGTCGACGACAGGGTCGCCCGCGAACTTGAGTTCGTGTTCGGCGAGCACCGGGACTCCACCACGCCCGACATTGCCTACCTGCTGAGCCAATGCACGGTGACAGACGTGGCAGCACGCGTCGTGGGGGTGGGGTCGGTTGCGACCCGCTGCTACCTGGTTGCGTTGAGTGGCCCGGAAGGGAACGGCATCGTTCTGCAAGCGAAGGAAGCCACCCAGTCTGTGATCACGGAGAACGCCGAACCGGACGTGACTACGCCCCCAACTTTGAGGCCCGGCATGCCCGCTGGTGAACGTGTGACCGCTCACCAGCGGATCCTCCAAGCGGTGTCCGACCCGTTTTTGGGTCACATGGAAAGCCCCAAAAGCGCGTTTTACGTGCGCCAATACCGTGACACGAAAGGATCCTTCGACACGACACAAATGGATGGGGAGGAGTTCGCGGAGTACGCGGCACTCTGCGCGAACCTGCTCTCCCGCGCGCACGCGCGAAGCCCCATGGGCCACTGGATTGTCGGCTACCTGGGGGGCTCAGACGCTTTTGACCGGGCGATGGTGAAATGGGCTAACTCTTACGCGAAGCAGTCGAATGAGGATTTTGAGGTGTTCAGGGAAGCGATCGCGTCAGGGAGAATCGAGGCCACTGCAACAGTGAACGGGTGAGCGCCCCAACACCTGGCCCCACGTGCCGTAGATCCCGCCCACTTGGGCCCCCACTTCCCCTAGAGTGGCAACGTTGGTTTGCGTTGGGCCACTAAGACTTGGCTTTCGAGAGAGGAACTGCGGATGCGGAAATTGTTCGGGACGGATGGGGTGCGCGGACTTGCGAACCGGGACATCACTGCAGAGTTGGCCCTCGAACTGGGGGAGGCAGCCGCCCGCAAAGTTGGGGGCATGGAAGGCAGCCGTCGACACAAGCCGAAGGCGATGGTGGGTCGAGACACCCGCATTTCCGGTGAGTTCCTAGACCACGCCATCTCCGCTGGTATCGCCGCGGCGGGCATGGACGTGGTTCGTGTTGGCGTGGTCCCCACGCCGGCGATCGCGTTTTTGGCGTCGACGGTTCCCGGCGTTGACTTGGGTGTCATGATTTCGGCCTCCCACAACCCGATGCCTGACAACGGCATCAAGTTCTTTGCGCATGGCGGCTACAAGCTGGATGACGAGATCGAACATGAGATTGAGGGTCTTGTCGGTGAGCCGTGGGAGCGCCCGATCGGCCACATGGTTGGGGACGTCCAATACGACGACGATCTGGCTGAGAAACTCTACGTCAACCACCTAGTGGAGTCTGTTGGCGGCAACTTGAAGGGGCTGCGGATCGCGGTTGACTGCGCGAACGGGGCCGCCTCAGTTTTGGCGCCTGAAGCGCTGCGTGAGGCGGGCGCAGACGTCGTCGTCATCAACGCTTCGCCTGACGGGCGCAACATCAACGACAACTGTGGGTCCACGCACCCAGGCCAGTTGCAGGCGGCGACCGTCGCGTCGAAAGCGGACTTCGGGGTCGCTTATGACGGGGACGCCGACAGGTGCTTGGCTGTGGATGCGAAGGGGAACCTGGTTGACGGGGACCGGATCATGGGCGCCCTCGCACGCCAAATGCGTAAAGATGGTGCGTTAGTGGATGACACGCTGGTCGTGACAGTCATGTCGAACCTTGGCCTGATCAAAGCGATGGAGGCAGAAGGAATCAAGATTGTCCGCTCTGATGTTGGGGACCGCTACGTGCTTGAGGAGATGAGGAACGGCGGGTACTCGTTGGGTGGTGAACAGTCCGGGCACGTTATCGCCGCAGAGTTTTCTACGACGGGCGACGGGATCCTCACGTCCATGCTGATTGCACGCATGGTGAAGGAGTCAGGAGAGTCACTGCACGACTTGGTGGCGGACATTCCGCGCCTACCCCAAACTTTGGTGAACGTGCCTGGTGTCGACCGGTTCAACTTGGATCATGAGGCCGTGCAAGTTGCGGTGCAAAACGTGGAGACCTTGCTTGGGGACTCGGGTCGGGTCCTCTTGCGGCCCTCCGGTACGGAGCCGCTGGTTCGCGTGATGGTGGAAGCCCCAACCCAACTACAGTCCGACGGCCTCGCGGACCTGCTTGCGGGGGCAGTGAGAACCCACTTGTCGCTCTAGATTTTCCGTAAGAAAATGTCACGCACCCTGTGGTCCGCGCCTTTGCGGAGCACAAGGGTGGCGCGCGGCCTCGTCCCCTTAATGTTCTCCTGCAGGTTCGGAAGGTTGATGTTGTGCCAAATGGTTTTCGCGGTCTCCCGAGCTTCCTCATCCGTTAGGTTCGCGTAAGTGCTGAAATAAGACTTGGGGTCAGTGAACGCGGTGCCACGCAGTTTCAGGAACCGGTCCACGTACCAGCGCTCAATATTTTTCGCTTTCGCATCCACGTACAAACCGAAGTCAAAGTAGTCAGACACGGCCATCCCCGCAGCGCCCCGACCGGTGCGGGCCGGCTGCAGTACGTTCAGGCCCTCCAAAATGAGGATGTCCGGGTGAGAGATCTTGATGGTTTCCCCCTCGACCACGTCGTATTCAACGTGAGAATAGACGGGTGCTTCCACATGGTCCTCTCCCGCTTTGACGCGGGCCACGAAGTCGATCAGGGCCTCCCGGTCATACGATTCGGGGAAACCCTTCCGGAAGATCAGGCCCTGCTCCTCCAACACCTTGTTCGGGTAGAGGAAGCCGTCCGTGGTCACTAAGTCAACTTTGGGGGTCCTCTCCCACCTAGAGAGGAGCAGCTGCAGCAGCCTGGAAACCGTTGACTTCCCGACGGCCACGGAACCCGCTATACCAATGATGAAGGGGGTGGGGGGCCGGTACGGTTCCTGCAATAGGGAGCGGCGCTGCGCCCCAGTCCTACGCATCGCATCCACGTAAATCTGCAGTAGGGCGGAGAGTGGACGGTAGATCGCGTTCACCTCATCTAAGTCGATGGGGTCCCCGAGCGACGCCAAGTCGGTAATGTCCTTCTCAGTGAGTGGCAGCGGAGTTCTGGTTGCGAGGGCGTCCCACTGTCCGCGACTAAAATGCTGGAAGGGGCTGGCGTGCACGGGTGAAGTGTCAACATCAAACACGTTTGCCATTATGCAACAGAAACGCTGCCTCAAACGCACGTGAACGTTGGGTGGATGAGAGGGGAACGAATGTCCGCATCCAAACTGGGCCCCAGTTACCCCGTTGAGGTCACAAGTAGGGTTGCCGCCCGCTACCTGTTTGCGCCGACCCAAAAGGACAACAAATACACGCGTTCCGTGGTGCAACTGGTGACAGGTTCAAAAACCTACCCGGGTGCGGCAGTGCTCAGCGTGAATGGTGCACTGTCCGCTGGTGCGACCCTCTGCCGATACGTGGGGCCAAGCAAAGTGCGTTCACTGGTGCTCGCCGCCGCCCCAGAAGTGGTCGCAGCGAAAGGCTGGTTCCACGCGGGCCTCGTCGGATGCGGCTTCGATGAGGGAGCGCGCGAAAAGGTTCTGGAGATGGGAACCCAAGCGGGAGACCTCGGGGCGCCGTTGGTTGTGGACGCTGGGGCCATCCCACTTTGGGAGGAGCTCGCGGCCCGGGGCGCGCGAACCCTAGTGCTCACCCCTCACGCTGGTGAAGCTGCGCTGCTTTGGCGCTCCCTAGACGAAACCCGGCCAGAGAACCTTTCCACGTGGATTGGGGAGAACCCGGTGGCGTCCGCTTCGACGCTTGCGGACCTGACGGGCGCCATCGTCGTGTTGAAAGGGTCACGAACAGTGGTCGCTTCACCCACGGGCGAAGTGTTTTCCGTGCGGGCGCCGAGCGGTTGGGCGGGAACCGCGGGGTCGGGAGACGTCCTCGCTGGCGTCATCACAACTGCTGTTGGTGCGAACCGTGGGGGAGACGTTGAAGCGGTGGCTTCAGCGGTGGCAACAGGCGCCTACCTGCATGCGATCGCGGGTGGGGTTGCGAGCAATACGACCACCCCTTTCGGGGAGCCCACCGGGTCGGTTGGCCACCCGATTGTTGCCTCCCAAATCGCGGGGGCCCTCCCGCGGGTGGTGCAAGCGGTTTTGGACACGAGGCGGGGCGCCACCCGCCCATAAGCTGCCATAATGGCCACGTGAAAAAAGCGGAAAACCAGGGTTCAAAAGGCATCAGTGGGTATCCGGCGCTGGTGAGCGTCGACTTAGCTGCTCTCGTGAACAACTATCGGGTGCTCCGTGAGCACGCCGGTGACTCTCTACTCCTACCCATCGTGAAAGCCAACGCTTACGGGGCCGGTCTGTTCGAGGTCGCCACCACTTTGTGGGAGGAAGGGGCCCGGTGGTTCGGTGTGGCCCGACTACCTGAGGCACTCAAGTTGGCTAACCACATGGCCGCTCAGGGGAAGGAACCACGGATTTTGACGTGGCTGGTGCCCGGGCGAGAGGGCTACGAGGTGGCCGTGGAAGCCGGCTTAGACGTTTCCGTTTCAAACTTGGAGGAACTCCAACAGGCCACTGAGGCGGTCAGGGCTCTTCGGGACGAGGGCGAGCCTGAAGCCACCGCCCGCGTTCACGCGAAGGTGGACGTGGGCATGTCGCGGGGCGGCAGCAAACCGGAAGACTGGGGAGACCTGTTGGACGGCTTGGGGGAGGCCGTGGCGCAGGGTTTGATTACCCTTGTTGGCATTTGGTCTCACCTTCCGCAGGCAGACGACCCCAGTGGACCTGGCAGGAAGGTGACCCAAAACCAAATCCAGGTCTTCGCTGACGCTTGCGGCGCCGCTGAACAGAAAGGGTTAGTCCCTGAGGTCCGACACTTGGAGGCAAGTGCCGGCATCCTCTGGTTCCCTGAAGGGCGTTTCGACATGGTGCGCCCAGGAGTCGCCCTGTACGGGCTGTCTCCCGCACCTGATGTTGTCAGCGCTGAAGAGATCGGTCTGAAACCGGTGATCCGTGTCTCCACCCGCATCCAAGCTGTAAAGCACTTGTCGGAGGGAGACGGCGTTTCGTACGGGGCGACGTGGGTGGCGGATGGCCCCCACTGGGTGGGTCTGCTTCCCGTGGGCTACGCGGATGGGATTCCACGGGCTCTCTCCAACGGAGGCCCGTTTGTGACGAGGACATCCTCAGGTCTCGTGTCTACCCCCATTTTGGGGCGGGTTTGCATGGATCAGATCATCATCAACTTGGGGGACGGCGCCCAGCCGCTCGCACAAGTTGGGGACGAAGTGGTGGCCTTGGGAGACCCCGTGGAGGGGGAGCCGTCAGAGGAGGAGTGGGCGGAGCGCTCTTCCACCATCAACTATGAGATCATCGCGTCCCTACCGGAAAGGTTGGACCGCCGCCACCTCCCAACCACTTCGGAGCTCAAAGTGTCCACGGCCAGCGCCCACGAAACCCGCCGGCTCGCCAGCGCGTTAGCGGAGGTGCTCCAACCGGGAGACCTAGTGGTGCTGATCGGTGACTTGGGCGCCGGGAAAACAACTTTCGTGCAGGGCTTAGCTGAGGGGATGGGGGTTGAAGGGCGGGTCACCTCACCCACATACATTGTTGCCCGCGTCCACGAACCCACAGGGGACGGACCCGCCCTCGTACACGTCGACGCCTACCGGGTCGAGGACGAACTTGACTTGGAGACTATCGACTTGGAAGCGACCGTCGACCAGTCCGTCACAGCGGTCGAATGGGGTGAAGGGAAAGTCGAACACTTGAGTGGAGAGCGCTTGGAGGTCCGCTTCAGCACTCCTCCCACCGGTGGACAGATGCTTGAGGATGAGCCGCGCGAAATAGTTTTCACGCCCGTGGGCGAAGACATCACGTCGCGCCTGAATCCGTTCCAGCGCCAACTTCGGGGCGAAAGGGACGAAAATCGGGGGAGCGAGGTGGAGGCGTGAGTGGGCAGGCGGAAAGTGGGGTGGGCCTCGCCTTGACGTTGGACACCTCCCTCACAGCCAACGTCGCTTTCACGGATGGGGCACGCGTGCTTGGGACCGCGTCTGAGGATGCGCCTCGTAGGCACGCTGAAGACTTGGGTGCCATGGTTGAAGGGGCCGCCCGAGACGCAGGTCTACTGGGGCCACTGAAAGATCTAGGCGTGACTAGTGTTTGCGTTGGGACGGGGCCCGGCTCTTTCACGGCGGTCCGGGCAGGATTGTCGTTCGGGCGGGCCGTGGCTAGGGGGCTTGGCGTGCCCGCATACGGGATCCCCAGTCTGGACGGGTTCGCCCGCAACGTTTTCGACCGGCACCCGACGGCAACAACTGTCACGGTGATCACTGACGCTAGGCGCAGGGAAGTCTTTTGGGCCCGATACTCACCCTTGGGCGGTGACGACGTGGAAGCCACTGTCCCCCCAACGGTGGGTCCCCTCGAGGACGCTCTAGCGGGGGCCGAGGCCGAAACTGGGGGAAGCCACTTGGTAGCCGTTGACCCCGCCCTTTTAGGAGACGTTCCCAGAGGAGAGCACGTCATTCCTGTCGAAGTGGACGCTTCCACGCTGGCGCGTATTGCGGCTTCTCGGTTGGCGCACGAAGGCGCGTTGCCCGTGGAACCCATTTATTTGCGCCGACCGGATGTTCACGTCCCGAAACCTCGCGGCTAACAGGGGGCGAAAACCGGTGGGGCCTTCAGGAGCGGAGGGAGTAGATATTCGCGAGCTTTCTCCCACGCACGCTGCCGCCGTGTCCGTCGTGGAGACCGAAGTGTTCGGCATGGACGCTTGGTCCAAGGCCCAGGTTGAAGAGGAGCTCCGGTCCACTTGGAGCACCTACCTGGGGGCATTTGACGGCGCACAACTAGTTGGGTACTCGGGCGCGAAAGGTGGGGTTGAGGGGGACCTCATGACCTTGGCTGTCCTCCCAACCCACAGGGGCGAGGGCCTAGGGCGGGCCCTGGTGGAGAGGCTTCTGGGCGAGGTCGCCTCCCGGGGAATGCGCAAAATATTCCTCGAGGTGAGGGAATCAAATCAGGCGGCGAGAGAGCTGTACAGGAGTCTTGGTTTCACGGAGGTCGGCGTGGTCCGAGGCTACTACCGGTTTCCTGTGGAAGACGCTGTCACGATGGTCAAAGCCGGTCTTCTGTAGCGCGAAGTCAGCTCCAAGCGGGCAACGTATTCCAGAAGTCACATGTTTCGTAAACGTGTCGGCCAAGTATCCTCCGACCCTCCGGCGGAAGCGCTTTTTTGTTCTCAGTTCGGGTTGAGAAATCGGGTAGAATCCGCAGGATCCTGCGGTTTCGGCGTCTCACCCTAGGGCTCTGTGGGGGGCGGTTTCAGAAAACCCCAAACGGGCGTAGTGGCCTCGCTACAGTTGCGCCATGGCCACAACATCTGTCGCACAAAAGAGAAGACGTGCTTGGACCACACCTGTTTTCATAAAACAGCTGATGGCACTTACCGGGCTCTTCTTCGTCACGTTCTTACTTTTCCATTCCTATGGGAACCTGAAGATGTTCCTCGGCCCCGAAGCGTACAACGGTTACGCTGAGTGGCTGAAGTGGGACGCCTTCTACCCCATTTTCCCGCATGGAGGATTCATTTGGGTCTTCCGCGCGATCATGCTCGTACTAATCTTGGTCCACATTTTCTCTGCAATCGACGTGTGGATCATTTCTTGGAGGGCGCGTAGGCACCAGTATCAGATGAAGCGGAGCGTCGTTCACGCGTACGCGGCCCGCACGATGCGCTTCACTGGCGTTGCGCTGATCTTCTTCATCACCTTCCACCTCCTGAACTTCACGACACTATCGATTCGGACCAACTTCGCGGCGGACGCGACCCCCTACCAGATGATGGTGGGCGCTTTCCAAGAGCCTCTGATGTTCGTCGTGTACCTCATTTTCGTTGTGCTGGTGACAGCTCACGTGGGGCACGGCTTCTGGTCCGCTTTCCAAACCATGGGCTGGATCCGGAAGGAAACCCGCAATTTCATGGTGTGGCTCTCCGGCATCATCGCCGCAGTGATCTTCGTGATGTTCATGCTGCCCCCGCTATTCATTGCGGTGGGGGTCATCCACTGAGAAATGGTTAGGGAAAACAAAATGACTGACGAAAAACTCGTGGACGGCCTGTACAGGGTCGGTAAAGACATCGAAGACACGAAAGCTCCGAACAATGTTCCTTTGGCGCAGCGTTGGGACACACGCAAGAACGAAGTGAACTTGGTGAACCCAGCGAACCGCCGCAAGATCGACATCATTGTGGTTGGGACGGGTCTCGCCGGAGCATCGGCTGCCGCTTCCCTTGGCGAGCAGGGCTACAACGTGAAGAGTTTCTTCTACCAAGACTCTCCCCGCCGCGCCCACTCGATCGCCGCTCAAGGTGGCATCAACGCAGCGAAGAACTACAAGAACGACGACGACTCCGTCTACCGGCTCTTCTACGACACCATTAAGGGTGGGGACTACAGGAGCAGGGAAGACAACGTTTATCGCCTAGCGCAGTGCTCGGTACATGTTATTGACCAGACGGTTGCGCAGGGTGTTCCCTTCGCCCGTGAGTACGGCGGTTACCTAGACACGCGCTCCTTCGGTGGTGTGCAAGTTTCCCGCACGTTCTACGCTCGCGGTCAAACGGGCCAACAGCTGCTGCTCGGCGCCTATCAAGCGCTGCAGCGTCAAGTTGAGGCCGGCACCGTTAAGGAGCACAGGCGCCACGAGATGGTTGAACTGATCGTCTCTGACGGCCGTGCGCGCGGCATTGTTGCCCGCAACTTGGTCACAGGCGAGCTGGAAACCTACATGGCTGACGCGGTCATCCTGGCCACCGGCGGTTACGGGAACGTCTACTTCCTGTCCACCAACGCCATGGGCTCCAACGCGACCGCGATCTGGCGTGCTTACAGGAAGGGCGCGTACTTCGCTAACCCCTCCTACACGCAGATTCACCCGACGTGTATTCCCGTTTCTGGTGACGAGCAGTCGAAGCTAACCCTCATGTCAGAGTCACTGCGTAACGACGGGCGCATCTGGGTTCCGAAGAAGGTCGAGGACGCTTCCAAGGATCCCCGCCAGATTCCGGAAGAGGACCGCGACTACTACTTGGAGCGGATCTACCCTGCGTTCGGTAACCTGGTCCCCCGTGACATCGCGTCGCGTCAGGCGAAGAACATGTGCGATGCCGGGGTTGGGGTTGGGCCCGAGGTCGGTGGGGAGCGCCGCGGCGTTTACCTAGACTTTGCGGACTCCATCAACAGGCTCGGCAAAGACACGGTCTCCGCTCGGTACGGGAACCTGTTCGACATGTACGAACGCATCACGGGTGAGGACCCGTACGAAGTGCCGATGCGTATCTACCCGGCGGTTCACTTCACCATGGGTGGCCTCTGGGTCGACTACGACCTCGAATCGACAATCCCCGGTCTGTTTGTGGCGGGCGAAGCGAACTTCTCCGATCACGGTGCGAACCGCCTGGGCGCCTCAGCGCTACTCCAGGGCCTCGTCGACGGCTACTTCGTGTTGCCGGCGCTCATGTGCAACTACTTGTCGAAGGCAAGCTCGTTCGAGAAGGTCGACCAGAACACGCCGGCCGCTGTCGAAGCTAAGAAAGCGGCTCAGGCGAAGATTGACCGTCTAATGAGTCTGGACGGAAACCGCAGTGCTGACTCTTTCCACAAGGAACTGGGCCACATCATGTGGGAGTACGTGGGCATGTCTAGGAACCGTGAGGGTCTCCTCAAGGCGATCGGGTTGATCCGGGAGCTTAGGGAAGAGTTCTGGACGAACTTGCGCGTGCCCGGCAAGACTGTCGGCCAAATGAACCAGAACTTGGAGAAGGCCGGACGCGTTTCCGACTTCCTCGAGTTGGGTGAACTCATGTGCATCGACGCTCTGCATCGCGCAGAGTCCTGTGGTGGGCACTTCCGTGAGGAGTCGCAGACACCAGAGGGGGAGGCGCTGCGTAACGACGACGACTTCCTGTCAGTGTCAGCGTGGGAATGGACTGGCGAGGGTAACCCCCCGATCCTCCATGAGGAGAAGCTGGTCTATGAGAACATCGAGTTGAAACAGCGGAGCTACAAGTGAACCTAAAACTGAGAATCTG
>CAYFUO010000058.1:0-11285 GCA_964346255.1 uncultured Actinomyces sp. | reverse complement strand
GTGTCTTGGTTAGAGAAGATGTCGAACTGCTGCTTGATGTTCGCCTTGATTGGCACGGACTTCAAAACCATCCACGCCCACACCGCCCCAATCAGCAGGAACGGCACGTAGATGAGCGCCGCGTCCTGATACCAGACGGTGACCGACTCGCCGCCAGGCACTGACATCTGCTGGGAGCCGAGGAACCCGAACATGCCCAGCGTGATCAGCCATGGGGTGGCGAGCTGAACTAGGGACACCCCAAAGTTGCCGATGCCCGCCTGGAGTCCCAAGGCGGTTCCTTGTAATCGTTTGGGGAAGAAATATGAGGTCGATGGCATGAACCCGGAGAAGGCCCCACCACCTATCCCCGCTAGGAACGCCCACATCATCAACCGCCAGTAGGGGGCTCCCGGGTTCGTGATCTCAATGCCCCAGCCGATGATGGGGAGCAACAGGAGCAGGGTGGTCATGGTGACCATGACGCGGGTGCCTTGGATGGGGGGCAACACCATCCAGACTAGGCGCAAGATACCACCGGACAGGCCGGGCATTGCGGCCATCCAGTACAGTTGGCTGCCAGTGAACGCGTAGCCTAACGCGTCTAGTTTCGGGATGATCGCGCTGGGCAGAAACCATGCGACGAACGCTAATGTCAGTGAGAACGTTGTGATTGTCAGGGTGTTCCAAGCGAGTTTACTGTCCCACTTCTTGGGGTCCTCAGGGTCCCAAGATTCGAGCCACCCCCCTTTACCTACTTCTACGGAACTCATCGGTCCTCCTCAATAATGTCGCCCTCGCTACCGCGTGCGGGGCCGGTCGTGGCCATCTGGCGGTGTGCCGCCAGATGCATCCATGCCAAACAGATGGCTGTCAAAACGAAAATGACGAAGAACGTGGAAGTTGGGAATCCACTGAGTTCTTTCGTGGTGGCGAAAAGTGGGGGCAGGAAGAACCCGCCGAGACCACCGAACATTCCCACCAAACCCCCAACGCTCCCAACGTTGTCCGGGAAATACTCGGGAATGTACTTGTAAACCGCGGCTTTACCGACACCCATTGCGCATCCAAGTAGGAACACAATGATCACGAACGGCAGGAGGCTCATGGCGTACGCCAAGTGGCTTGTCTCTGTGCCGTCAGCGTGGCTGATGACGATGTGACCGTTAGGCATCATGAGCAGCCCAGAAGTTACCAGCATGGAGATGAAAGTGAAGTACATGATGCGCCGTGGCCCGAACTTGTCGCTCAACCAGCCGCCGACTGGGCGCAGTAGGGAAGCGGGGAAAATGAAGGTCGCCGTCAGCAACCCTGCTTTCGTCAGTTGGGCCGCGTCCGTAGAGCCCAAAACAGCGGCGAAGTTGTCCAAATAGTATTTGGGTAGCCACGCTGACAAGGCGACGTAGCCGCCGAAAACAGCCACGTAGTAGAGGGAGAACCTCCACACCCGGATGCTCTTCAAGGGTGCCAACTCTTGGGCCAGGGTCCGTGACGTGCCTGGGGCTCGGTCGGGGCGCGGTGCAATGAACACAACCGCCAAGCCGATAAGGACAAGCAACACCGCGTAGATAACGGGGATTAGCCGCCAGCCGCCCTGAATGCCAAGGAAGTAGGTCGCGCCAGCGGTCGCGGCGATGATTGGGGGACCAATGAACTTGGTGACCGAAGCGCCAACGTTGCCTGCGCCGAAAACGCCAAGGGCTAAGCCTTTACGGTCCTGGCCGAACCAAGCTGAGTTCCACGCGATGCCAACACTGAACAGGTTGCCGGCGAACCCGACTAGGAACGCGAGCACCAACGTCATCATGTAAGAAGACGTGAACGACACCAGGTAGGCCGCCACCGCTGTGGCGAACAGCATGAAGATCGTGACCTTGCGGCCACCGATCCGGTCAGTGATGATCCCAGCTGGCAGGCGCCAAATGGAGCCATTCAAAACGGCGACTGCTGAGATCCAGCTCAACTGGACGTCAGTGAGACCGAATTCCTTTTGGATGGGAACACCCAAGATCCCGAACATTAGCCAGACCGCGAACATTAGGGTGAACGCGATTGTGGAGAGGGTTAGGACTCTGCCGGCGCCCTTCTCCGTTGGGTGGTCGGGCCCGACCTCAATAAGCTTGGTAGACATCTGGTCCTATCTGGCGTCCACCTGCGTCGTTGCTCATCTCCCAGTGAGAGGCTTCCGCGACGTCCCACAAGAACTTGGCTGCTCCTGCAGGTGGTGGGTATCGCTCTACATGCCCACCATTTTACCGGGAGCGCATCCGCCAACCCGCGCCTTCAACGATTAGATTCAAAAAAACTGTGAGAAAAGATTGAGGGCGGGCCCGAACTGGGACCTTAGGCCCGGCCACCCGTGTTTTTGGTTCGGCTACGGCAGGTGTCTCATCACTTTCGCGCCGACTGTCAGCACCTGTGACCACGACTTATGACTTAGCCAACGTGGTCCTGAAACTGGGACAACGTGCTGTACAGCGACGGTTTGGGCCTGAGTGTACTTCTGTAGTCCGGGCACGCCATGACGGCGGCCGATGCCGGAAAGTTTCATGCCACCCATGGGGGACCCGTATGACGCCCAAGCAGCCCCATACCCATCATTCACGTTCACTGTCCCCGCTTGGATTTGGTTCGCGACCTCGCGCCCACCAGACCTCGACCACACGGACGCGTTCAACCCGTAGCCACTGTCGTTCGCTGCTGTGAGGGCGTCCTCGTCGGTCGCTACCTTGTAAACGCTGGTGACGGGCCCGAATGTTTCGTGGGCGAACACTTCCATGTCCGGGGTGACCCCCGTCAAAATGGTGGGCTCATAAAAGTAGGGGCCAATGTCGGGGCGGGGGCGCCCGCCAATCTCAACTGAAGCCCCCTTCTTTCGGGCGTCCTCAACATGAGAAGACACCTTCTCTAACTGCGGCGCGCTAGCCAGAGAACCCACGTCCGTTTTCCAACTGAAACCAGAGTTGAGACGTAGCTGTTCAACGTTGCGTCTGAACGCGGACAGGAACCGGTCCCAGTGCTTCTCGGTCACGTAGATGCGCTCGATGCTGATGCACAACTGTCCGGCGTTGGCGAAACAAGCTTGGGTGGCGCCAAAAGCGGCCCTTTCCACGTCCGCGTCATCAAGGACCAGCAGAGGGTTCTTCCCACCCAATTCGGCGGCGAACCCGACAAGGCGCCCAGCACATTTCTCAGCGATCCTCTCCCCAGTTCGGGTGGACCCCGTGAAGGTTATGAAGTCAGCAAGGTCCGTGAGCAACTCCCCGACGCGAGAGCCCGGGCCTATCACGACCTGCAGCACGTCGCGTGGGACCCCCGCCTTCCGCAGTAGGTTCGCTATCGCGATCCCAGTGAGCGGCGTCAGCGAATCGGGCTTCAGGACAACAGCGTTCCCGGCGGCCAGTGCGGGGAGGGAATCCGTGCCCGGCAGGGTGAGCGGATAGTTCCACGGCGTGATAATCCCAACCACGCCGTGGGGCACGCGCCTCTCCACGGTCTGCGTCAACACCGGTAGGGCGCCACGGCGCTTGCGGGGAGCCAAGTGAGCAAAAGCGTTGTGGTACACGTACCCCGACCACAGTGGCAGGTCCACGACTTCCTCAAAGGCAGCGGAGCGTGCCTTCCCGGTCTCCAACTGGAGCAAGTCCAAGAGCCATTTCCGGTTCTCTAACACGAGTTTCCCGAAGCGCTGCGCCACTTTGCGCCGCTGTTCTAAGGGCACCTTCGCCCACGCCTCCTGCGCGATGCGCGCCCGAGCGAATGCTTCCTCAACGTCTTCGTTCGAGCTGACGGGGACTTCCCCTATTTTCTTCCCATCGAAAGGGGAGCGGACATCCATCCGTTCTTCGCCGCTGGAGGCGATCACTTGAGTGGGTAGGTCCGGCAGGTGGGGCAGGTCGGGGTGGCTCACTTTGATGCTTGCTTCCATGAGTCCATCCTCTCACTGGCAACGCCGGTATGCTCGAAGCAAAGTTGGCCCCAAGCTCAGGACAACATTGAAAAACTTTGAAGAGGACAAGCAATGCGCATTTTGGTGACCAGTTCAAGAAACCCGTTCGCCCTCGACATGATCCGCAAGCTAGGGTCTGTGGGGCATGAGGTCTACGCCTCCGACACTTATGAGGGCGCGATGGGCAACCACTCGAAGTACGCCGCTGGTCACACCGCCACTGCTTCCCCCACGTTCGACACGGACCAGTTCATTGCGGACATTTCTGACTTCGTGGAAGAGAACGACATCGAGCTGATCATCCCCTCCTTTGAAGAGGCGTTCTACCTGGCTGCTCGCCGCGGGGACCTACCCGAGGGGGTCACCGTTTACACGGGGCCCTTCAACAAGTTGGCTCGCTTGCATGACAAAGTGAGTTTCCAGCGTTTGTGCGAGGACGCGGGTGTCCCCATCCCGGAGACCGTGGTGGCAACGGATGACCAGAGTCTCGCGGACGCTATCGCTAAGTTCCCGAAATATTTTGCGCGCGCAGCGTTTTCCCGTGGTGGGGTCGCACTGCTCACCAACACGGGGCCCCTGGAAGGCGCTTTGAAGGTTGAGGACGTCCACCCAACTGCGGAGCAGCCCTGGCTGGTGCAGCCGTTCGTGGATGGGCCCATGGTTTGTACGTATGCGGACGTTGTCGACGGGAAGGTGACCTCCATGGTTACTTATCGGGCGCCGGAGCAGTGGGCGCACTCCACGGGCATCGAGTTCGTCGCTGATGACTCCACGAAAACGTTGGAGTACACGCAGAAAATCGTGGACGCCCTCGACCCCACGTTCACGGGCCAGTTGTCTTTCGACTTCGTCGACCATGAGGGCGAGTTGATGGCGATCGAATGTAACCCGCGGACCACCAACGGCGTACTGATGTTGGAAGCCCAAGAGCTGTCGGATGCGATCACCGGCAACGTTGACGAAGTGGTTGTCGCCGAGCCAGGTAAGGAACGTGAAATCAAGGCTGCGGTGCTGGCGAACGTGTTCACCCCCCACCTCAAGACGATCCCTGAGACACTCAAGCACGTCGTTGAGGGCACGGACACCGGTAAGGGTTGGCATGACGCGATTGCGATGATGTGGTCGCCAGCAACCCTAGTTCACGGCGCGAAGCTCTCCTGGGGGAAGAAGGAGAAGGTGCTGGCAGCGCTCGGTGGTGACATCGTGTGGGACGGCGGCCCCATCGATGGGATGACGGAAGAGGACGCGGCGGCGTTGGAGGCCGTGCACGCCCAACGCCTCGGCTGAAAACTTCGGGCGGTCTCGGCGCAGGCTAGATTCGCTTCTACATTCTTGCTTTCGGGTCGGAGCGCTTTCTCCTGAGCCTTGGTGCGTGCGCACGGTCGCGAAGGTCTAGCCCTGCTAGTCCGGCCTTTTTGCTAGTAGCCGGAAAGGAGGCCCATTGCCTTCACGAATGGGTCGGTGAGAGCCCGATTCGGCAGGGCGCTAAGTGCTGGAGCGAGGTCGGGTAGCCGCTCTATTTGGCCTAGGACTAACAGCTTCAGGGCCTTCTCGAAGGCTAAGGGGTGGGTATCGAGGGCGGAGTGCCCATTCGAAATGGTGCCCAAGGCGGAATGTGGGGCCAGCGTTGCGGTGCGGTGAGCGATCTTGGGTGGTGTCCGCAGGTCCCGGTCACCGACCAGCAGTCCTACCGGGAAATCGAAGTGGGGGGTCGCCGCAGGCAGGTTATACGGTTCACCCTTGAACTTGGGGAAGTCGGGCGCGATCAGGGAGTAGGTGAGGGCAGGATCCAGAGGTTCCCCGTCAGGCTTCGCGCCATAGTTGAGTTCCCGGAAACCGATGGTTCCCGCAATGTTGAACTCGTAGTATGCGGGGATGCCCGCAATGGACGGGTCGCGCCTAGCGTAGGTGGTGAGTGCGCGCCAAGAGAGGCTTGGGTGGCCACGAATCTCGCGTGAAAGCAGCTTTTCCACCAACGCAAGCCCGGACAGTTCGTAGGCGGCGCGCGTCGCATCCAACAGGACCCTTTGATCCGCGCCAGCAACCGTGAGGTCGCGGATGAGTTCCGCGGCCCGCGTGTCACCGTCCCAAAGCAGGTCGCGAACAGTTTTTCGTTCGATGCTCAAGTCTTTGGTGGACTGGAGGGCAGAGTCAAGCAGTAGACCCTCCACCCTGTGCGGGTACTTGGTGGCGAACGCGGACGCCAAGTAGCTGCCGTAGGAGGAACCAGCAATGAAGGCGCGCTCCACGTTTTCCGCATCCAAGACAGCGGCGATGTCATTGAGTACGAGGTCGACCCACATGGCTGACCTTGGGAGCGGCGTCCCGTTCAGGTCCTCCCGGGAGAGGCCCACCCCACGGTGTTCAACCATGATCACGTCAAGACCATCTTTGGCTGCCAGGTGACGCAGACCCCTGTAGGGGAAAACGGACGCCAACCCGGGCCCGCCGGGGACGATCACGGCTGGGACGCCCGCGGGTCCGGCCGGGGGACCCTCAGGGCGCGTCCTGACGTAAGCCAAGTTGAACTCTGGGGTGTCTCGGGTTGCTTCCCGTCGCAGCCACTTCAACCCTGGTGTGCGGGCAGCTAGGGGCCTCGCCAAACGGTCGATAGCGTTCGTGAGCGCGTCCTGTTTCATGGGTCCCCCTCAACGTTGGCCGGTCAACGTGGGCTGGCCCCCGCCCGACCCCTACCATTGTGCCGTATCCGTCCAGGCACTTCGGCGCGCCGAAGTGCCTGTTTTGTCGGTGGCGCGTGCAAGATTAGGGGGACAGGGGAATCTGGGAGGGCACGATGGCGCTTAGTGAGTCGGACCGTAAACGGTTCCCCGCCGCGGCTGCGGAAGTTGGGAAGTGGCGGGAGCAGGTTCGGCGGATCTCTGAAGGTCGGGACCGGGTGGCGGGCGAAGCCAAGCGGGCGATGGACTCTTTCCTGTCCCGCGTTGTTGAGCTCGAGAAAGCGGGTGTTGAGGGCCCAGTGTGGCGGGTGCTTCCCCTGCGGGTTTCAGACCCACCTCGAGTGGGGGTTTTAGTTCAGGATGAGACTTGGCCCAAGCTCGGCCCGAAGGTGACGGCTTGGGTTGAGGCGGTCGATGACGACGCTCACGAAGAACTCCGCCGCGCCAAACGCGTTCAGGGGTTGAGGCGCCGGCTCGCGGGGAAAGCCGCGCGGGAGAAGGCGGATGCTGCGGCTGAGAAACTGTTGGAGTTCCACGACGCCTCGGTTGACGCGGGACTACCGGACGTCTTAGACCGGTTGGAAGAGCATGCGAAGAAGGCGCGGCCCCTCCCAGTAACTGACCTGTTTGAGCCAAGAACAGGGTTCTCCAAGAAGAGTGGGGGCCTAGGTTCAGGCACCATTATTGGTGAGAAAGAGTTGGCTGCGTTGCCGGACGACACTCGGACGGTACTGGGAGCCGCGTACTGGGAACCACAGGCGAAGCAGCACGCGGTGGCAGCGGGGAACGCTCTTCGCAAGTCGGAAGTCAGGCGAGCTTTGGGGCGGATGCCCGTCGAGAGACTGTCGACGGTGACGCGAGGCCGGATTTCTGTGGCGCCACTGAAGAGGGCCGGGTTGAACAGTGTCCAAGACGTTTTGGACAAGCCGTTGACCATCTCAAATGTCCCGGGCATCGGGAGCACGATGGGCCCGCGCATCACTTCGGCGGCACGCGCCCTCGCAAGAATCGCGGAGGCCGACACCCCCATTCGGATCCGCCCCGAGGGGGCAACCCCGGAGATGAGGGGCGCTGTACTCCACTTGCACCGGTGGGATGCTCTGCGCAGGGTTCGAGGCCAGGAAGGTCTGGTGGCTCTCGCTAAGTCTTTGAGGCCACTGGTGAACGCCATGAAACCGGGGGACACCCACTACGCGGTGTTCGGGGACGAATGCAGTTTGACGGAAGCGGTGGAGGAAGTTGCCGCGTTCGCGAAGGCGATCCCTTCCCCTGACGAGGAGAGGTCAGCCGCATGGAATGACTTCCTGAACGACCCCGCAAGGTATCACCTAATGCTCGAAGAACTAGGGGTGTTGAAGAGCCACGAGGACGCGGTACTCGGCGAGTTGGCTGACACAGTCAAGTTAGAAATCCAAGACCTCACTCTCGACACGGAACTGATGGAAGTCGACTTGCGGGGCTACCAGGAGTTCGCAGCTAGGTTCGCCCTCGCACGCAAGAAAGCCCTGATTGGGGACGAGTCCGGGCTGGGGAAAACAGTGGAGGCTCTCGCTGTCCTAGCCCACCTCCAAAACCAGGGTGGCTGCTGCGCTCTAGTTGTTTGCCCCCCAACGTCGGTGGGGAAGTGGGTGCGTGAGGCAAGCGAGAAAACCAGGTTGGAGGTTTTCGCTTTGCATGGGCCCACCCGGGCTGAACAGTTCGAAAAGTGGGTGCGTGAAGGCGGTGTCGCGGTCACGACTTTCGGCATGCTCGGCTGGCTGGAGGCCCTGCTAGAGGGCGGCGACGTGGACTTGACGTGTGTTGTGGTGGATGAAGCAACCCAGGTTACGAACCCGAAAACGAAACGCTCGGAACAGGTTCGCCACTTAGTGGGGGACGCTGACTACGCGATCTTGTTGGCGGGTGAGCCCTTCGACTCCTCACTGGCGGACTTGGGGACCTTAGTGTCCTACTTGCAGCCGGACCTCGTGTTGACGGAGGTGGACTTGCATCCGGGGCGCATGCACCAGCAGGTCGCGCCCGCCTACCTGCGTCGAACCCGGGAAGACGTCTTCACTGAGCTACCCGACTTGGTGGTGGTGGACGAACTACTGTCCTTGTCACCAGCCGACCAGGCAACGTACAGGAGGGCAGTTGGTGGCGGCGAACTTGGGAACATGCGTCTCGCGGCGAGTGCAAGTGGTGAGCGTTCCACGAAGACCACGCGGGTCCTCGAACTTGCTTCAGACGCGCAGGCGAACGGGCGCAAGATGATCGCGCTCTCTGGGCTCCCACAGGTGTTGAACACTCTCTCTGAGGTGTTGGGTGGTGACGCGTTTGGGCCGCTCACCCGCGACATGTCCACCGAAGAACAGGAAGAGACCACGACAGCTTTCGACGCCGCGGGGCCCGGCGCGGTTCTACTGGTGGATGCTGGCGGGATGCCGAAGGCTTTGGGGCACGAGGGCGCTTCCACCGTGGTTTTCGTTGAACCGCAGCTTGACGAACGCTTGGAGTGGGAAGCGATTTCCCGCACTCACGCCCTGGGGGACTTGAGGTCGGTGCACGTGCACAGGCTCATCTCGGAAGGGACCGTGGAGGAACAGTTGGTGCAAGCCCGCGATAGTGCCACTCCGCCCTCCGACTTTCGGGGTGTGAACACCCTATTGGACGGGGGAACAGTCTTGTCTGGGGAGGAAACCCGCGCGCTTGCGGACTCTCTGGTTGAAGGGGAGCGGGACCGGTTGTCGCTGGTTGAGGCCCCCAAGAAGGATTTGGAAGACTGACCGCAGGCAACGAAGGCGACGCGCTTTCGATGAGGTCCAAGATGGTGGCGGCCAACTGTGCGTCGCGCCTGTCTTGGGTGACGGCGAGGTTTGAGGAGACACGTTGGAAGAGATTTTCAGTTTCAAGGGCAAAACCAGCACGGGGGAGGTCGTGGACGCGGAAGTGTACGCCGACCACATTCACTGGGCGGAGGTGAAGGAAGATGAGGACGGGCACCGCGACTCCGGTGTCGTCCCCTTAGAAGAAGTTGAGGACACGGCTGTCACCAAGAAACTGTTCCGCACCATGTTCACCGTGACCGCTTCGACGGTCACCTTGGAGTGGGTGGGGAAACCCGCTGAAGCACAGCAAATGAAGGAACAGTTGGACCCGTTGGTCGCTGAGGCGAAGAAGTTCGCGGCTGCCCGAGCTGTTCAACGTAAACGTGAAGTGGGGGCGATCCTCACTGACCTGCGGAGTTTCCCCCCGAACCAGAAACTGGTGCGTTTAGGTGAGTTGCACCGGGAGGGGAAGCTGTCCGCCGAAGAGTACGCGGACATTCAAGTGCGGATACTCGGCATCTGAGCGGGGGCCGCAGTACTCGACCTGCGGGTTGGGGCGCTTTGCTTCGCGGGCGTTAAGATTCACTCATGAGCGTTTCCCAGTTGTCTTTCACCGCCATCGACTTTGAGACCGCTAACGCGAAGCGGGAGTCGGCCTGCGCAGTCGGTTTGGCTAAAGTCCGTGAAGGCCGAGTTGTTGCGCGTTTCTCCCAACTGGTCGCCCCACCTCCCGGGTTCAACTATTTTCATTGGCGCAACGTTAACGTTCATGGGATCGAAGAATCTGACGTGGCGGACTCCCCCAGGTGGGATGTGGTGCACGAGGACGTGGCAAACTTCGTGGGCGACGACACCCTAGTCGCCCACAACGCCCCTTTTGACAAGTCAGTTTTGAGGGCGTCGAACCGCGTTTACTCTCTCGCCGAACCCACTAATGATTGGGTTGACACTCTCGCTTTGGCTCGCCGCCTACTCACCCTAGGTTCCTACCGGCTGCCCATGGTGATGGACGCCTTGGGGTTGACGCGGGCGGGTTTCAAACATCACGATGCTTCGGATGACGCGTTCCAAGCGGCGAAAGTGCTCATCGCTTTGGCGGGGAAAACTGGGGCCCGCACAGTCCAAGACCTGCAGTTGGAGGGCACTGGCCGTCAAGGTTGGGGCAGGCCCGGCGGTGGTTCGGGCGCCGGTGGTTCGGGCGCGGGCAGGAAGCCTGTGGCGTCCGACTTTGCGGGCGTGAGCGCGAAGCGGCGTTTGACTGGTGAAACCGTGGTGGTCACCGGCTCCATGGCGGTCGTCAACCGGTGTGAGGCGGAAGCCCTAGTGGAAAGTTTGGGTGGTAAGACTTGGCCCAGGGTCACCCAGAAAACCACGATCCTAGTTGCCGGCCAACTCTCCTCAGGGGGCCTGCGGCTGGGAGAAACGCCGAGCAGGAAACTCCAGTACGCATTAGAACTCGCCGACAAGGGCCACCCGATCGTCGTGTTGTCGGAAGAAGACTTCCTAGCCTTGATCGGCGTTGACAAGGGGGAACTAAGGGAGCGGGTGCGGCAGTTGCGCGGTGGAGCCTAAACCGCTTGCGGCCCCTTCTCAGCCTTCCGGCGGATAGGTGATTGAGTCGCCCTCAACCTTCGCGAACGGTGTCAGGGACGCCTCTGTTGACGCGCCTTTCCCCATAATGTTCACCACGTTCACGCCCCTCGCAAGCAGCGCGTCGGTGACCAGCCGGCGGTGGCACCGCCAAGGGACCGCCTCGGAGCACATGATGGCGACGCGGTCGCCCCCGGCAAGCGCCATCAAGTCGGCTAGCCCTTCTTGGAACTTTTCGGTTGCCATGTAGTCCGCATAGTCACGGAACGCGCGCACCCGCCA
>CAYFUO010000057.1:0-11357 GCA_964346255.1 uncultured Actinomyces sp. | reverse complement strand
CCGAAGAGGTCTTTCGCCTGGTATTCGTAAAGGTCCACTCCCTTGTTCCCTTTCTCACGCGACTACCGCAACTTTCACGGCCACAGCCACGTTCTGTTATCTAAATCCCAGTTCCGTTCCTCACTCAAGATACCGGTTTCCACCTGCCAGCGCAGCCCTAGATCTTCGCTAAAGGCGCCATTCGGAGCAGTAAACGCTTTGTTGCGCTTTCAAACTGGATGCGGGCCACCATTTGTCGCCCAGAACCCTCAACCCCGATGACGACTCCGTCCCCCAAAGTGGCGTGGCGAACCTTATCCCCAACTTTCAATGACAACGTCGGTTTGTCGTCCGCCGCCTGCGCCCCCAAACGGCCACCCCTCTGAATGCCGCCTCCTCTTTGGATGCCCCCACCCCTTTGGATACCCCCGCTTCCACCCCGGGAAGAATCGGAACGCACGATGCGGTTCCCACTGTGCGCCCTTCCCGAACCAACAACGTAACGGTCATCCCCGAACACGTCGGAGCCGGGACCCGCACTCCATGTGTCGTCAAAGAAGGCAGGCTCATACGATCCCCCGCCTTCCCGGCGCAACCGGTCCATGCTCGCTTCGGCGAGGGTCTCCGTCACCTCCTCCGGAATGTGGTCAAGGAAACGGGAGGGCGGCATGTGTTCCGTGGTCCCCCACGAGCGCCGCGCGGCCGCCCTCGACAAATAGAGCTTCTTCTTCGCACGCGTCAAAGCGACATAGGCGAGGCGATGCTCTTCAGCGACCTCCGCAGCATCATCCATGGAACGCTTGTGGGGGAAAGTGCCATCCTCCAAACCCGTGACGAACACGTAGGGGAACTCCAGTCCTTTGGCAGTGTGCACGGTCATCAAAGTGACTTCCCCAACCCGGTTGTCCTCCCCCGGCACTTGGTCCGCGTCCGAAACTAGGGCCGTGCGCTCCAAGAAAGCTTCCAGGTTCGTCTGGTTCTCCCCTCCCTGCAAACCGAATTCGGTTGCGGAAGAAACCAGGTCACTCAGGTTGTCCTCCCGCACCGCGTCCTGAGGGTCTTCGGAGGCCCGCAGGTTCTCCAAGTAGCCAGTGCGCTCTAGGACTTCCTCCAAAATCTCGTGTGGTGGCGTCCCAGAAGCATCCTTTTGACGCATCTCCTCCAGGAGCGACCAGAGCTCCGCCGCGGAGTTGCGGGCGCGCGTCGGCACCCCACTTATTGGCCTTTCACTGTCCGCAAGCGTGTCCGCTAGCGCCTGACCGAAAGAAATCCCGTGGCGGTTAGCGTGAGCGGCTATCACCGCCTGGGTCCTATCCCCAATGCCGCGCCTAGGAGTGTTTATGATGCGGCGCCAAGCAACCGTGTCATCAGGGTTCACGATGGCCTGCATGTAAGCGAGGGCGTCCTTGATCTCAGCCCGCTCATAGAAGCGCACCCCACCCACGATCCGGTAGGGGATGGGGACAGCCATCAGCATTTCTTCGAGGACGCGCGACTGGGCGTTCGTGCGGTAGAAAATCGCTATTTCGCCGCCATCCACACCCTTCGCGAGGAGACTTTGGATTTCTCCCACCACGAAACGGGCCTCATCATATTCGTCGTCCCCACTGCCCAACCCCACTTTTTCTCCGGGCCCGTGAGCTGTCCACAGCTTCTTCGGGTGTCTCCCCTGGTTTTGGGAGATCACCGCGTTCGCGGCGTCCAAGATGTTTTGGGTGGAACGATAGTTCTGTTCGAGGAGGACCGTGCGCGCGTTCTGATAGTCCTGTTCGAACTCTTCAATGTTTCGAATCGACGCGCCCCGAAAAGCGTAGATCGACTGGTCGGAGTCCCCCACGACCGTCAACTGCGCGGGCGCCACCCCATCTTCCCCATCCCCCACTAGGGTTCGGATGAGAACGTATTGGGCGTGGTTAGTGTCCTGATACTCGTCAACCAAGATTTCCCGGAAGCGCCTGTGGTAGGTCTCCAAAATGGCGGGGTGGGACTGCAGCATCTGCACTGTAACCATGATCAGGTCATCAAAGTCGAGGGCGTTCGCTAGCCGCAGCCTCTTGTTGTACTCCGTGTAAACGTCCGCCACCATTTGAGAAACGGGGTCTGGGGCCGCGTCAGCAGCGAACTTTGCGGGAACAATGAGTTCGTTCTTCAAATCGGAGATGCGACTGGCCACGAACCTGGGGGAGAACCTCTTCGTGTCGTAGTTCTTGTCCTTCAGGATCATGGAGATGAGCCGCTGGGAGTCCTGAGCGTCGTAAATGCTGAAGTTCGACTTGAGGCCCGCGGCGGAAGCGTGGGAGCGCAGGATGCGCACGCACGCCGAGTGGAACGTGGAAACCCAAATGTGTCCACGACCTCCCCCAACCAACGTTTTGACGCGTTCACGCATCTCCGCTGCAGCCTTGTTGGTGAAGGTGATCGCTAAGACTTCACCGGGGAGCAGTGCGCCCCTCTCCAACTGGTAGGCGATCCTGTGGGTGAGTACACGGGTTTTCCCCGACCCCGCCCCCGCAACGATCAACAGTGGCGCGCCCTCGTGCACCACTGCTTCACGCTGGGAGGGGTTCAAGCCCTCCAAAATCTGTTCGGCGCGGTCGAAACTGTCTTCCTGGAACTCTTCGGGAGGGGGAGCAGCATCAAAGCCGGGGTCCTCCGGCCCCATGTAGGTGCGTAAGTAACCGTCAGGGAGAGGGGATGTGGGGGCCTCAAAATGGGGCTCGTAGGGTGGTTCCTCTTCCGGGGGTGGCTCGACGTCAAGAGGCGGCATCGAAGAAAACAAGTCAGGGGCGTTCATAGCCTCTTCACTTTAGCGGACCCCTCCGACGTCCCCGCCCGCCCTCACACGAGGTTGCGTCTCGCCGCCCACCGCGACAACTCATACCGACTGGACAGTTGCAGCTTGCGTAACACGTTTGACACGTGGGTTTCGATCGTCTTCACGGAGAGGAACAGTTCAGCCGCGGTCTCCTTGTAGCTGTAACCGCGGGCAATCAGGCGCATGACCTCCTGTTCGCGTGCGGTGAGCAGGTCGAGGTCGTCGTCTTCCTCCGGGCCGCTCTCAGTCCCGAATGCGTCTAAAACGAAGCCTGCCAGTCGCGGGCTGAAGGCCGCGTCCCCTGCGGCGACCCGCTCGATCGCGGACACTAAGTCGGATGGGGAAACAGATTTGGTGATGTAGCCTCGCGCACCCGCCCTGATGACCTGCACCACGTCGGTTGGAGAATCTGAAACGGACAACGCTAGGAAACGTGTCCCCGTCAGGTCGGAGCAGCGCCGAACCACTTCGGGCCCCCCACCTCCCCCACCCCCAGGCAGGTGAATGTCGAGGAGGGCAACGTCAGGTTGCAGGTCGTGGCAGGCCGCGATCGCCGCCTCAACGTCTGCGGCCTCCCCAACCACTTTGATTCCGCTCGCACGCTGCAGCTCGGTTTGGACCCCCGCGCGCACCAGCGGGTGATCGTCGATCACGAGGACCGTCACTGGTTTCCCCACGCCAACCTCATCCGTCTGCCCCGTCGATGTCATGTGTTTTCACCTCTCGAGGGAAGGATAATGCGTATCTCTGTCCCCCCCACTTCTTTTCCACCCGAATCTTGGCTCGCGGGCAGTGTCCTCACGTCCACTTCCCCACCGACCCGTTCCACGCGCCCAACTATTGACCCCGTGAACCCGTGCCGGTCGGAGGGAATGTGCTCCGGGTCGAACCCGCCCCCCGCATCTTTCACGAACACCTCTAGGCCCCCACCCCGAACCTCTTGGTAGACGGAAATGGGGGGCGCACCATGTTTCACGGCGTTGGTGATCGCCTCACCAGCGGCCTCTAAGACCGCCACCTGTTCTTCACCCGCCCGCATGTCCCCCACAGTCACCACTTGGACGGGAACCCCGTAGGTCGCCTCCACTTCAGCGACCACATCCTCCAAACCCTGAGCAACTGAAGAACGTTGAGCGGTTCGGCCCGCACCCATCCACGAGCGGAGCTCACGTTCCTGCGCTAAAGCCAGCGCCCGCACAGCGTCCTCGTCCCCCGCCCGCTTCCGCAGTAGTGTCAGGGTTTGGAGGACGGAGTCGTGAAGGTGGGCGGCAATGTCCGCCCTCTCCGCTTCGCGTGCCTCCCGCGCTTTCGCGTTCGACAGGTCATCGAGCACCCTCACCCCCAAAGGGACGAGAGCCAAGGCGAGCGCCGCTATCACGCTGGCCCCCACCGTGAAACCCACCCGGATCCCAGGTATGACACCCGCTTCGGCGAGCAGCAGGACAACGCCGACGACAGTGGTCCCAAGTCCGACGAGGACGTATCCGAGAGCCTCCAAACTCCGTTGCCTCGCGAACTTGGGGGCCTGCATCCAAGTGAACACGGGACCGAACAGGACCATGAGCCCCCCGAGAATCGCCTCCCACGAAACCTCCCACAGGGAACCCGACAATGCGACGAGCACACCCACACCTAGGAAGGCGACGCCAACCAACGCTAGTTGGCCCGCCCGGGCTTCCCGGTCTCTCCTACCCGTGATGGCTCGTAGAGGGTTGAGCAGTCCGGAGTTCCCCCAACTGCTGGGTTCTTCCCCGTCGGCGGGCAGCATGATCCACATCAGCGTGTAGGGGAACAGCGCCAACCCGAAGGGGATGCTCGCAACTATGAAAGCGGCCCGCACCAGCCTCACGCCAACACCGAAGTTCGCGGCGATTCCCGCGGCGACCCCACCGAGCCAAGGGGCCGGCATGTTCGCGCTGTCCGACTGGGCCCGCCGCAGTGGGGGCCTTTCACTTCCATTCACAGGCTCATCGTTGCAGACTTCTGCTCCCCCACCGACCCGGAGGAGGCGTGTGGGGGAGGTTCAGGGTTTTTTCAGGGGGAATCCCGATGGTGGAGTCCCCTCCCCACTTGAGAGAGTCGAGCCATGGAAGAAAACAAAGACACGTGGCGCAACTTGCCTGCGCCCCAAACGCAAAACCACTTACCGCAAACCCAGGTTTTCCGGGGGAACCCTGTTCACCCTGTGAAGGCCCCCAAACCGCCCCTGTCCAACATCATTTCTTTGGCGGCCGTGGGAGCTATGGCGCTCATCGCCGCGATCGGACTGTGGGTCATGATGGCCGGTATCGGGTCGGAGAACCTCACCACCTCCGGTCGGGCGGTGCTCGTGGCGACGGGGCTGATCGTCCTCATCACCGGTGGGGTCCTCGGCTACGCGGGTTGGAACGGCCTGCGCCCAGGATGGTTCCTTTGGTTCTCCATTGTGGGGGCTGCGGTGCTTCCCCCCGTGGTCATAGGTGGGGTCGGCATGCTTGAAACCTCCACTTACAACGAGTACGAGGTCGCGAGCCACGAGTTTGAAGCCTTAGAAGAGGACTGGGATGACGAGGACGGCGACTTTGACGACCTCAACGGCGCGCTCCCCGGCAGCGCTGACCAGTGGGAGAAACTGGAGGCGATCCACGCGGAACTCCTCGATAAAGACAGCGATTCTGGCGTGGAGTGGCTGGACCCGACCGTGGAAGACATTGAGCTGGAGGGGACGGAAGCCATCCTAGATTTGAGGGACATCCCCGCCGGGGAGGTCCCCCGCTACCTAGTGTCCCTAGACGGCTCCACGCTGCAAGTGGTGTTGAAGGAAAACCAGTTGCCAGTCATCGAATCAGCGCAAATCGTTGCGTCAACCAAACCAAACAGTGACTCTTCGATCGACGCCCTCGCACTAACCCCATCTTGGGACTATTACGCTTGGGCGAACGCTCTAAACGAATGGTTGGCCAGCGACTTCGAACCTGAATACTACCCACTGCCTGGTCGCGTCTCGCAGGCGGACAGTGAGTTCACGTTCGCCCTCCACTTGGAGGACTCAGAACTGAACTTCGTGGTGGTTTCAGACGAAATGGACCTCTCCGCGGAACAGGGGGACGAGGGACCACGCAACGCAGACTCTAAAGATGAGTCCGCAACAACCTCCAACGAAACCACAGATGATCAGGACGGTGACGACAAATGAGCGAAACAAACCAGACAGAACCCCTCCCCCAAGCGGGTCAGCCGCTAACGGGCCAGCCGCAAGTGGGCGCGCCCCAAGCGGTCCAGTACCGTGGCTCCAAAGGACTCACTGAGGCGAACATGGACGTCGGACTGCTCGTGTGGAGCGCACTACTCATCATCGTGGGGATCATCTTGGTGATCGTTCCCGCAGTTTCCGTCCCATCATCAGTTTCCCTATTCCAAGTGTCGGTGGTGACACTGTTCCTAGCAGCCGGCATCGCCTTCCTAGGCCTCGCCTACCAGTTGGCCCGAAAAGGTAAGCCGCGCCGCGACCAATAGTGAAAACCCAGTGTCCGCGACTGGGATTGTTAGTGGGGTCAGGGTTCCTTGTGAGCCCTGACCCCACTTTGGCTCGCTAGTATGTGACCATGCGAACAAACCCGGTTGCCGCGCCGCGCTTCCCACTCATGAAGGTGGCGATGAGAGGTGTCCGAGTGAACCTTTCGCGTTTCCTCCTAACAGGTTTAGCGGTCGCCGTCGGCACAGCATTCCTGGCCACCGCCCTAACCTTGCATGGACACTTCGCCACCACCCTGCGGCAAAGTGCAAGCGCTGACGCACTGTACGACGTGTACGTCCTCGGGCAAGAAAACGAGTCCGACGGGAAACGCGAACAGGTCCCAACCCGACTTTTGAGCAGTGTAGAACAGGCACCGAACGTTGCTTCTGCGACAGCCCTGTGGGAAAGCCAAGGAGCCCTGTACCACTTAGACGGCAGCGTGATCGCAACCGGCGGGGTTCCCGTGGTTTACTCTCCCACGCCCGACGGGCAGGGTTGGCCGAAGTGGAAGGAAGGTCGACCACCAGCATCGGCGGGCGAAGTAGCGTTAGAAGAGACGGGGGCGCAGCGGGCGCGACTGCATGCGTCAGACCGCATCCAAGTCGCGTACGGCACCGGCCTAGAAGACGCGGTGGTGACCGGGGTTTATGAGCTCGAGGTTGGGACACCCGACCTCGTGTCGATTGGGCTGTCGCCGGGGGCCGCGAACTCTTGGGCGCGAGAACTCGGTGATGTCGACGCCTTCGGCGTCACCCTGAAGAAGGGGGTCAACGCTGAACCGGGGGTTGCTGCCCTACAGGACACCCTGGGTTCTCAGGCTGATGTTCTCACCAGGTCGCAATACTCCACCTACCTGGAGCAGAGTGTCTCGGAGCAGACGCGGGTGGGCTCAATACTCCTAGTCACATTTTTCGCCTTCGCCCTGCTACTGTCCGCTTTCATCATCTCTAACACGTTCCGTTTGGCCACCAGTGAATCCGCTGACGAATACGCGTCCCTGCGAATGGCGGGCGCCACGGGCAGCCAAGTTTTCGGCATAGTAGCCGCGCAGGCAGCAGGTGTTGGACTGGTTGGTTCCGCGGTTGGGGTGGGTCTCGGGGTCCTCGCCGTCAAAGGAGTGGGGGCAGTGGTTGCCCTGTTGGGATCCTCCCTGTCGGGCGCTCTCGCCGGCGTGGGCGCGTCCCCCTCAGCACTGGTGACCGCCTTCATCATCGGGGTGCTAGTGACGTTAGCTTCCGCGGTTCCCGCCGCCCAACGGGCCTCGCACGGCTCTGTGAGCACTGACGCGACCCGAGTGGAGGGGGGCGCCGCCCCCAAATTCAGGGGCCGAACCGCCGGCAGCATCGGCTTGGTTGCCTCCGGGGTGACGGGTTTAGTGTTGGGCGCTGTGCGCCTACCTTCTTCCCCAAGCGTTTTCTTAGTGTCCGGGATCCTCCTCCTATCCACTGGGGTGGTCCTCGCTTCACCAATGCTTTTGAGGGGGCTTGCGAAACGGTGGTCAGCGCGGCTCACGTTGGGAACCGGGAAGGGGAGGGTGCCCCTCCTGTTGGCGTTGAAAGACGTGGAAGACTATCCGCGCAGGAGCGCTGCGGGGGCCGCAGTGCTGATAGTGGGTGTCGGCCTAGTCGTTGGGGGCGCCACCCTCACACAGAGCTACGCGAAATCCTTCGCAGCGGCCACCAAAGCCCACGTTGAAACTGACCTGGTCGCCGCGCCAACCTCGCCGCTGAGCTCCCTGCCGACCGGGGTCAAACAAATCTTGCAGACCACCCCGGGCGTCGCCTCAGTGGAAGACCAAGTCGGCTTCACAACGTTGACTGTCTCGGGGGAAGGCACCCGGCTTGAGTCGACGCGAGCGCTCCTCACCGACCCCTCCTACCTTGACTCCACCCTAACTTTCACACTCGTCGAAGGTGAGTACCCGGAAGGGAGAGGCCAGGTTGCTCTCTCCCCAACACTGATGGACACCTTGGGCGCGCATCTGGGCGACCAGTTGCGCGTGAAGGGGGACGACTCTGACTTCGCAGTGAAAGTGGTTGGGGAAGTGGAGGACCTGCTTGAGGGCGCCAGCCTGCTGGGGTCCTCAGAACTTGCCGCCTATTCAACAGGGTCGACGCGTTTCCCCGCTTTAGCGTTCGTGACCATAAATGAAGGCGTCAGCGCCCAACAGGTGACAACCAGTCTGAAAGAACTGGTGAGCGCCCTACCCGGCGTGCAAGTTGAAAGCTACACGGACCTGGTGGGGGCCGGTTCTGAAGTGGCGGACGAGGTCGTAGCCATACTGCACGTAGGCTTGGTCCTCACGCTCGCCGTGACGCTCATAACGCTCGCGTCAACGACGAGCCTCACCGCCTCGGGGCGGAAACGCGAGTTCGGCTTACTAGCGGACCTTGGGATGAGCGAGTCCTCCATTGAGGGGGCCGTGCTCACATCCGCCTTAGTCACCAGTGCTTACGGCACGGTCCTAGGGGTGGGGTTGGGTCTTGGCCTCGGGTGGGTCACCCAACTGTTCTTGAGTGGCTCAGGCGTCCACCTGTTCGCCTTCCCCTGGATGAGCGTCGTCGCAGCGCTCGTCCTCGCACCTCTAGCAGCAGTGGTCGCCGCCTGGGCGCCCGCCCACAGGGCATCCAAACCCCAACGTCCAGATGAGGTCCTAGTCGCCTGAGGGCGCATCCCCCTTCTCGTAGCGTTCCAGCTCTTCCTCAACGATCTTCGGATCCAACTTCGTGAACACGGGGGAAGGCTTACCAACGGGGGTGCCTGCAACCACCGGGTGGCGCCCCCACTTGGGGGCCGACGTGTAATCCCCAGTGATCGTCGGATAAGTGACCACCGTGTCCACCTTGGCGTCCGGGTCCGCGTCCTGGTAGGTGCCGGGCGCTTCAGCAGCCCCACCGTCAGCCTCCACCCACACCAACTCTGGCATCGGCGCAACCCCGCCCGCGCCGCCCATAACCTGGTCGACAGCGTTCGCAGAGTGAGGCAGGAACGGGGCGAACATGTCGTTCAAGTCAGAAACTGCTTGCGCCAACGTCCACAAGATCGTCGCGAGCCGCGGCTGGTCTTCCTCAGCCTTCAACTTGTACGGTTCAGTGTAAGCAATGTACTTGTTGACGTCCGCCACCAGCGTCATGATCTTAGTGATCGCAGCCTTCTGGTGGTGGTGTTCAATCAGGTCGCCAACCTCCGTGAACCCGGCCTCCAGCTTGTCGAGCAGCGCCTGGTCCTCTCCCGCGAGTTCACCCGGCTCAGGTATGTGGCCGAACCGCTTGTGAATCATCGTGGCAGTCCGGTTCACCAGGTTCCCCCAGCCGGCAACCAGTTCGTTGTTGGTTCGCCGCAGGAACTCCTCCCACGTGAAGTCCGCATCCGACGTCTCGGGGCCAGCAGCCGAAATGAAGTAGCGCAGGGCATCCGGCTGGTAGCGGTCCAAAAAGTCGCGAACGTAAATGACGATGCCGCGGGAAGTCGCGAACTTCTTGCCCTCCATGGTGAGGAACTCACTCGACACCACTTCCGTAGGCAGGTTCAAGTGTCCGAATTCGCCGGGCTCACCGCTGCTCGCACCCTCACCGTTGTAACCGAGCAGTTCAGCGGGCCAAATCTGGGCGTGGAACACAATGTTGTCTTTGCCCATGAAGTAGTAGGTGCGAGCATCTGGGTCGTTCCACCACTTACGCCAAGCCTCCGGGTCCCCCGAACGCTTCGCCCACTCGATTGAGGCGGACAGGTAGCCGACCACCGCATCAAACCACACGTAGAGACGCTTGCTGGGCTGATCCTCCCAACCAGGAACCGGGATACCCCAGTCAATGTCGCGGGTCATCGCACGAGGACGCGCCTCGTCCAAAAAGTTCTTCGCGAAAGCAATAACGTTCGGGCGCCAACCAGATTCAGCTCGCCCCTCCAACCAAGTGGAAAGTGGCTCCGCCAACGCTGGCAGATCTAGGAAGTAGTGGGTGGTGTCCACAAACTTCGGGGTCTCACCATTCAGCGTCGACCTCGGGTCAATCAACTCAATCGGATCCAACTGGTTGCCACAGTTGTCGCACTGGTCGCCGCGGGCGCCCTCGTACCCACACAGAGGGCAAGTCCCCTCAATGTAACGGTCGGGAAGCGTCCGACCCGTCGACGGGGACACCGCCGCCTGCGTGGTTTGTTCCAGCATGTAACCGTTGTCGCGCACCACTTCAAACATGTCCCGAACCACCTGGTAGTGGTTGGGGGTCGTAGTGCGAGTGAACAAGTCGTAGGAGAGCCCCAAGTTCACGAGGTCCTGGGCGATGATCAGGTTGTTCTCATCCGCCAGCTCCCTAGGCGTCTTCCCCTTCTTTTCGGCTTCCACGAGGATCGGAGTGCCATGCTCGTCCGTGCCAGACACCATGAGAACATCGTGGCCCGCCATTCGCATGTACCGGGAAAAAACGTCCGAAGGAACACCGAAACCTGCCACGTGGCCTATGTGGCGGGGCCCATTCGCGTAAGGCCAGGCCACTGCCGAAAGTATCTGACTCATGCACTACAGCCTAGACGCCCACCGGCAGCGGCAAAAACTCACCGGCCGGTCTAGGCTGGGGTTGATTGAGGAGGTTCCATGGCTAAAGCCCTGCTAATCGTAGATGTGCAACCAACCTTCTGTGAGGAAGGTGCGCTCCCCGTCGCGGGAGGTAACCGGGTGGCACACGACGTCGCTAAATACGCCCTCGCCCACGAGGAAGACTACGACCTGATCATCACCACCCAAGACTGGCATATCGAGCCGGGAGACCACTTTTCCGACGAGCCGGACTATGTGGACACGTGGCCACCACACGGGGTGGCTGGCACGTGGGAAGCGGAACTGCACCAAGACCTGCAGCCCGTCCCCATCGACTACTTCATTAAGAAGGGTGAGTACGAGGCCGCCTACTCCGGCTTCGATGGCGCCCGCCCCGACGGCGTCAGTTTGGAAGAGATTCTGGTGGACGAGGACGTCACGGATGTTGACGTTGTCGGCTTAGCCTTGTCTCACTGCGTGAAGGAAACAGCCTTGGACGCGGCGCAAATGGACTCGATTGAAAACGTGCG
>CAYFUO010000056.1:0-11399 GCA_964346255.1 uncultured Actinomyces sp. | reverse complement strand
GTGTTGGCAAAGGTGGATGTGCCAGTTGCCGCCCTCGTGTACAACGACGATATCTACGTGCCTAGGGTCCTGTCGGAGGGAACGGCCGAACTGTTGAAGAACCCTAGGCTGTGGATAACTTCCCGCATGCATCACGACGGCCTGCGGGCGAACGGTGACAACGTCTTCGCAGGGTTGAAGCAGTTGATGGACGACTAGGGCCGGGGTCTCTATGGCACGCCGGTGCGCCCCTGTTACCGGGCGGACCGGTGAAGGGTTGGCATTGGGTCTTTGTGTTGCTCGGCGCCCTCGGCACTAGGCGTCCGAGGGACTGGGCGAGCGAGCAGACGGCGTTGTGGGCAAACGCCATATGGCGAGTCTGCGGTGGGCCCGTTAAGCTTACGGGCGCATGGGCGCAGCTGGACGGGGTCTCTTCCGGCTGCAACAGGGAGAAGAACTTGCCCCTGTAGGAGCCCAATCTTGAACGTACGGAGGCGAAGCGTGGCAACCAAAGATGGTGTGATGGTCAAAGACGTGGATGGCGTAGAGGTCTTTGAGGCGATCAACTGGAACAAGATCGAAGACGACAAAGACCTTGAAGTTTGGGACCGGCTCACCGCGAACTTCTGGTTGCCAGAGAAGATTCCACTCTCAAATGACCTCCCCTCTTGGGCGACGTTGAACCAGACCCAAAAGGACGTGTTCTCCAACGTGTTCACCAACCTCACGTTGCTGGACACGCTTCAGGGGACCGTTGGTGCGGTGTCCATGATCCCTGATGCTCGGACCCTCCATGAGGAAGCTGTGCTCACCAACATTGCGTTCATGGAGTCGGTGCACGCGAAGTCCTACTCATCAATCTTCTCCACCCTCTTGAACACGGAAGACATCAACCGGACGTTTAAGTGGGCGGAAGAAACCCCTGAAGTGCAGAACAAGGCGAAGATCATCAACGCCTTCTACGTCGCCGACGATCCGGAGAAGAAGAAGATCGCTTCGGTGATGCTGGAGTCCTTCATGTTCTACTCCGGCTTCTACTACTCCCTGTACTGGGCGTCTCGCGCGAAACTGACGAACTCTGCTGACATCATTCGCCTCATCATCCGTGACGAGGCGATCCACGGCTACTACCTGGGTTACAAGTTCCAGTTGGCTTACAAGCAGGCGTCCCCTGAACGTCAAGAGGAGCTGCGTCAGTTCGCCTACGACCTGCTGCTGGAGCTGTACGAGAACGAAGTGAAGTTCACAGAAGACCTCTACAACCCTCTCGGTTTAACTGGTGATGTGAAGAAGTTCCTGCATTACAACGCGAATAAGGCCCTCATGAACCTTGGGTTCGAAGCGTTGTTCCCCGCGGATGAAACCGACGTAAACCCCGCGATCTTGGCGCAGTTGGCGCCCGATGCGACGGAAACTCACGACTTCTTCTCCGGTTCGGGTTCCTCCTACGTCATCGGTGAAGTGGAAGACACCGAGGACGACGACTGGGACTTCTAAGCACGCCCACCCCTTATTGATAACGGTTATCAACGGGCGTACTGTGTTCGCATGTTCCCAAACCAAAGGCAGACTTCGGCCCGGGCTGTCCGGCGCCCCTCGGTCGCTGCTTCCCAGCAGGCTTCGGCTGCGGCCGTGAACACGAGGGCACGGTGGGCGAACAGCTCACGCTTTCTAGCCATCGCCCTCGCACTACTGATAGTGATGGTGACGCTCAGTGCCTGTTCGGATGAGAGCGGCAGCGCCCAGTCGAAAGACGGCGTGCCAACCGTGGCAACGTCTTCCTACGCTTTGGCTTACATTGCGCAGGCTGTGGGTGGGGATGAGGTGGAGGTTGAGGACCTGTCCTCCACCTCCGGGCACGCTCACAACCTGGAACTTTCGCCCGCCCAAGTGCAGCGTCTTGGAAACGCTGACTTAGTGATCTACCTGTCTCAAGGTTTCCAGCCGGCAGTGGAAGAGGCGATTGGCCAGTCAGGGGTGGCCAGCATCGACGTTTTGAGCGCGGTGCCGGAGGAAGACCTGATTGCTGGGGATCCCCACGTTTGGCTGGATCCGATACTGATGTCATACATAGGGGAAGAGGTCGCTGAAGTCCTTGCTGAAGCGAACCCGTCCCAAGCGGAGTACTACCAGGAGAACGCTGAGGATTTGGCCAAGCGTCTCAACGAGGTGGAGGAAGCTTACGACACCGCCCTCGCGGCCTGTGAGGGCGAAACCTTACTCACCACCCATCAGGCGTTTGGCTACATGGCAAAACGGTACGGTCTTGAGCAAGTGGGTGTGACGGGCATCGACCCGGAGGCAGAGCCTTCGCCGGCTCGACTTATGGAGCTGAGGGATCTGGTGGAGGAGCGTGGGGTGACCACGATCTTCATTGAGCCCCTGACATCCGAGCACCATGAGAGTCACCTGACAGAAACCCTAGGGGTTAGAGCTTTGCCGCTCGACACGGTCGAGGTTCAAGTGGATTCCGGTGAAGACCTCATCGACGTTTACACTTCCAACCTAGAGTCGCTAAGAGAAGGGCTGGCCTGCGCCTCGTAAGGTGGGCTGAGAAAGGGAGGAATCTGTGGTCTACCGGGTGATGATGGTCTGCACGGGAAACATTTGCCGTTCCCCAATGGCTGAGGTGGTGCTCCAACAGGAGGCCGCGAAGGCGGGGGTAGACGTGGAAGTCGAGTCGTCCGCCATAAGCGGGTGGGAAGTTGGAAACCCGATCGACTCAAGGGCCACTCGGGTGCTGCGGCAAGCCGGTTACGATGTCCCGGATCGCGCTGCACAGAAACTGTCAAAGAGCCACATGGAGGACTTCGACCTAGTCCTAGCGATGACGGATGAACACAAGAGGGTGATCGACCGGTTGGCGAAGCGGCTCCCCGAAGACCGCAGGCCAGAGGTGAGGCTGTACCGTGAGTTCGCCTCCGACGCTAACCAGCGCACCCCCCGACAGATGGATGTGCCCGACCCTTGGTATGGAACTCAAGATGATTTCTACTTGACGCTCAATACCCTGCAAGACGCGACACCCAACCTGTTGGATCACATCAAGGCGCAGGCGTAACTGGTCCGGTGGGAGAAGGGGACGCGGTGCCAGACCGGCCGGACACCGGCCCACCTGATGAGCAGCGGCTGAACGCAGCTCACCCTGAGAGGGTGAGCGTCTACCCTACGGTCCGCATCAAGCGTCCCACCGCACCCCAAGCTGACAACGTGTGGGTGAAGTTGCCGCAGGCCGCCCCCGTTCCCCAGAGGAGAAAACCTAAACGGCACTCCACTTGGGCCCGAAGGTTCGGTTTGGTTGTCGTGGGGACTCTTGCCCTTGGTAGCCTCTTCTGGATGCTTGCCAGCCCCATTTTCAATGCCCTGTTTTCAAAGGGGGAGTCGGAAGAGACGGCTCAGGTGGTCAAACGAGAAACGCTGCCCCCAGAGCCGATCACCCCAGCATTGTCGTTTGCCGGGTTCAACCCGGGGAACATCATTTCGGATGAAAAGTTCTTTGACGTGGAAGCGCTCAGTGAACAGGGGATAGCCGACTTCATTGCCGAGTGGAACGAAGGATGCCGGACGGGTGTCGACGGAACCCCTTGCCTAGCCGACTACATCGCGGCTTCACCCTCGTTCCCACCCGACCAGTATTGCCCGTCGGGTTTCGAGGGGGCCGAAGACGACACTGCAGCGTCAATCATCTACAAGGCTTCTAGGAGCTGCGGCATCAACCCGCAGGTTCTCCTCACCACATTGCAGAAGGAGCAGGGGCTCATCACCGCGTCCGGCTTGCGGCTAAACGAGGGTCGTTACACGATCGCGATGGGCTACGCGTGTCCGGACAGCTCTAACTGTGACGAGGAGTATTTCGGTTTCGCAACCCAGGTTTACTATGCGGCCCGTCAAATGAGGGTTTACGAGCAGAACCCGTACAGGTACATGGCGCGTCCCTACGAGAACATCTTCATTCCCTTCGCCCCAGAGGACTCGTGTGGGGGCGAGACTATCTACCTTGAGAACCTAGCGACCTCGAACCTGTACAACTACACGCCTTACCAGCCGAACCAGAATGCGTTGGAGCGTGTTGGGGGACCATGTGCTTCCGTGGGCAACCTGAACTTCTACGCCTACTTCAATGCCTGGTTCGGGTGAGATTCAACCCCTCGTCTCACATCCAGCCTGACGCGCGCGGGACCGGATGCGCACGGCCCCATTTTCGCCCCTGACTGGGCGCACGCGGTCTCGCTTTGACCCCGACTGGGCGTACGCGTAGCCGCGACGCCCCTGACTGAACGTACGCGGTCTTGCTTTGACCCCGACTGAGCGTACGCGTGGTCGCGATCCCCCCGACTGAGCGCACGCTGCCTCGTTTTCCCCCCGACTGAGCGCACGCGGTCAACAACAGCGGGCTAACGTCGTAATCTTTGACGTGCGCTCGGTTGGGGTTTGTTTAGTGCTCGCGTGCGCTCAGTTGGGGTTCTCCTCAGCCAAGGTTGACAGTGATAGCCACTGTGTCACTCCGTGGGCGCCAGCAACCACGGCCCAGCACGCAAAAAAAGGGGAGCACCCGCCCAAACAGTGCCCCCCGCCGCAAGTGGGGAGAATCCTCGGCTGCAAGTGAGGAATCTAGCTTCATTCGACAGGAGGGCCCACCAACGTTCAGGCTGGTGGGCCCCCAGCGTCTGCCTTTTGGGTTGCTACTTGTCTAGAGAGTCGTAGAAGTCTCCGGGGCCGCCGGGGTTGCCGCCGTCGGCGATGAACTCTTCGACCAGGGCGCGAGCCTTCCAGTCAGCCATCTGAATGGGTGGGGACTTCATGAAGTACGCGGAGGGTGCCCACAGCGGCCCCCCGATGCCGCGGTCCAAGCCGATCTTCGCGGCCCGGATGGCATCCAACACGATGCCCGCAGAGTTGGGGGAGTCCCAAACTTCCAGCTTGTATTCCATTTGGATGGGGACATCTCCGAAGGTGGTTCCTTCGATGCGGACGAACGCGAACTTGCGGTCCTCAAGCCATGGCACGTGGTCAGAGGGGCCAACGTGAATGTTCTTGGGTCCAACCTCTGATTTCATGTTGGAGGTGACCGCCTGGGTCTTGGAGATCTTCTTCGACTCCAACCGGGAACGTTGCAGCATGTTCATGAAGTCCATGTTGCCGCCCACGTTCAACTGGTAGGTGCGCTCGATCTTTACGCCCCGCTCCTCCATGAGCCGCACAATGTCACGGTGGCTGATGGTTGCGCCGTACTGGCTCTTGATGTCGTCCCCAACGATTGGGACGCCCGCATCCTCAAACTTCTTCGCCCACGTCGGGTCCGACGCAATGAATACGGGAAGGCAGTTCACGAATGCGACGCCGGCATCCATGGCGGCCTGCGCGTAGTAGCGGTCGGCTTCTTCGGATCCCACGGGAAGGTAGGACACTAGTACGTCTACCTTCTTGTCGATCAGCACTTGGGCGACGTCGACCGCTGGCGCGTCAGCGACGGTGATGACATCCTCGTAGTATTCGCCGATGCCATCTAGGGTGGGGCCACGCAGCACCTCAACCCCTAGGTCGCCGACTTCCGCGAAGTTCACGGTGCAGTTGGGTTCGGCGACGATCGCTTCAGACAGGTCCCCGCCTACCTTCGCCTCATCCACGTCGAACGCCGCGACGAATTCAATGTCGCTCACGTGGTAGTCGCCAAATCGGACGTGCATGATCCCTGGGATCGTGTCATCGTCTTTGGCTTCCCGGTAGTACTCGACGCCTTGAATCAGTGATGAGGCGCAGTTACCTACACCAACGATTGCAGTGCGAATCTTAGTCATTCGTTTCCCTTGCATTCATGGGCAGCATGGCTTGAAGCTGTCATCCGTTCTGTTCCCCCAACTCTGGGGCGATCCCCGCGGAGTCGATCAGGCGATCCAGCCACTCCAGCTCTTGGGCTGCTTGGCTGGTGTCCAACTCTGCTTTGGAACGTATCCAAAAGTCTGAGCTGGTTTTCGCCTTGTCCCCCGCCTCTTTCCGTGCGACCACGTTCTTGCGACGTTCCTTCAACAAGGTCAGCCGGGTGGCTGGCGTCGCTTTCGACATGAGACCCATGGTGAGCGGCAACGAGTCGTCGTCAACTGCCGCGTCCGTCAGAGAGGAAGCTAGGTGAGCATTCCCTTCCCTGGTGATGCGGTAAACCACTTGGCGACGCTTGGGTTTGCTGCTCTTCCTGAGCGTGCCACCCTCAGACCGGTTCGCGGCGCCCCTATTCTTCGTGCCATATTTTGTGGGGTTCCGTTTCGCGAGTGGGGACGTGCCAGCGTCCTCGGGGTCCACTTGGCTGATGAACCCCTTCGCTTCCAGCCTGTGTAGTGCGGGGTAGAGAGAACCGAATGACAGAGTGCGGAAGGGACCCAGTGTTTCCGTGAGCCTTTTCCGCAGTTCGTATCCATGCAGTGGTTCGGTGAGTTCACCAAGTATCGCAAGCTCAAGCGTGCTGGCGCGCAATCCCAAGGGTCCTCCGAACAACCGGTTTCTGCCTTCTCAATATTGACGCGCCAAATATATCAGAGACGTATCGGCCCGATACGTCTGCGGTCAAGACGCTGGGAGAAGTGCCGCGCCACGCCTGCGCCAGCGAAGGTTAGGCTACCTTCCCTTGGCTTTGCAGCATACGGAGTTCCTTCAAGTAAGCGCCTGGTGGGATCTCGGGTCGTCCATGCAAATACCACGTAAATACGAGCCTGCCGTCGAAGGTCTTGGAGCACTTTCCGCAGGAAACCACTCGCCTAGGAGCCGAGTGCAGTGCTCGCGTCGCTCCGCATCTTGGGCACTGACCAAGCCATCTAGCCTCCGGTTTCGGCAAATGCGCGGGCAAAGTCACACTGGGGGAGCCTCCCAAAAGACGGACGGCCTGAGCCCATTTTTCTCCATGGCCGCTTCTTTGTCCGGCGAGGGCGTGCCCGACCTCATGCAACATCACTTCCCTCAAGGTCGCCTCAGGGTAGAGGACCGCGAGCGGCTTAGAGTACGTGATCTTCTTATGCGCGTAGTGGGTGGCCCCGGCCCGCCGTTTCGCTCCGTCCCACTCCACCCGCCACCCGCGTTTCCCGTGTTGCCGGAGCAACTGCAAGGTCTCAGAGATCACGTCGAAAGGGGGTTCACTTTCAGCCACGCTTTGAAGCGGGACCCTAGGTGGGGTGGGCGAACCTCCGGTCGGCCCCTCAGTTTCACTCACTGGCTGCGCTCCACCACGTCCAGCCGGCGAAGGACCCTAGTCGAGGAGACCCGCTGCGCCACCCCAACTGTTTGAGCAAACAAAGACACCCGCAACTCCTCCAAAAGCATCGCTATCTGATCCATCTCGGAAGCCACCGTAACCGAGTAGGGCCGCGCTCCAACCCGTTTTTTGACTTGGTTGTGGACATCTAGGACGGCAGCAAGCTCTGTGGATCGCTCTTCATCTTGACGCAGTTCGGTGGGGCCTTTTCTGGCTCTCGTCACCCTGTGAGCGGACGCCTTCAGGTACCTGGGTACGCCCGGCAATACCGTCTCGGGCAAGTCAGATAAGTAACCGTCGAAGAACAGGGTGTCCGCATGCTGCTTCGTCTCAGCGCGGACCGAGGCGATCGCCGCGCTCACGCTGTCCTGCAAAGCCGCTTCCAACTGGGCGTAAGCGGAGGTGGCCGCAACCACCTGCCCGAGCACCTCATAAACTTCATCCTCAAACTGGTCGCGAGCCCGCCCGCGCAACGCCTCATACGCTTCCCGGTCTCGAACTTGGCTGGGTTTCCCGCCGGTGAGCGTCGCCACCACATTTTTCATCGCTAAAAGTTGGGCGTCCCTGACTAGCGCTTCAGTGCTCTTATAGGGGGAGGCAGCCAACATGAGCGCTTCCCGCCCGCTCCACCTACTGGTGACCCGCCCTGTTTCTAGTGCGAGGTCGTTGACGAGCATTTGGGTGAGGCCTTCCTCCCAATCCCGGTTCGCCTCTCCCACACTCTGCGCAACCCCAACCGCCACGGGTGCTTTCAAGGTCTGTTTCGGTCGCCGGAGCAATGTGGGGTAGCCCCGAACCCGGTGACCCCTAGAGTTCTTTGCTTCCACTACCTTCGGTAGGGGAGTCGCGGGAAGGGAGGTGATGTTCTCCTGCCTGAGCGCATCGAACAGGTTTGTATCGGGGTCCACTGGCTGCGCCACCGGGGATCCTGTGGTTCCCGGGGCCTGCGCGACTCGTGGCTCTCGCGGCAGCGGATGCTTCGCGGTCTTCGACTGTTGGTCTTGCGGACCTCCATCCCCCAGATGCTCACCTTGCCGACTTTGGCCTAGCTGGCCTTCGCGCTGCTGACCGTTTTTCGCTCGCTGCTGATCTTGAGCGGCCCGCAAAGCTCGTTCCACGGTTGTCTGCAGTGAGGCGGCCGCCCTCTTAGAGAACCGCTTCTGCAATGCAGGAAGGGACTGCTCATACCCCACGATCGCTCCGCGCCCGTCGACCACTTGGAAGCCAATGTTCAAGTGGGGTGGGAGCGAACCGCGCGCTTGGCGCAGGTCCTCTCGGGTTATCTCAACCCCCTTGAGGGCGCGAATCTGATCCGCAAAAGCATCGTCAAAACGCTGGGGGGTCGCCGCAGCCTTCACGCCCCGGCGCTTCGCACTTCCGCCTCCTGCGCGGCTTCCCCCTCCGGAGGACTGGACGGTCGGCGCGTGCTTAGCAGCCCCGCCTTGCCCGTCCGCGCCCCCAGACGACTGGCCTTTCGTGGTTTTGGTCTTGCTGGTTTTCCTTTGCTGGGAAACCGCACCGCTTGATCCACCCCAAGCACGTAAGCGCTCCAAGGAGGCATCCAGAGAGTAAGGGTCGGGTTCCTCCGACGCGTCCGAAGACTTCGACCCCGCGCTCGTTGACGCCGCCTGGGCGCCTTGCGTAGACGCGGCTGACGCGCGGGTGGAGGGTTCGCTTGCGGTCGCTTCTGTCCCGGACTTCATTCGCGCCAACACCTGCTGGCCGGTTTGAGTTGCGGGGGCCAGAGGCCTGCGCTTCGGCTTCGGCAGCCCGCGGATCATCGCGACCACCAGCTCCTGGCGCAAACCTGGGACCAACCAGTCGAACCCCTTGTCCTCCACGCGCGCCAAAACGTCCAGTGGCACGGTTACCGTGATCCCATCCCTGTCCGAACCCGGCTCAAACGAGTACGACAGCGGCAACGACAAGTCACCCTGCCGCCAATGGGAAGGAAAGTGGGTTTCATCCAACGTCTCCACTTGGGGAACCAAGTCTTGAAGCGTGAAGTCCAGCAGGTGAGGGCTCTTCTCCCGCACCTTCCCCCACCACTTGTTGAACTGGGCTGCGCTCACCACATGGCTAGGCACTCGCGCTTCAAAGAACTGGTAGCGCGCGCTCTCATCAGGCACTAGGGACGGGTCGCGCATCCGCTCCGACATTTCCTCAGCGTGTTCCATCACTTCCGCGTTGCGCTTCACGAACGCGTGGTGGTTTTCTCTCCAATCACCGAGGACGAGGGCGTTCGTGATGAACATTTCCCTCGCCAACATCTTCGCGGTCAGGCGACCCGCGTTTTCCTGGCCGGCCAATGCGAGAGCGAACGCGGCCCCCGCGTGCCCGCGAGCCGCGTAGTTCGCCCCAAGATCAGTGTCACCCAACCGGGCAAGTGGAACCTTCCGGTCGGCCACCAGAGTGAGGCCATACAGGGTCACCTTCTCGTTCACTTGGGCGCTGCCACGCGCCCTCGACCAAGTCGGCTCCGAATAAGACTTCTTCACTAGGTGACGCGCGTAGTGCTCCACCCACTCCGGCTCGATGCTTGCAACCGTCCTAGCGAACAGGCGGGAAGTTTCGACCAGCTCCGCTGCCATCACCCATTTTGGTCGCCGGTTCTTCAGCCCGGATCCCGGCCAGATCGTGAAATGGGTTCCGCGCGCCCCCACGTAGGTTTTCTTCGCCTCGTCCCAGTTGCCAATGTTGGATAGCAGCCCGGTGAGGATCGACTTGTGGATGTTTGTTACATCGGCCGCTTTTGTGTCCAAACCCGCCTCGATGGCGGCCTTTATGTAGGGGTCAACGCCCCTGCCCTTGGAGAGGTCGATTTCGCGGCGGCTCGGCAGCGGGAGGGCGGAAGTTCTTATGCCCACCTCCCTCGTCATCTGTTGCAGTTGGCGCACGATGTCCCGCCACTCCCGAAACCTCAGGTAGTGGAAGTACTCGGAGCGCACCAGCCTGCGGAAGGCACTGCCAGACATGTCTCGGGAGCGGGAGTTCAAGTACCGCCACATGTTCAGGTAGGTGATGAAGTCGCTGCGCTTGTCTACGTAGCGAGCGTGGGAGGCGTCGGCCGCGTCTTGATGTTCGACGGGGCGCTCGCGCGGATCTTGAATGGACAGGGCCGCAACGATGACTAGGACTTCGGAGGCGCAGCCAAGCCGGTCAGCCTCAATCAACATACGACCCAAACGTGGGTCGATGGGCAGCCGGGCGAGGGTCCGTCCCAGCCTCGTGATGTCTTGGTGGGCGTCCAGCGCCCCGATCTCTTCCAACAACTGCACACCGTCACGCACAGCCCTAGGTGCGGGCGCATCCAAGAACGGGAAGTCCTTCACGTCCCCCAACCCCAGTGCTTTCATCTGCAAGATGACGGACGCTAGTGAGGTTCGCAGGATCTCCGGTTCAGTGAAGTCATCGCGGGAGGCGTAGTCACGCTCGGAGTAAAGACGGATCGCGATGCCGCGGCTCGTGCGACCCGCCCGGCCCGCCCTCTGTCCCGCGGAGGCCTTGGACACCCCTTCGATGGGGAGCCTTTGCACCTTCGTCTTGTTGGAGAAGCGGCTGATCCGCGCCAAACCCGCGTCGATCACGTAGCGGACCGAGGGGACGGTGAGGGAGGTCTCGGCGATGTTGGTGGATAGGATGACGCGGCGGCGACTGTGGGGAGCATAGATCCGGTGTTGCTCGGGTGCAGACAGGCGGGCGAACAGCGGCAACACTTCGATGCCGTTCGGTCGCTCACGGCTGGCTGGGTCCGCAACATAGCGGTCCTTCAAATGGTCGGCGAGGGCGTCACGCGCGTCCAAAATGTCCCTCTCACCGGGAAGGAACACCAAGATGTCGCCCTCGTCCTCACCGAGCAGTTCATCAACCGCGTGGGTGAGCGCGGTTTCCAAATCCAGGTTTTCGCCGAGGCCGTAGCCGAGGGTCGCGAACTCACCCGGGTCTAACTCAGGTTCGAGCATCGTGCCGATAGGGGAGGCTTCAGCGTTTGACCCTTCAGGGTGCGGCTCGAGGTTTTCGAACCCCTTGTCTCCCACTTCTACGTCGGGGACGAGGGGCCGATAGCGAACCTCTACGGGGTAGGTGCGCCCGGAAACCTCGATGATGGGGACGTGACCACCTACCTGCTTCTCGAAGTGTTCCTGGAAGCGTTCGGAGTCGATCGTTGCCGAGGTGATGA
>CAYFUO010000055.1:7736-11604 GCA_964346255.1 uncultured Actinomyces sp. | reverse complement strand
GACGCGATGGGGAACCGGAGCACTTGAGCGTTCTTCGTAATGAAAATGGCGAAGTCAGTGTCGAACGCGTTCGAGGCGCCAACCACTTCGTCGCCGGCGGCGAGCGTGACCACTTCGAACGTGTCCGTGTTCGCCGGCCACTGCGGCCTCACCGCTTTCACCACGCCCTGCCTGGTTCCAAGGACCAGCTGACGATCTTTCTCCTCACCGACCACGCCGATGGGGTTGATGCCCGGAAGCAGAGAGTCCACGGGAATCGCTCCCGCAAGGCTTTGCTGCAGATCGGAGCGCGCGACCCCGGGGAGGACCTCAGCGGGGATCCTGTGCGCCAAACCGGCGGCGTCCACCACGAAAGCCTCACCGCGAACAGTTGTGAAAGCGAAAGCGGACCACAGGTCCCCGCCGGACTTGGTGGGAGGCGCGGGAGGCTCAGCGCCCGCGATCCGACAGATCCGCCCATCCGGGGTGAGGACCACCGTGCACGGCTCATCCGCCAACTCAACGGTCGCGGGAGCCTTCTTCGTCTGCGTCGTGGGAGCGTCTTCAAGGAGGACGGTTCTGCGACGGGTGGGGACCTGCTCCAGCACTTCTTCCAAGTTCTCCGCGACGTGTTTGCGCAGCAGCTCCTCAGAGTTGAGGATGTCGTGGTGGTGGGCGAGTTGCTCCACCAGGTTGGCCTTCTCCGTTTCTAGGTCGATGCGGGCCAGTTTCGTCAGCCTACGCAAACGCAGTTCCAGAATGTGTTCGGCCTGAACTTCACTCAGGTCAAACGCCATCATCAGACGTTCCTTCGCCGCGCCCGCGTCCTCACTTTGGCGGATGATCGCGATCACCTCGTCAATGTCGATGACGGCGAGCAGCAGCCCTTCAACGAGGTGTAGGCGTTTACCCTTCACGTCTATGGCGTGAGCGTGGACGCGGCGGCTCACGTCCAAGCGGTGGTCGATGAACACCGACAGCATGTCTTTCAACGTGAGTGTCTTCGGCTGACCGTCGACGAGGGCGACCGCGTTCATGGCGAACGACTCTTCAAGCGGCGTGTAACGGTACAACAGCTCCAACACCGACTGGGGGTCAACCCCAGACTTCAACTCCACGACGAGACGCAAACCGTGGTGGCGGTCAGTGAGGTTCGACACGGCCGAAATGCCCTTGATGCGACCCGACTTCACCCCATCCTTGATGCGGTCAATGACCCTCTCGGGGCCAACCATGTAGGGCAGTTCAGAGATGATGATCCCCTTGCGGCGGGCCGTGATCCTCTCGACCGCCACTTTGCCCCGCACTTTGAAAATGCCGCGACCCGACTCGTAAGCCTGAACCACCCCATCCAAGCCAGCCACCACCCCACCTCCGGGGAAGTCAGGACCGGGAATGAAACGCATCAGCTCTTCCGTAGTGGCGTCGGGATGGTCGAGCAGGTGCAGAGCACCACGGATGGTCTCTGCGGGGTTGTGGGGGGCGATCTGGGTCGCCATGCCTACCGCGATCCCCGACGCGCCATTCACCAACAGGGAGGGGAAGCGGGCGGGCAGCACCTCGGGCTGCATGAACTGGCTGTCATAGTTGGGGACAAAGTTCACAGCGTCCTCGGACAACCCATCCGTGAGGAGCAGTGCGGGCGCGGCGAGGCGAGCCTCCGTGTACCGAGCCGCCGCGGGACCATCGTCGAGGGACCCAAAGTTCCCGTGACCATCCACCAAGGGTAGGCGCAGGTTGAAGTCTTGGGCGAGGCGCACCAGCGCGTCATAGATCGCCGCGTCCCCGTGCGGGTGCAGCTTCCCCATGACCTCGCCGACGACGCGTTGGGATTTGACGTGGCCGACGCGCGGAGTCAAACCCATTTGCTGCATTTGGTAAAGGATCCGTCTTTGCACCGGTTTCAGTCCGTCGCGAGCGTCAGGCAGGGCACGCGCGTAGATCACCGAGTACGCGTATTCTAGGAACGAATCACGCATCTCGGTGGAAACGTCGATGTCCTGGATGTTTTCAGTCACGTCTTCAGATTTCGAACCGGATCGCATACTGGCCATTATGGATTACAAGTTGGCTCCAAGCGCAAACGTGACCTGGAGCGTTGGGGAAGAAGACTGACCACATGACGAGGTTTGAGAACCTTCACAAAACGAACTTCCACGCCGACCTCATTGAGCGTGTCGTCTCCCAGTTGAACGAGGGTGAAGACCCCGACGCCTACCTGTACCGCCTCTCCGCCACTTTTGACGACTCCTCCGTGTTCCGCCACCTCGACTTCCTGTCGCTGCGGGGCGCGGTCCTCACCATGATCCACGTCGACGAGCTGCCCGTGGGTGTGCGTTGGTATGCGCACATGACCTCCGTGCACAAGCTCGGCGGAATGGAACTGGGTTCCCTAGAAGCCCACCCCGACCTGGAGGAGAACGGTTTGCTCGCATTGGGGGACGAGGGCGAACTCCCCGATGATGCCACCCACCTCACCCTGTTTTTGCCGATCAGCATTTCGCAAAGCATCGAGTTGGGCCCCCTCCAATGTGACGACCCCACTTGCGACGCCGACCACGGTTTGGGTGGGACTTTGAAGGACGAGGGCCTAATGCTTTCTTTCAGCGGCGTACCTGAGGAGTCTTCCACCCCCGAGGAAGTCTTAGCGTTCGTGGGGAAAGTGTGGGGGGCGCTAGAAAAGTGAACCTTGTTGCCAACCAGCCACTGGAAGGTGCGGTGCGCCCACCAATCCCACCCACCACCCCCTGGATCGGGGACATACTGCCGGGGGTGGCGTGGGTGCTGGACCCCGCGATCGCTTGGAGTAACCCTAAAGCGGCTAAAACCTACGGGTTAGAGCGCGCCAAACAGGTCGTGTTGATTCTGGTAGACGGGTTAGGGATTGCCCCCCTAGCTGGTCGCCTCGGTTACGCGGCCACCCTACGCACCATTGGCAGTGAGCCGACGGTGGGGCAGACGTGCGCCCCATCCACGACGGCTGCGGCCATCACGAGTTTCGCGACGGGGGAGACACCTGGGCGGACCAACATGGTCGGGTACTCCGTCCGCTTCAACAAGGCGGTGATGAACCTCCTCAACTTCAGGCCCGGCATCGTCCCCGAACGCTGGCAGATCCGCCCAACTTTCTTTGAGCGGCTCGCCGAAGTTGGTGTTGTCGCCGACTTGTTTACGGCACCCAAGTTTGAAAGCTCTGGTCTCACGCGGGCTGCCCTGCGTGGCGCACGGTTCCGGGGGCAAGAGACCCTGCAGGGCAGGTTCTCCGACGCCCTCGCAGCCCTGCGTTCAGGTGTTCAACTGGCGTTTGTCTACTGGGCTGACTTAGACAAGGTCGGGCACAAGAGCGGGCCGAAGTCCGACGCGTGGGCGGAAGCGTTGGAAGCTTTCGATTCGGAGTTGGGAAAGTTCTTGAGCCGGCTACCCAACGACGTCACTGTGCTGATGACCGCTGACCATGGGATGGTCCAAGTTGACCGCCGCGTCGACATTGCTGAACACGCGGACTTGAGTGAGGGCGTCGAAATGATTGCGGGGGAGGGCCGCGCCGTCCACGTTCACGCCTACCCCGATCAAGCGGAGGCTGTGACGCGCCGCTGGCTGGATCACTTCGGGGGCGAGGCGTGGATGTTCACGCGCACCCAAATGCGAGAAGTGATTGGGGAGGGGCCCGGTGTGCACCTGATGGGGGACCTGCTGGTCATGCCGAAGGGTTCTTACGTCATTGTTGACTCTAGGACTCAGCCGGCGGCCGCGATCGCGATGGAGGGCGTTCACGGGTCACTCACCGAAGAGGAGATGGCGGTTCCCATCTGGAGGCTCGCCTAAACAGCGCCCCGCCGGCCAGCAGGTCCCAATCGTGGCCCCAAGGGGACGTTCGACGCTGGCTGCC
>CAYFUO010000055.1:0-7636 GCA_964346255.1 uncultured Actinomyces sp. | reverse complement strand
ACCGAACGCACACGAGCCAGCCGTCACCCCAACCGAACGCACAGCAAAAATCACGTGGGGATGACGGCGTCAGGACGCGTATGTGTTCGGTTGGGGTGGCCAAGGCCGTCCCAGTTCAGTTGGGGACGCCAAAAACGCCCCAGTTCGCGTGGGTTGCGCCGGTAAACGACCCAGTTCACGTGGGTTGCGCCGGTAAACGACCCAGTTCGGTTGGTGGCGCCGGGAAACGCCCCCAGTGTGGGCCCTCAATCTTGGCGGGAACCGAAAACGATCTCATCCCAACTGGGGATGGAACGGCGGCCCTTCTTCTTACCGGAGGAGCGGCGTTTCGGCTCACTCGTTTCAGCGAGAGCAGGACGTTCCTCATCGCTCACATCCTTCTCAGCGGGTAGCAAACCGGGGACGACACTCTCAGTTTCCTCAACGGTCACCCGCGTTCGAGGTTCAAGCGGGAACGTTTCAGCCTCCCCCTCAATCTCCTCCATGAGGGGAACGACGCGGCCCCTACGAGAGTTCGCCTCCTCCACCAGCGCCTCCTGACGCTGAGCGTCCGAAAGGACCTCCGGCTCACGCGCCTCCGACTGGGTTGCAGGGGGTGCTGGCGGGGTGGAGCGCCTCTCCTCGGGGGCGGGCGCCGACGCCTGGGCTGCCCTTGGCTTTTGGGAAAGTGGGAAGAATGATCGTACGGGCTCTGGTTCTTCCCGCCTCTTCATCTCCGTCAGTTTCTTAGCGGACTTGTTGCGGGCAACCAAACCTGAGGGGGAAAGCTCCCAGCGTGCGTTCGTTGGCTCCCCATCTAACTGGTAGTGGACGACAGCCTCCCAGCGGCCCCGGCGGTTCCGGTGCGCGCTCCAACGCAGCGCATCCACGTCGACTCCCATGCTCGCTAGGCGGTCAACCACTAGGTCACCCATGGTCGGCGCATCCACTTCCACACCCACGCGCGTCTGGGTCGCCTCCAAGATCGCATGGTTGATTTCGGCGAGGACGGGACGTTCATACCTGCGCACCCTCTCCAAGGGAGTCCCCGTTTGGGACGCGATCTGGTTAGCGGAGAGCCCGTCGCGGAGCAGAGTCTGGATCTCCCTGGGGGAGAGAGGTTCGCGCTTCTCGTCCTCCTTCACTTCGAGCTGTGGGGTGTCAAACATTTGGGCCACCAGTTCGTCGGTGACTTCCACGGAGTACTCCACACCACCCTCGTCCTCGAACAGAAGGTCCTTTCCATCAGGGGACTTTCCAACTAAGGTCAGTTGAATCATTTGCAGCCTTCCCTAAAAACGCGATGCCACACATTCAGTTGCCGGCGAGGCCAGCAAACTGGTGACTAGAGAGAGTGTGGCATAACCTGCACCAAGGTGCTAGTATCTGGCCGCCCAACCGTTTGTGAATCGACGTGAGGAACACAATGGCAACCGACTACGATGCCCCCAGGAAGTCCGACGAGGAGATGTCGGCGGACTCCCTCGAAGAGTTGAAAAGCCGCCGTCCCGACATTGGATCTAACGATGTTGACGAGGACGAAAATGAGGCCGCCGAAAGTTTTGAACTTCCCGGCGCGGACCTCTCCAAGGAGGAACTGACAGTCTTCGTGGTCCCCCCACAAGACGACGAGTTCACTTGCGTGAACTGTTTCCTTGTCCAACACGTCTCCCAACTGTCCAAAAACAGTAGCCCGGGGGAACCACTGTGCATCGACTGCGCAGGCTAGGAGCCAATCTTGACATTTTTTAGGCGACTCTTCGGAGGGTCGAAAGGGGAGCCGGAGCCAGCTGACGCGGGCGAAGACCCCACTGACTCAGCCGTGGACGCTGAAGACGCCACGTCGGAGGGCGAGGGGGATCTAACCCGAACGGGTCCCTCCGACTCGGATGGTGAGCCGGCGCCCAAAGGCTACTTGGATTTGGGTGCCCTCTACGTGCCACGCGTCCCCGGCCTACAGTTGCGCGGCAAGTTCGAAAAAGACAAGAAGGTCCTGTCCCGAATGCTTTTGGTGCTGGGCCAAACTGGGATCACAGTGTCCGTTGCCGCAGCCCCAAAGTCGGGTGGCGCTTGGGAGGAACTGTCGGAGCAAATTGAGGGGGCCATCACAGCAGCGGGAGGGAAAGTTGCCCGCGTGGAAGGCCCCTACGGCACAGAGCTGGACGCCCGCATCGCTGGGGCACTGCCAGATGGGACCCTCGGCTACACGCCCCTACGGATTGTTGGCGTGGAGGGCCCGCGTTGGCTGGTGCGACTGGACATTCAAGGTACGGCGATCTCGGGGGACGAGGAGGCGCGTGAGGCAGCTGAAGATCTCATTGACGCCCTCATCGTGAATCGGGGCCCGGAACCGAAGATCAGGTTTGAACTCTTGCCTTTCCAACTGCCACAAGAGGCAGTAGATGGGTCTAACTGACTTCGTCCGCGCCCTGTTCAGCAGCTCAAGTGACGGGCAGGACCCGCAAGAGGAGGGGAAAGGCGCCTCCAAAACGGCGTCTGCTGGGGCGCCTGCGGCCAAGGCGCACGCGAAGTCCGCGAAGAGTTCCTGGCTGGAGGAAATCTCGGACCGCACTCCCATCGCGGAATGCGTCGAGAGAGAACACCTCACTGTCGCTGGGGAAGTGGTGAGCATCAAGCGGCCCGGCGTTGAAACGCTGGGTGAAGGTCCCGCTGGTTTCACTGTCCGCATCTTTGATGGGACGGGTGAGGTTTCCCTGTGTTGGCCGGGCCGAAGTCAAGTCCCAGGAATCACGGCTGGCAGCCGGATAGTTGCCACGGGCGTCCTCGTCGGAAAGAACGGTTCCGGCAAGCCAAGTGACACCCAAGAGAACGTCGCGCAGGGGGAGGCGGAAGACCACCGGATGATCGCCCCTGAATACACGCTGGTCGCAAGGTTGGGGAAAAATGACTGAACAGCAAAGCGAAGCCACGACAAGCGGTCAGCCAAGCGTGGGAGCGAACACGTCCGTCCCGAAGAAGGGTTGGGTCGGACAACTCGACCAGTCAACGTTCTCACTAGATGAGGCGGTAGGCGGGTGGAGGGGCGCCACAGAATCCTTGGCGCCGGGCCTCGTGTTCATCGTCGCCTACGTCATCACCCACGATCTTGCCTGGCCACTGGGCTTGTCCGCCGGCCTCGCACTAGTGTTCACCGTCACGCGCCTCCTGCAACGTCAGCCCCTCACGCAAGCGTTCGCCGGCGCCATCGGTGTGGCGATTGGGGTGGTGTGGGCGGCGGCGTCCGGGAAGGCGGAAAACTATTTCGCGTGGGGTTTGGTCACCAACGGGTTCTTCTTCCTCGTGTTCCTAGGCAGCCTGATTGCTCGCCGGCCCGCGGTGGGCCTGATTGTCGCTTGGGTGAAAACTTTGGAGGGGAGAGAGGACGAGAGCGCGCCCCTAGCGAAGAAGCGGTTCATGTGGGCGACGTGGGTGTGGGTCGCAGTGTTCGGGATCCGCCTCGCCCTGCAAGTGCCCCTCTACTTCGCGGGCAACGTGGTCGCCCTCGGCGTAGTGAAGCTCATTGGGGGCCTACCCCTGTTCGCCTTAGGCGGATGGTTCACCTGGGTGTTACTGCGCGGAATGTTTGCTGACTCCCAACCCTCTACGTGAGGGCCGCCTCCAGTTCACGTATGGCGTCGCCGGCGTCCCTGCCGGCGATGACCATGAGCTCATCGTCCGCTTCCAGCACACCGACTTCGTCCACGTTGTGAGCGTCCCCGTCTCGCAGCACCGCTCCCAAGACGAGTCCCAGCGGCAGGGGAACCTCCCGCGGATTGCGGGCCACGAAAGTGGAACCGCGCACCACGGGAATCGTGTAAACGGCTGTGCCATCAGGTCGCAAGGAGACGAGTGGCACGACCTCACTGGTGAACACGGCCTGATCAACTAGGGCTGAGAGCGCCTTCGGCGCGGACACCAAGACGTCCACACCCCACCTACCGTCGTACATCCACTGGTTCGCCGCCGTGTTCGCGCGCGCAATCACCTTCGGGACACCGTACAGGCTCTTCGCGGTTAGTGAGGCCACCAGGTTCGCGGTGTCATCCCCCGTCGCCGCAATGAGGATGTCCGTTTCCTTCGCGCCCGCATCTTCTAGGTCTGTTGGCGAGGTCGCGTCCGCGAGCACCCACGTCGCCTCCGGCACCGACGCCACCCGGATGGAGTCCGCGTCCTTGTCGAGGATAGAAACGTCGTGGTCTTCCGCGACCAAGTGGCGCGCTATCTCTCGACCAACAGCGCCCGCCCCGATCACCATGATCTTCACTTTTCCTCCCAAACGGGTGGGGACGAGAGCACGTCCCGAACCTCGTTGGCCTGGTCGAGGGTCGCCACCGTGAGAACATCGTTCTCCTGAACAACGGTCCGTTCGGTTGGGAAGAACGTCCTGCCCCGCCTGTCAACAAAGACGACGCGGCCCCCAGCCATTTTCTCTACGGTCGCGACCGGCATCCCCGCCCAACCGCCCACCGGCCGCGCCTCCACCAGGTTCGCCTGCTCCGAGTCGTTTTCCCAGACGAGCTCCGCAGTGGGGGGCAGCATCCAGTAGAGCGCGGCCCTCGCCGTGAGTTGCGCTGAAGAGACGGTTGGGATCCCCAGCCGCTCATAAAACTGGGCTCTGTCTGGGTCCGCTATGCGGGCCACCACGTGGGGCACGTGAAAGTGGTCGGCGGCCGCCCGCGCAGCGATGATGTTTGTGTTGTCATCATTGGACATGGCGGCTAGGGCGTAAGCGTCCTCAATCCGAGCTTTCCTTAGAGTGGCGCGGTCGTACCCCGGCCCTGCCACCCGCTGCCCATCGAAGGAGTCGGGTAGGAGGTCAAAAGAGTCCGGGTTCGCGTCGACGACGGTGACGGCGTGTCCGGACGCATCAAGTTGGGTGGCTAAAAGGGCTCCCACCCTCCCGCACCCGACAATCACGAAGCGCATCCCCCCAAAATACCACCGGAAGCGGCGAAGAGCTCCTGTCCTTTCAGTCCGCGGTCGGTGGAGACGCTTCAGGGCGCCGCCACCCAAACGCGGTGAGTCGCGATACAGTGCGAAAGGGTGGGCAGCGGCCCGGCGAACACGTCGGCAGCCACGAATGGGGGAGACATTGGAAACAGAGAGCATGAGGCCCGAAGGTTCAAGGGAAACGGAAAACGCCGTCCCTCACGCAGGAGACGGCGAGGAAGGCTCCGGCGCGCCAATCGTGGGTGAGTTCGTGGATGGGGGCGTCCTCGTGACCCTAGAGAAACCCGTGCACGGGGGAGCGGTCCTCGCTAGGCACCCCGACGGGAGGGCACTCTTCGTTCGCGGCGGGATCCCCGGGGAACAGGTTGTCGCCCGCATCACCGCTGATCACAAGAGGCACGCTTGGGCTGAAGTGGTTGAGGTGCGCACCCCCTCCGAACACAGAATCGACCATGTTTGGCCCGAGGCCGCGGCGGCGGGCGTGGGTGGCGTGGAACTCGGTCACGTGTCTCCCACCTACCAAAGAGAGTGGAAAACCCAGGTTCTAGCCGACACTCTGCGAAGAATCGGTGGGGAAGAAGTGTGGGCCCAAGTTCAGGCCCTACCCGAACCCCTCGTCGTCCGGGGAACCCCTCGGGATGAGAAAGCAACTGAGAACGAGGACGAAAGGCTACTGAACCGGAGGGTGCGCATCCAACTGAACGCGGACGCGCAAAAGAGGTTGGGGATGAAGAAGTTCCGCTCCTCCGAGGTAGTGCCAACCCCTGAGGTTCCTGTGGCGGCGGAAGCGATCAACAACATGGGGGCTCTGTCTGGTAAGAGGTGGCGCAAACTGTGGAACTCGGGGCAAAGAGTCTCCGTTGAGGCTCCCGACGTTGGGCCAGCCGTCGTCGTAACCAAGCGGGGTGTCTTCCAGAAACCTGGGGAGAGAGGTCCGGCGCGGTCCGCGTGGAGGGTCCCCTACGGGGGTGAAACGTACAAGTTTGAGACGACTGCTGGTGGGTTTTGGCAAACCCACCGGGAGGCCCCCGAAGTGCTAGTCGGGTCCGTCATGAGGGGCGCCGACCCGCAAGTTGGTGAACGCGTCGCGGAGCTTTACTCTGGCGCGGGACTGTTCACCCGGTTCCTCGGAGACGCGGTCGCCCCCAGCGGGAAAGTCGTGAGTTTGGAGGGGAACCGGCGGGCGGTTTCGGACGCGGGAGAGAACCTAGCGGACCTGGTCGCTTCGGGTGTGGTGGAAGTCTTCGAGGGGTCTGTGACACCCGAAAACATTCAGGCCCTATTTTCCGAACTGGGTGGTGAAGTAAACACTGTGGTGCTGGACCCTCCGAGAAGCGGTGCGAGCAGCGCAGTTGTGGCTCAGATCTGCTCTTCAGGTGCATCGAAAGTGGTACTGGTATCTTGTGACGTAGCGGCGGGAAGTCGGGATTTGGCGGACTTCGTGTCCGGTGGGTTCACGGTGCAAGCGTGTGAAGCGTGGGACTTGTTCCCTCACACCCACCACACAGAGTTCGTTGCCACGTTGACACGGGGGTAAGTCCCCGCCACACCTGCCGGCAGCTCGAGGAGTGGAACCTGGGGTTGCAGTGTTGGGGCTCGCGCGGTTGCCTGCCCCAAGGAGGGCAACTGGAAGCGTAGGACGTGGGTGCATGGCTCGCGAAGTCGCGGTCCACGAAGTCATAGGAGGACAAGGTTTGGACACATTCAACTCGAAGACGACACTAAAAGTGGGTGACAAAGAGTTCGACTACTACCGCCTTGACGCGGTAGAGGGCTTCGATTCTTTGCCCTACTCCCTGAAGATCTTGGCGGAAAACCTACTGCGCACAGAAGACGGGGAGAACGTTACCGCCGACCAGATCCGCGCCCTAGCAGCATGGGATCCTTCGGCCGCGCCCGACACGGAAATCCAGTTCACGCCCGCAAGGGTCCTGTTGCAGGACTTCACGGGGGTCCCCTCCGTTGTGGACCTCGCGGCGATGCGGGAAGCGTACGCACAGCTGGGTGGAGACCCAACTTCGATCAACCCGCAAGTCCCATCCGACTTGGTCATCGACCACTCGGTGATCATCGACGCGTTCGGCACTGCGCAGGCGTTTAGCCGCAACATTGTTCGGGAGTACGAGCGCAACGGGGAACGCTACCAGTTCCTCCGGTGGGGCCAAGAAGCGTTCGACGACTTCAAGGTTGTTCCACCGGACACGGGCATCTGCCACCAGGTGAACATCGAATATTTGACGCGCGGCGTGTTCACGAAGGAGGTGGACGGCCGCACCGAGGCTTATCCGGACACCTGTGTTGGCACTGACTCTCACACGACGATGGTGAACGGTTTGGGCGTCCTCGGGTGGGGAGTCGGCGGCATCGAAGCTGAGGCAGCCATGCTGGGCCAGCCGATCTCAATGCTCATCCCGAAGGTGGTTGGCTTCCGCTTGACTGGGAAGATCCCCACTGGCGCGACAGCAACAGACGTGGTCCTCACGATCACGCAGATGCTGCGCGAGCACGGTGTGGTGGGCAAGTTCGTGGAGTTCATTGGGGACGGTGTCTCTCAGGTTCCACTGGCGAACCGCGCCACCATCGGCAACATGTCTCCCGAGTTCGGTTCCACGGCCGCGATCTTCCCCATCGACCAAGTGACGGTGGACTACTTGTGGCAGACGGGTCGCACGAAGGAACAGTGCGACTTGGTGGAGGCTTACGCGAA
>CAYFUO010000054.1:0-11816 GCA_964346255.1 uncultured Actinomyces sp. | reverse complement strand
CACAGCGAGATTGACACTGTTATCCCACTGCTTTCAGTGCTGTGTGTTCGGTCGGGGGAACGAACCATCGCTGTACGTTCGGTCGGGGTGCTTGTGGGGCCGTCCGCGTTCGGTTGGGGTGTCCCGGGCGCCATCTTGGCGCCCATCAGCGCTGGTGTCCGGTGGAGGCGAGAGTCAGGCCCCGCTGCCGCCTCCCTCCACCTTGTTGACTGTGCCTTCCGGCGGCCCCAGACCGTTTGACCGCCCGGGCAGTGACGGACCCTTTCGGGATCCCAGCCCTGGCACGTGCAAGCCAACAAGCGGTTTGAGGCCCGGCTTGTGGTCATTGACCCTGTGCAAGGAAACCAGCGATCCTCTCGAGAAAGACTCCAAAACAGCCGGTAGCCTAGGCCACTCGAGAGAAAACAGGAAAAGACGCAAACACACCCAACAAACCAGGACACTAAAACGACAAGAGTCAAGCCTGGGAAACCTGGGACTGAATGCGTTTGCAGGAAAGTCCTAGGTTTGGCGTCAGTTGAGCCCGGGGGGCTCGCCAAGCCAGGTGGCTCACGGCCGGAGATCCGCACGGGACTTCAAGTCTGGGCGCCTTGTAGCACATTGGGACCACAGAGCCTGCCCGAGTTGCGGCGTTGGTCTTTTAGTAGTCCATTTGCATGGCTTGGCGAACCTCATCCAACGTGGTGTCCGCAACCTCGTTCGCGGCTGCGTTCCCCGACTCGAGGACCGACAGTAGGTAGTCGGGGTCCTCCATGAGGTCCGCCCTCCGCGCACGGATCGGCTCCAACATGTCGTTCAGGGCCTCAGTGACTACGGCCTTCAACGTGCCTCCGCCACCGTCCCCGATGCGGTCCGCTATCAGTTCTGGTTCTTCACCGGTCGCCATGGAGGCGAGCAGCAGAAGGTTGGACACTTCTGGGCGCCCCACGGGGTCGTAGGTGATCACGCGGTCAGAGTCAGTCTTAGCTTTACGTAGTATTTTGGCGGTTTCGTCAGCGGTCATCGCCAGTTCAATAGTGTTGCCGCGAGACTTACTCATCTTCGTGCCGTCCGTACCCAAAATGGAGGGCGCCTTCGACAGTAAGGCGTCGGGGCGGCGGAACACGGGGTACTTCGGGTTCGCCCGACCGAACCTACGGTCGAACCTGGAGGCGATTTGGCGGGACAACTCTAAGTGTGGCAGCTGGTCTTGACCCACGGGGACCAAGTTTGCCTTGCAGAACAGGATGTCGGCCGCCTGGTGGACTGGGTAGGTGAGCAGCAAACCTGACATTGCGCGGCCCCCGGTCGCCGCCAACTCAGCTTTCACAGTGGGGTTCCGGTGCAACTCAGATTCGGTCACCAAGGACAGGAAAGGCACTAGCAGCTGGTTCAGTGCTGGCACGGCCGAGTGGGCGAAAATCGTTGACTTCTCCGGGTCAATTCCTGCAGCCAAGTAGTCGGCGACCAAGCCGGTGACCCGCTCTTTCAGTGGCCCCACCCCATCGCGGTCCGTGATCACCTGGTAGTCGGCCACCAGAATCCACGTGTCGACCCCCCGGTCCTGGATTTCAACGCGGCCCTTTAAGGTCCCGAAGTAGTGTCCGAGGTGCAGGCGGCCTGTTGGGCGGTCGCCGGTGAGCACCCGAAACTTTGACGGGTCCTTGTCGATTTCGCGTTCAATCTGTTGGGACCGCTCGATCGCCTTCCGCACGGAGGCGGTGCTGATCTGTGCGTCGGTGGCCTCCCCACCGCCGTTCGGGGTATCAGTCATCGGCAACTCCTACTCAGGTTCTCCGTCAGACAAGAAAACTAGCATCGACTGGGGTTCCACACTCATCTTCGCCCCAGCCGCATACGCTTTCCCCTCGAGGGGAGCGGTTTCCGCACTGTGAATGCCAGCGGTTTGTGGGGTCACCCAAGACGTGTCAGCCACCCTCACCCAAGACCCACCGCGCCCTGGAGCCAGCTTCACCTTCGCAACGTTCAGCGTGCCATTCACTACGACGAGGGCGTCACGGTCCCCATACTTGAACCCTGAACGTCGAAGTTGGAACACGCGGGTCTTCGCTTTGCCCCACTCGTGGCCGGGCATCTCTTGTCCGCGGCGCGTGAACCAAGAAACGTCTGGCAGAACATCCCCGTCTACGGGTTCCCCCACGCCGAACTGGTTTGGGCGCAGCACGGGGTGCAACCGGCGTAGGGCTATCAGGTAGCGGCTCCACTCCAACTGGTTTTGCTGGGATTTCGTCAGCTCCCAGTCCACCCAAGAAATGGGGCTGTCCTGACAGTAAGCATTGTTGTTGCCGAACTGGGTGCGAGCGAACTCGTCCCCCGCCGCTATCATTGGGGTCCCCGCGGACACGAGCAGTGTGGTGATCAGGTTGCGCCGCGACCTGCCGCGAGTGAACTCGAGCTCTTCAGCGATCCCACTCCCGTCCCCCATGTCGGGAATCATTTGGGAGGAGGTCGCTGTCCCCTCCAACCCGTGGTTCCACGAGTGGTTGTTGTCACTGCCGTCCCGGTTTCCCTCCAGGTTCGCCGTGTTGTGCTTGTGGTTGTAGGACGTGAGGTCCGCTAGCGTGAAGCCGTCGTGAGCGCTAATGAAGTTCACGGAAGCCCCAGGTCCCCGCACGGAGCCCCTCTGGTTGTAGAACATGTCCGCCGAACCTGATAGGCGCGTGGCGAGGTCGTTGGGGCCAGCGACCGGCCGGTCGGCCGCCTGGTTTTGGAAGTCTGTGAGCCAAAACTTTCGTACCGCGTCGCGGTAGTGGTCGTTCCACTCCATGAACGGGATAGGGAAGTGCCCGGTTTGCCAGCCGCCTGGACCCAAGTCCCAGGGTTCCGCGATCATCTTCGCGTCTTTCAACACGGGGTCCGATGAGATCGCGACGAAGAGGGGATGGTAGTTCGTGAACCCCGTGTCAAGCCGACCCAAAGTGGTTGCCAGGTCGAAGCGGAACCCGTCGATCCCCATGTCCTCCACCCAATACCGTAGGGCGTCAACTGTCATCTGCACGACGCGTGGGTCAGAAAAGTTCATTGTGTTCCCGCAACCGGTGTCGTCGATCATGACCCGGGGACGGTCGTTGGTGCGACGGTAGTACATGAGGGAGTCAAGGCCCCGCCACGACAGTGTTGGCCCCGTGTCCCCACCCTCGCACGTATGGTTGAAAACCACGTCCAAGACGACTTCCAAACCGGCTTGGTGGAGGATGGACACCATTCCGCGGAACTCGTCGACCACCGCTTGCGGTCCCGCCGCCTGAGAAGTTTCCGTAGCGTAAGTGGGTTCTGGCGCGAAGAACGACAGGGTCGAGTAGCCCCAATAGTTGGTGAGGCCCCGGTCGGTGAGGAACGGCTCATCCATTTTCGCGTGCACAGGCAACAGTTCGAGTGTGGTGACGCCTAAGTCTTTCAGGTAGGCGATTGTGGCTGGGTGGGCGAGTCCCGCGTACGTGCCCTGCAGTTCGGGTGGCACCCCTGGAAGGTTTTTCGTGAACCCTTTCACGTGCAGTTCGTACACGACCGTTTCGTCGCGGGGGACCTTCGGGTGGGGGTGAGGTGCGAAACGGTTCTCCACCACCACGGAGGCGGGAGCGTAGAGGGAGGAGTTCAGGTTCGACCGGGCGAGAGGGTAAGTGGAGGGGTACAGGTCGTGGTCGACGTGGTGGGCGTGTAGGGCCGCCCCCAACACGGGGGTCCCCTCAACGCCGCGACCGTAGGGGTCCAGCAGCAGTTTGGAAGGGTTGTAGTAGAGTCCGCCGTCCGGGTCCCACGGGCCGAATGCTCGGAACCCGTATTGGGTGCCTTCCCCGAGCCCGTCGATGTGACCGTGCCAAACGCCCTCGACGGGACCCATCAGTGACCAGCGTTGTTCGCGCCTCTCCCCCTCATTGCCGCGCAGCACACAAAAGTCGACTGCGGTGGCGTGGGGTGCGACGACCGAAATGTTTAGGCCCCCACTGGGGTCCAAGTGCACCCCTATTTGTCGGGGGTCCGGGTTGGGGCGGTCGACCACCACTGGTGAGGGGGTGAGAACGGTTTCGCAGGGGCGAAGAGTGCTGATCGGGTTCATGATGCTGTTTGTCGCTGCTCCCTCTACGCCTTCGGTCTCGGTGCCAATATGTTCGCTTTAGAACCATACCCATCTTGCCTCATCAACCACCTTTAGGGGAATCGGTTCGCCCAGTTGATTCGAGCGCTGAATCTCACGGGCAGACCAATGCGTCCTCGTGGCAAGCTTTACTTATGCGAATAGTGGTTTGTGTGAAGCACGTGCCCGACGCGGACGGTGATAGGCGGATCGAAGAAGGCCGCCTGGTCCGTGGCGAGGACGACGTTTTGAATGAGCTCGATGAGTACGCCATCGAAGCCGCAGTTTCAGCAGTGGAAGCTCACGGTGGTGAAGTGGTCGCGGTGACCATGGGACCGGAGGACGCGGAGGACGCGTTGACCCGCGCACTCCAAATGGGCGCCGACCGGGGGGTGCTGATCACTGATGAAGAGTTGGAGGCAGCGGACGCCCTCGGCACTGCGGCGGTGCTCAGCCGAGCAGTGAAGATGCTAGATGAGGAAGCGCCCGTCGACCTCGTGCTCACGGGCATGGCGTCCTTAGACGGGATGACGTCCATGGTTCCCCCGGCGCTGGCTGCGACCCTAGGTTGGCCGTTGCTGGACGTTGCGGAACAGTTGGCGATTGGCGAGAGCGGCCAGGTTGAGATCACCCGCCACGCGGACGGCTACGAAGACACCCTGAGCGCTGATTTCCCAGCGGTTGTTTCTGTCACGGACGTCATCAATGAACCCAGGTACCCCACGTTCAAAGATTTGCGGGCGGCACGCAGCAAACCCATCGATGAAGTTTCGTGGGAGGACCTCTCAAAGTGGGTGGAGCGCCCAGTCAACTTGCATCGCACTCGCGTGGTTGAGGCGGCTCCCAGGGAGCGTGAGGCCGGCGTCATCATTCAGGACAGTGGGGACGGCGGCGAGCGGTTGGCGCAGTACTTGTTTGAGCAGGTGAGTGAGTGATGAAGGTTCCTGAACCAATCCTGGTGGTCGCAACCCACGAGCCGGGAGAAGAAAACCCCTCGGCGACCGGCAGTTCTAAGAAGGCCATTGGTTTAGCGAAGAGTCTCACCTCGGGGCCCGTGTACGTGCTCAGCGCTGAAGAGGTCGCTGACGCGGACGGGTTGACCCAGGCTGGCGCCGACGTCATCTTCCTGCCGAAGGCCGACGGGTATTCTCCCCGCGTTTCAGAGCATGTCGCGGATGCGACCCGCGCCGCCATCAAACAGGTGGGGGACATGGCTGCGGTGCTGACCGTCGCCACTTACACGGGGCGGGCGCTGGCGGCCATGGTCGGCGTCACCGAAGGTGCGGGCGCCGCCGTTGATGTCACCGAAGTAAATGTTGAAGACGGCGCGCTGGTCGCGGAGAAGTCTGCGCTTGGTGGCACGTGGGTCACGCGGTTCCAGGTGGATGATGGGATCCCCGTCCTCGCGCTACGCCCAGGCGCGGGCTGTGAAGGCACCCCCGGAGCTGGTGAGGTCACCGACTTAGAGTTTGGGTTGGAGGGCCCCTCGAAAGTGGTCCGCGTCGAAAAGTCTGAGGCGGAGGCGAAAGGCGGGCGCGTTGACCCCGCTGAAGCGGACGTTGTCGTGGTGGTCGGGCGCGGCGTCGACGGAGACATGGGTGCCGTCTTACAGCTCGCCGACGAGTTGGGCGCCGGCATTGGCGCCACCCGCGTTGCCTGCGATGAGGGTTGGGTGGAGCGTTCCGCGCAGGTGGGGCAAACCGGCCTGTCCATCGCACCCAAGGTTTACTTGGGGCTCGGTGTTTCGGGGCAGGTGCACCACACGGTGGGAATGCTCGCCTCAGAGAACATTGCGGCCGTCGTTGACGACCCGGACGCGCCCGTCGCTGAGATGGCTGACTTCGTTGTCATCGGTGACGTGGCAGAGGTGGTGCCTCAAGCGTTGGAGAAGCTGAAGGAGCTCAAGGACACTTGAGGGTGGGGGTAGCGTGCGCGTCTTAGCTGCGATGTCTGGTGGTGTCGACTCGGCGGTCGCTGCCGCGCTTGCGGTGGAGGCGGGCCACGACGTCACCGGCGTTCACATGCGCCTCGCCACCAAACCTGAGTCGCCGGACGGGGTGGTGCGCGGTTGTTCTTCCGTCGAGGACGCGGCCGACGCGGCGCGGGCAGCAGAAATGTTGGGGATCCCTTTCCACGTTTGGGACCTGACTGAAGAGTTCGAGGATGCGGTAGTCACCGATTTCCTTTCTCAATACCGGGCGGGCCACACGCCGAACCCTTGCGTGCGGTGCAACGAGTTCGTGAAATTTCGGCAGCTCCTCACAAGGGGCATAGCGCTCGGATACGATGCTGTCTGCACTGGGCACTACGCACGCCGCCTAGACGGGCCGACAGGCCCGGAGTTGCACCGCGGGTTGGACGAGTTGAAGGACCAGTCCTACGTGCTGGCGGTGACTGGGCGCGAGGATTTGGGGCGGGTCATCCTCCCTTTGGGGGAGGCGCCCTCCAAAGCGTGGGTGCGCGAGCAGGCGGAGGCGAGGGGACTTGGCGTCTCCAACAAGCCGGACTCCTTCGACATTTGTTTCATCCCAGACGGGGATTCCGCGGGGTTCCTGCGCAAACACTTGGGTGAAGCCCCAGGCGTAATCGTTGATGACCGCGGTGAGCACGTGGGACACCACCTGGGTTACTACCAGTTCACGGTCGGGCAGCGTAAGGGCCTGAAACTGGGGCGCCCCTCCAAGACGGGGAAGCCCCGCTACGTGCTGTCCACTGACCCGGAAACTAACACGGTGGTTGTCGGTGAGGCGCATCTTCTTGGCCGGGACACGATAGAGACCAGTGACCTAGTGTGGCTCGCGGAACCCGAAGAGCTGGTTGTTGACGAGGACGCTCAACAACGTTTCGGATTGTCCATGGAGGGGAAGAGCCTGAACGCCGTGCCGGATGACGTTTTCACGGTGCAAATCCGAGCCCACGGCACCCCGTCGGTGGCGCGCTCTATCGAGGTGTGCGAGGACGTGGACAGCGAGGGCTTAGTGGGGGAGCGGCTCAAGGTGAGGCTCACCGAACCCATCCGTGGCGTGGCACCAGGCCAATCGTTGGTTATCTACAAGGGGTCGCGCGCGGTGGCGGAGGGGACGATTGCCGCAAACTTTGCCGGGAAGCCGTTTGCGGCCGCTTCAGAGCGACAAACCGCGCCCGTCATCGTGGACCTGAGAAACCCGGGCTGACACCGCTAGGGGCTTTCCGTCTCCCTAAGGAATGAGTGGAGAAAAAGTGCGGACGGGGAATAGGTGGTAGGTCACCCGGCTTGGTGCCAGGTTGGGGTGGCAGGTAAAGTTGGGTTCGCGCGCGCGTGGCGGAATTGGTAGACGCGCTGGATTTAGGTTCCAGTGTCTTTGACGTGGGAGTTCGAGTCTCCCCGCGCGCACAACAAAAGTGGGGGTCCCTCCGGAACCCCCACTTTTTGGTTATCGGAGTTGTTTACTCTTCGATCTTCTCAGCGACATTGTCTACGGCGTCGGCAACGCGGGCTGCGTCACGCTCCGCGTCCTTGCCGAGGCGCTGTTCCCTGCGGTCAATCGCTTCCGCAGCGTTCTCGACGTGGCGGGAAGCGGCTTTCGCGTCGCGCGCAATGTGCTTCGCTTCGCGCTCAGCGGTGCGTTCCACGCGAGCCTCTTCACGTTCCGTCACGCGTGCAGCGTGCTCTTCAGCGCGCTGAATGGACGCGTCGGAGGCGCCCTTTTCTGCACGCTCCACCACACGGTCAGCGGCGCTGTCAACGCGGTCAGCAGCGTGGTCAGCTACGTTCTCAAAGTGGTCGACGTGACCCTCAGCGAACTTCGCGTCCAACGCTACTTCCCTCTCGGCGCGCTCAACGATGCGCTCTTCCGCCTTGTCAGTGCGGTCAGCCTGGCCCTCTAGGCGGTCAACCTCATCTTCGTAGACGCGCTCCGCATGGTCCGCTGCGTCGTCGACCTGCTTTTCCCACCTGTCAATGTTTTCGCTCATATATTTCACCTTTCAAAGTTCGAACTAAGTGTCACCACTAGCCGGTTGTTGGCTCGGGGTACGGCCGGACACCCACTCCCCAATAGTGTCACAGACTACAGTGTAACGTAGGTCGCTTAGAAGGGCGGAAAACACTGACTTGTCGCCTGTCCGCCGACGGCGAAGTGTTGCCTCCCTCATTTTGTTATTGTTGACACATGGTGTATGAATCTTTCGACGGACGTGGGGCCGCGCTTCCCTACGAGGAAGAGGCAGCCTTCCTAGTCGCTTCTGTCCTGGACCGTCACCAAGACAAAGTCGACGGGTTCCTGCGAAAGTTACGGATCGGGGTTGGGCCGAAGACGACAAAGAGGTCGCTGAAGAGGCTCGACTCAGTTTTGCTTGCAGTCTCGACTGCTTCCGGAGCGTCGAAGGGCCTAGCGGTCGCGGGGCGGCGCAACTTTGGGATCCCACAGACCCTTCTGAACCGCCTTTCTTCCGCCGGGCTGCTTTCAACCACGGTGCTGTACATCCTGGCCCACGCGCGTTTGAGGGGCATTCCTGCCACCGACCCCCGCGTCCAGTCCGCCTTGCGCACCGCCCTCATGGCCAGCGTTTCTTTGCCGGTGGGGAACATGGTGGTTGAGAACCTGAGTCGTTTCGCACGTCCCTCTGCGGGGATGCCGAAGGACCCCAGGACTGTCGCAGTGCTGGCTGCTAGTGGTGCTGCTGGTGGGGTTGCGGGCGGGACTTTCGCCCGCGGAATCATCGACGCAGTCGGAGCAGTGTTTGGGGAACTGGAAGAATCAGAGGACGAAGACGTGATCTTCCCGGAGGTCATCGAAGACCCCTAGCCGGCTTGCGGGTGTGGGCCCGCTATCCTTGAGGTCATGACGTCTGTGCTTGCGGACAACCCGTTACTCACCCTGTTCCTCGTGATGGCCGCTGGCGCTGCGGTGGGCGCCATCCGTTTGGGTCCCGTGCGGCTCGGCGCGGCGGGAGCCCTGTTCGTGGGGCTCGCACTTTCTGCTGCGAACCCGGATCTTTCTGAGGGTTTCACCGTGGTCCAACAGGTTGGGCTGGCCCTCTTCGTTTACACGGTGGGCATCGCGTCGGGAGCCACAATTGTTTCCTCTCTCAAGACGAACGCGCCCCTCATCTTGGGCGCGGGGCTGGCGTCCGTGGCGGGCGCCCTCGTTGCGGGGCTGGCGGGCGCCGCTCTCGGTTTCTCTCCCGCCCTTTCAACTGGGGTCTTCACGGGGGCGCTCACCGCCGCCCCCGCGTTGGACGCGGCCTCACGGCTCAGTGGGGACCCACAGGCAGCGGTCGGCTACGCGACCGCCTACCCTGTCGGCGTTTTAGTGGGGATCATCGTGGCCACGTTTGTTGCCACTTGGAAGTGGAAGGGGGAGAAGGACACGGAGTCCCTCGCTGGGCGGGGGCTTCACGCGGTGACCGTGAGGGTGGGGCATTCCGTTCTCCCCTCAGACATCCCCGAGTGGGTGGAACAGCACGTTCGGTTTTCCTACGTGCGGAGAGAAGGCGTAACCCGGGTGTTGGTGCCCGGTGAGGAACTTCGGGAAGGCGACCTGGTTGTTGTAGTGGGAGAGCCGGGCCAGCCCGAGGCGGTCGCTGAGAAGATAGGTGAGATGACGAGGGGGCATTTAGCGGACGATCGTTCAAACGTGGAATTCGAACGCGTGCTTCTCTCCAACCCCGACCTGTTGGGGCACCCTGTTTCCAGTCTGCGTCTCCCCGCCCGGTTCGGGGCCCTAATCACTCGCGTCCGCAGGGGAGACCTAGACTTACTGGCCCGCGACGACCTCGTACTTCAGGCTGGCGACCAGTTGGCTGTGGTGGCGCCCGCCGACAAATACGGCGCGGTTCGCGCGCACCTGGGCGACTCCTACAAGTCGGTGTCAGAAATTGACGTTCTACCGGTCGGCTTGGGTCTCTTGCTGGGGGTCTTACTGGGTCTGATTTCTTTCCCGATCCCGGGCGGCACCTTCCAGTTGGGGCCAGCGGCCGGCCCCCTAGTGGTGGGAATGGTTTTGGGTAGTCTTCGGCGCACGGGCCCACTGGTCTGGTCGATGCCCGAGGGCGCGAACCTGACGGTACGCCACTTGGGTTTAGTCCTCTTCTTGGCGGCGCTCGGTTTGTCCACTGGCCCGGCGGTAGCGCAGTTGTTGGCCGGCGACCAAGGCGTGCAGGCTTTAGCGGTCGGGGGAGTGACTGCGCTCGCGGGTGTCATCGTGATGGTGGTGGTGGGCCGAGTTGCGGGCCTTTCAGCTGCTCGGACGGCGGGGGGCGTCGCCGGTTTCTTGGGTCAACCAGCGGTCTTGCAGGCAGCTGACGCGCGCGTTGTGGATGAGCGAGTGGAGAACGCCTACTCGAGTCTCTTCGCGGTCTCCATCCTCATGAAGATCCTGCTGGTGCCGTTGGTGTGGGCGCTGTAGGGCCTCGCCTGTCGGGTGACGCCTGACTGTCCCGAAAGCTCGGGTGGCGCCCACGAAACATACGGTAGTTGCCAAGAACGAGGGCGAACACCGGGTTTCGTGGCAGGTTCCTCATGTTTCGTGTTTTCAAGCCGCCCTTCAGGGCCCCGCCACGTGCGCGCCGCTGCGCGTCCAACCCCGAAAGTGCGGTGAGTGGGAGCGGGTGGCTGGAGAACTATTGCGTGGGCGCCGTCGCTAGACGGTGGAAGGTCGCCCAAAACCAGAGGGCAGCGAGCGAGGAGAACGCTAGCGCCAGCGACTGGGCTGCGAGGAACAGGTTGTACGTGAACTGGGGGTCCTCATGGGCAGTCAAGTGTGGCTCCACCCCAGCCTGTCGGGCAGCCTCCAACTGGGGGATGATGTCCCAGAACTGCACGGTTTTCACCGCAAGGATCCCGCCAACTACGAGCGCCCCAACAGCCACCACGGACAGGATCACCGTCACGACCGTCCTCAAAGGGTAGAGGCGCGGAGGCTCCCGCTTGATCGCACCGCCCCGCAGTAGCCAGAGCGCCGCGAGGGAACCAAAAATGAGGACAACAAAGTCCGCACCAATCGTGTCCGACAACCTGTGCCACGAGGCTGTGATGGTCGCCGCCCCTATCGACACCCCCCAAAACAGGGTGAGCAGCATGACGGGGCCCCGCCACGAGTAGGACGCGGCTAGTAGCAGGGCGATCACTATGACCATCCCGATGGTCGTGTGACCTGAGGGGAAAGAGTTGTGGGCAGCATCCGGGTAGATGTTCACGAGGTCGGGGCGCGGCAGAATGATTTTCTTCAAGGCCTCTGTGGTCAGCACGGAGGCAACGATCACCGAAACTGAGGCGAACGCGATCCTAAACGAGTGGCGCAGCAGCCCCAAAGTTCCAACGGCGAGGACCACTAGCACCAACGAGACGACGGAAATGGTGTGAAGAGTTTCTAAGGACTCGAGGATCTCAGGCTTATCCACCTGTTTCGCCCCGAGGAGCGCGGAGTCTTCCAAGTACTGGCCCAAATAGGTTCTCACGGCGAAAATGTAGACGCCAATAAATGCGATTAGGGAAAGCCCGGTCACCCACCACCATCGGGCCCCAAGTTTCTCCTGCAACGCGTTCACGTGTCCTCCTCAAATGTGTCGTCAGCAGGGCGCGCCCAATCTTGCGTCGACCGCCCTCCACCAGCCCATTGTCCCCCATTTCGGGTAGCACCAATTGTTAGTTGCGGCGGGTTGGGGCGCGCTTGGGTCCTTGCCGCTAGGCTGTTTGACATGGATGAATCTTGGTCGGAACAAAGACGTAAGAACGCTGAGATCAAAGCTAGGCAGTTGG